>JBFJPL010000048.1:0-30564 GCA_041617155.1 Kiloniellales bacterium
CTCCCGGCCGCCCATATCATACGATCCCGTGGGCGGCCGGGAGGGGGAGCGGGCCGGCGCCGATTCTATTCGAACGGATGACGCGCTAGAAAAGCGCGCGGCGGAGCAGGTTGAGGCCGATCAGGAACAGTGCGATCAGCACGACCTTGCGGAAGGTCTCAGGGTCGATCAGATTGCGCAGCTTCTGGCCGAGCCAGAGCCCGGCAAAGGCGGGCAGGGTGGCGAGCGCCGACATCTGGGCCGTTCGGGTCGTCAGGATTCCGTTCTCGAGATAGCCCAGCACCAGCGGTACCGAGGCCAGAAACCAGATCAGCCCGACCGCCCGGATAAAGGTCTCCTTCGGCAGGCGGATCATGATGAAATACATCAGCATGGGCGGCCCCCACATGGTCGAGATACCGCCCAGGAATCCGCCCGCCGCGCCGGCCAAGGGGCCGGCCCATTTCTCGGCCGCCGGCGAGAGCTTGAAGGACGGCCGAAACCAGCTGCTGCTCGTGAAGATCACCACCGCCATGCCGATCAGGCCGTAGAGCACCTCCGGCGCCAGCTCGACGACCAGGCGGGCGCTCAGCCAGACCATGAGGACAAGGCAGGCGATCATCGGCCAGAAGCGTTGGAGCGTCTCGAAAACCTTGCCGGTTTGCAGGGCCTGCCAAAGGTTGGTCGCCACGATCGGCACGGTGACCAGGGCGAGCACCAGTGGTACTTCCAGGAACTGGGACATGATGGCGACGCTGGCGATCGGCAGGCCGATGCCGATCGTGCCCTTGACCACGCCGCCCAGGGCCATGGCGAAGGCGATCATTGCCAGGATTCCCGGCTCGAGCCCGAACATGGACAGGCTCCTAGGCCCCTAGCTTGGGATGGCGGCGACGGCCCGCCTCACGCGCCGGCGCTCAAGCGTTCACGGAGCGCCGCGGCAATCCCCGACGGGGTCGGCAGAAGCGTGACGCCGCCGGCTTCGAGAGCGGATTTCTTGGCGGCGTAGGTGCCCCGGTCGCCCATGACGATGGCGCCGGCGTGGCCCATCTTCTTGCCCGGCGGCGATGCGGCGCCGGCGATGAAGGCGACCACCGGTTTCGCCATGGTGGCCGCATACCCGGCGGCTTCCTCCTCCATGGCGCCGCCGATCTCGCCGACCAGCACGACCGCCTCGGTCCGTTCGTCGGCGTCCAGCGCCATCAGGGCATCGCGCGTGGTGGTGCCGATGATCGGGTCGCCGCCGATGCCGACGAAGGCCGAGATGCCGAAGCCGGCCTGCACCAGGTTGAGGCAGATCAGCGTGCCCAGGCTGCCGGAACGGGAAATCACGCCGATGCGCCCGGGCTTGAAGACGCGCTCGTTGAAGGCGGGCATGAAGCCGACGAAGCACTCGCCCGGCGTCACCAACCCGGCGGTGTTCGGTCCGGCCACCCGAGTGCCGGCTTCGGCGGCGGCGGCCAGGAAGTACATCACGTCCTGTACCGGCACGTGTTCGGTCAGCACCACCAGTTTCTTCACGCCGGCCTCGACCGCATCGAGCGCGGCCGCCTTGACGGCCAGCGGCGGGATGAACAGCACCGAGACGTCGACCGGGCCGTCCACCGCGGCCTCGACCGCGGACCCCCAGACCGGTTTGCCGATGTGCGTCGTTCCGGCCTTCTTCGGGTTGACCCCGCCGATGACGTCGGTGCCGTAGTCGCGCATCCGCTCGGCCCAAAAGGTGCCCTGCTTGCCGGTGATGCCTTGAACCAGCACGGTTTCGTTGCGGCGGACGATCATCGCGCTGCCGCCACCGCCGCCTGCACGGCGTCGTCCATCACGTCGAAGGGTTCGATGCCCAGCTTGCCCCGCACCATGGCGATCGCCTCCGCTTCGCCGGTGCCGTGGATGGTGAAGAACACCGGCACGCTCGGTTTCACCTCGTCCCAGGCCTCCAGGATACCCGCGGTCATGACGTCGGTCCGCGCGAAGGCGCCGCAGAAGTTGACCAGCAGGCTCTTGACCCGCGGGTTCGACAGCACGACCTCCAGCGCCGGTTTGCCCAGGGTATAGGCCTCGCCGCCGATCTCCAGGAAGTTGGCGGGCCGGCCGCCGTAGTGGCTGACCGCGTCCATGGAGGTCATGGTCAGACCGGCGCCGTTGGCCAGGATCCCCACGTCGCCGTCCAGCTCGATGAATTTGAGGCCATGTTCGCGGGCCTTATCCTCCAAGGGTGTATAAAGCTCCGGCGATGCTTTGCCGGCCAGCGCGCCGTGCCGCACCGCACCGGAGTCCTCCAGCGAGAACTTGCAGTCCAGCGCCACGAGGCCGCCGTCCTCGGTCACCGCGAGCGGATTGATCTCGACCAGTTCGGCGTCGTTCTGGGCATAAACGCGGTAGAGCTTGCCGAGCAGCTCCGCGACCGGATCGCTCAGCGCAGCCAGGCCCAGCTTCGCAAGGGCGTCGCGCAAGGTTGCCGGCGACGGGCCGCGGCGCACGTCGACCGCCAGGCGCAGCATCTTGTCGGGATGCGCCGCGGCCAGCTGCTCGATCTCCATGCCGCCTTCGGCGCAGAACAGCAGCAGCGGCCCCTTGCTGGCCGGGTCGCTGAGCACGGCGGCGTAGAGCTCGCGGGCGATCGCGGCGCGCTGCTCGACCAGCACCCGTTCGACCCGGTGCTCGCCGATCGCCATGCCGAGTATCGCTTGGGCCGCGGCGCTCGCCTGCGCCGCGTCGTCGGCCGGGCGGATACCGCCGGCCTTGCCGCGCTTGCCGGTCGGAACCTGGGCCTTGACCACCACCGCGCCGAGCCGGGCCGCGATCCGGCCGGCCTCGGCCGGGCTTTCCGCCAGCCCGCCGTCCGGCACGGCGATGCCGGCTTCCGACAGCAGCGGCTTGGCGGCATGTTCCTCGAAGTTCACGGGGCCTGTTCCTATTTGCCGTATTTTTCCCAGTAGGGGCCGAAAAGAGCCGCTTCCGAGGGTTTGTCCTCTGGGATGGTGGTCACCAAGTGGGTCAGGTTGACGAAGTGGCGCCAGTTCAAGTTTTCGCTGATCGAGTTGCCGGCCCAGGTGCCGCAGCCCATGGAGAGCGTGAAGTTGAGTCCATTGTCGAAGCTGCCGCCGTTGCCGAAGGTGTGCGCCTGGTTGACCAGGACCCGCACCACGTCCAGCTCTTCGGCCAGTCGCCGTGCGTGCGCGGCGTCGGCCGTGTGAATGCCGCAGGAATGGCCCATGCCCTGGTGGTTCAGGATTGCCGTGACCTGGTCGCGCGCGGCGTCGAAATCGGCCGCCCGGTAGACCGTCAGGACCAGCGAGAGCTTTTCGCCGGACAGCGGATAGCCGGGCCCCACGCCGCTCTCCGCGACCATGAAGAAGCGCTTGTTGCGCGCCGCCTGCGGCAGGCCGAAAGCCTCGGCGAGCACGGCCGGGTCCTTGGCGATCAGGTGCCGGTTCAGCTGGCCGTCCCGCCACAGGCTGTCGAGCACCCTCGTCCGGCCGGCCGCGTCGACCAGATAGCCGCCGGCGGCGTCGAGGGCGGCGATCGCCTGGTCATAGACCGCGTCGAGGATAACCAGGGCGTTTTCCGAGGAGCAGGAGGTCGCGTTGTCGAAGCACTTGGAAGCCGCGATCTTTAGTGCTGCGTCGGCCAGGTCCGCGCTCTCGTCGATGATCACCGGCACGTTGCCGGCGCCCACGCCGATCGCCGGGGTGCCGCTGGAATAGGCGCGGCGCACGTTGTTCTGTGAGCCGGTACAGACCACCAGGTCGCTGGCCTCCATCAAGGCCTGGGTCAGATCCTTGGTGACCGGCTGCGGCAGGACCTGGACCAGATCGGCGGGCAGGCCGATCCGCTCGAGTTCGGCGCGCGCCAGCTCGACCGTCCGCGTCGAGGTCGCGGCGCCGGCGGGCGAGGGGGCGATCACCACGGCGTTGCCGCCCTTGAGCGCCATCATGGCCTTGTTGATCGGCGTCGCCGCCGGGTTGGTCGAGGGACAGATCGCCGCCACCACGCCGACCGGCTTGGCATAGATCACCAGGCCCCGCTCCGGTTTCTCCTCGATCACCCCCGTGCTCTTGACGCGCAGCAGGTCGCGCAGGGCGCCGAAGGTCTTGCGGGTGTTCTTGGTGATCTTGTCGTTGACGTTGCCGAGGCCGGTGTCGGCGACCGCCATCTCGGCCAGTGCCCGCGCGTTCTCCGGCTTGTAGATCGACCAGGCGAGCGCGGTGACGGCCTCGTCGATGCGTGCCTGGCCAAGCGCCGCGAAGCCGCGCATGGCGACGCGCGCGCGTGCCGTCAACGCCGCCACGGCGTCCTTGGCTTCGCTGGCGTCCCGTGCCGGGGAGACGGTCGTGGCTGCCCTTCCACTCATGGCTTGCGTCCTTCCGGTTCGCGCCGGCGCCGGCTGGCGCCGCGCGGCGCCTCGCTCACATTTGAATCGTCTTTCGGGAACCCTTGAGCGCACGGTAAACGTTGGTCAGGATGGTGGCCACGCTGGCCAACAGCAGCACGGCGACGATCGGCCGGCTCCCGAAGGTGACAAAATCGTAGCTCACCAGCTGCATGGCCTGGGCGAAGTTCTGTTCGCCCAGCTTGCCGAGGATCAGGCCGAGCACGATGCCCGGAATCGAGTAGCCGGTGCGGCGCAGGAAGAAGGCCAGGACTCCGGCGACGAACATGACGCCCACGTCCATCACCAGATTGCGCACCGCATAGGCGCCGACGGTGGCCAGCAGCAGGATCCCCGGTGCCAGGAACTGGAAGGGAATGCGCAGCAGGTGTAGCACGGTCTTGGTTTCCACGAAGCCAAGCACCAGGATTGCGATGTTGGCGAAGAACATGGCCGCGAAGACGACCCAGACCAGGTCGCTGGTGTTGATGAACACCAGCGGCCCCGGCTCGATGTCGTGCATCTGGAACACGCCCACCATCATCGCGGTCAAGGCGCCGCCCGGCAGTCCGAGCGCCAGCAGCGGGATCATGGCCGCGCCGGTTGCGGCGTTGTTGGCGGTCTCGGAGGCGACCACGCCCTCGAGTTCGCCCTTGCCGAAGTTCTCTTTCCGCTTGGACCAGCGCACGGCTTCGTTGTAGCTCAGGAAGGCGGCCAGGGTTGCGCCGATGCCGGGCAGGATGCCGGAGAAGAAGCCCAGGCCGACCGAGCGCGCGACCGCCACCTTGAGCTTCCAGAACTCGGCCAGTGTCGGGAAGGAGGTGACAAACTTGGGCATGGCATAAGAACCGCGCGCACGGCGCTCGGCTTGGACCAGGACCTCGGCAACGGCGAAGAATCCGAGGATCACGGGAATGAAGTGCAGGCCGGCGAGCAGATAGACGAAATCAAAGGTGTAGCGCTCCATGCCCGCCACCGGATCGAGTCCGACGGTCGCCATCAGCAGGCCCAACAGGACCGAGAGCCAACCCTTCCACAGGGTTTGGGCGCCGACCGAAGAAGCCACGGCGATACCGAAGAAGACCAGCGAAAAGATCTCCGGCGGACCGAAATGGCTGACCGCGACGTCGGCCAGCAAGGGGGTGGCGATCATCATGAGGATCACCGAACAGGTGCCGCCGAAGGCCGAACAGAGCACCGCGGCGCCGATCGCCTTGCCGGCCTTGCCCTGCTGGGTCATGGGATAGCCGTCGAAGGCGGTTGGCGCGTTCTCGGGCGCGCCGGGGATGTTGAACAGGATTGCCGTCACCGCGCCGCCGTAGGTGCCGGAGCAGTAGAGCACCGAGTAGAACATGATGGCGTCGCTGGCCTTTAGGAGCCCCGAGAACGGCAGGAAGATCGCCGCCAAGGTCAGCATGCTGACGCCGGGGATCGCGCCGAACAGCAGGCCGCCGACCAGACCGGCGAAAAAGATCGTCACGCTGAGCGGACTGCTGACCAGGGTGAGCGCGCCTGCGATGAATTGTTCCATAATTGCGTGACGCCCCCCGCGCCGTCAGGATCCGCGGAGAACGACCACGAACCAGTTGCCCAGATCGTAGAACCCCGGCCAATAGCCGGTCGGCAGCCCGACGTAGAGCAGGCGCGTGAAGATAAATGTCACCGTGCCGTAGATTAACAGCGGCACCAGGATCAAGGCCGTCACTCGGCGCTCGCCGGTCAAGTAGAGGTAGCCGGCAAGGAAGAACGGGGTCAGGAAATAATATCCCATGCCCTGGAGCAAGGCGGCGTAGACGATCGGCAGTGCTAGCGTCAAGCCCATGCGTAGCAAGAAGGATGGGCCATGCTCACTGAAGCGGTCGAAGTAACCGGTCTCCTTGATTCCCGTCTCCGGCACGGCGCGCAGATCCTGAACGAACTGCCCGACCGCGCCCAAGGCTATGAGCAGGATGATGATTCGCGGCCAGCCGGCGGCGCCGAAGCGGTACATCTCGATATCGCGATCGAACTGGAGGCTAAAGCCATAGGCCAGCCCCGCGACCGCCAGCCAAACGCCAACCTCGAACCATTGGCCGGGGCTCAGTCTGCCCATGGCGTTACTCCCTCACGACGGGCTCCGGCGGAGGTGCGGTCCGCCGGAGCTCCGTCTCGACCAGCCAAGTCGAAGCGGACCGTTAGATCAGGCCCATCTCCTTGTAGGTCTTCTTGTAGATTTCCATGGTCTCGTTGATCAGGGTCCTGGCCCCCTCGGTGTCGCGGAAGCTGGGGATGAGATCCATGAACTTCTTCTTGTTGAAGGCCTGGTAGCTGTCGGTATAGAAGCCTTTCTGGAAAGCCCACTGCAGCCACTTCACCCGCTCCGGCGGCGTGTCCTTGTGCACGTAAAAACCGCGGAAGCGCATGAGCGGCGTGAAGTCGAGCCCGACATCGGTCATCGACGGCGTGTCCGGGAAGGCCGCCGGGCGCTCCTTGAGCAGGGTCAGGATCGGCTTGAAGTCGCCGCTTTCGAGAAAACCGCGCACGTCGCCCGGCTGTTCGAACAGCGCGTCGACCTGGCCGCCCTTGAGCGCACCGTAGCGCGGCGCGCCCTTGTCGAAGCTGATCTGCTGAACCTTCATGCCGAAGTGATCGGCGATGCGGTTCATGTTGATCCTTTCCATCGAGCCCTCGCCGGCGACATTGGCGATGGTCGACTTGCCGCCCTGGGACTTGACGTAGGCGACGTAGGAGTCCCAGTCGTTGAACCGCGTCTCGTCGGTTCGGATATAGATCTGAGAGAAGGTGATCTGGGAGATCACCAGCGGAATCAGATCGTTGGCCGGATGAATCCCGCTCTTGCCGATGGCGAAGGCGCTGGTGGCGTCGTCGATGTGCTCGAGCACGGTGTAGCCGTCGGCCGGCGCCGCCATGTAGGTCTTCAAGCCGACCATGCCAGAGCCGCCCGGCTTGTAGTCTGGCGTGATGTCCTGGCCGGTGGCGTCCTTGACGCCTTGGATCATGCCGCGGGCAACCTGGCCCGAGCCGCCGCCCGGCCCGTAGGGCACGATCATGGTCAAGGGCCGCTCCGGGAAGCCCCCCGGCTTCTCCATCGTCGCCGGCAGGGTGTCCTGCGCCGCGACGGCGGGCAGGGCCAGGCCCAGTGCGACAACAAGGCCGGCAACCAGGCCTCCTAGGCGTCCTTTGGTAGACATTGCTTCTTCCTCCCATTGTTCGATTTTTTGTTGTCGATCGCCGGAGCGTGCTCGGGGCTCCAGCTTTTTTTTTACTTTGCACGACTTCTCCCGCCACCGCAGCACCTTTGTGCGGCCGCGCTTAGTCGCTTGTCTCGAGCGAATTCTAAACAAAAAATGGGACGATTTGTCAAATTTTTTGTATCATATGTGGCGCTGATGATGCGACGGGAAAGATTGAAACGGGCATAGCCATGGGGTCCGCATTGCAAAAGGCGATCGCTGTCCTGGAAGCTGCGGTCAGCGGTCCGCGCAACTTGCGCCTTACGGAGCTGGCGCGGGAAACCGGCCTTTCCCGTCAGTCCGCCCACCGCATCCTGCGCCAGTTGGAGGAAAGCGGCATGGTGCAGCACGAGCCGCTGCACGACAGCTACTTTGTCGGTCATCGCTTGAAGCGGCTTTCCTTGGCCGCGCTGTCCGCGGCCCAGCGCAGCGGCGCCGGCCATGAGATTTTGGCGGATCTCGTCACGCGGGTCGGCGAGTCCTGCAACCTCGGTATGCTTGACGGCCGCGAGGTGGTCTATGTCGACCGTGTCGAATGCGATTGGCCGCTGCGTCTCCAGCTGCAACCGGGCAGCCGCCTGCCAGCGCACTGTTCGGCCATCGGAAAGCTATTGCTCGCCTTTCTGGAACCGGAGGTCTGTGATCGGCTGCTCGGCGCCGCGCCGCTGACCCGGCATACCGCCAATACCGAAACCGATCCCAGTCTATTGCGCCAGGAACTGGACCGGATCCGCAGCGAGGGAATCGCGGTCAACGACCAGGAGTACATGGCCGGGCTGCTGGGAATCGCGGTACCGATCCGGGACGACCAGGGCCGGGTGATCGCCGGCCTGGCGGTTCACGCGCCGGTCGCGCGGATGAACAAAGCCCAGGCCATCGGCCACCTGCCGGCGCTGCGCGCGGCGGCGGCCAAACTGGGCCGCATCCTCGAGCTCGAATTCGGCACTAGTGCGTGAACGCGGGCAGCGGGATGACCCCTGTTCAAGCGTGCTTCACCGCACCGACAGCGGCGCTTGGTGCGCCGCTGCGGAAAACCCAACTAGACCCCCTCGTTCTTGAACCCCCTACATCTCGGTTCCACGGGTCAGAATTGTCAAAGTGAGAAGCTGCTACATGGAGTTCATGATGAACGGGTGGTCGCAGCGCCCCAGGCAATAGCCGCTCTGCTCGGGAAAATCGATTCTGAAGACAGGCGGAAAACCCTTGGTCATCATGTCGATGCAGCTTTCCTTGCAGGGCCTGTAGAATTCATGAGTGTCCGGCAGCCGTTCAGGTGGCAGGTCGCCGATCCACCGAATGACGTCATGGACGACGATTTCCGTGCCCTTGGCCCAGAGTTTATGGTCCAGACCGCGTGCCCAAATACTGAAGTCGTTCGTAGGATCGAGCGATTCGGGCGGGAACACCACCGTGCCCGGGAAAGGGTCGTTGGGATTGTTTTTGGCGTCGCCCTGTCTCAGGCGAACCTCGAAACCGTCATGCCTCGCGTCCTGCACCACTTCGATGTGCCATTGCAGGATCTCGGTTCTGTTCCTAATGAGAATTTTTTGGCCCCCGACGATCTTGTAGGTCTCGGTCTTCATATCGACCGTAAGATGACCCGGCCACATTCCATTGTACTTCAAGCCGTCTTTGCTTTTGCTATAGTTTCCGTCAAACTCGAACAGATAGTCGCCTATGAGTCCCCTCGTTTCCCGCACTTCATTCGGATTTACGATGGCACGCGCGAACTCGGCTGTGGAGAAGCCACAGATGCCCCGGAAGGCGGTGACACCACCGAGTGGGCGGCTATTGTCAAGCGACTGGAGCAATTCTCTGAGCTTGTCCCGGCCCTCATCGCCAGCGAAACCAGGGCCAAACAGTTCGGATAGGACTTTATTTGTCTCCTCGGGGTTCGATAGAAACTTATCGAGCGGTTGGCCGTTGACGAACACACCCAAATCTACGGTGTCTCCTGCAGAAGGCAGCTCTCGTTTGATGGTGCAAGCAGACAAAGCGAGAATGGCCGCCATCGCGGCAATGCTCGTAGCCCAATAGCGTTTCATTGCTTCCCTCCCTGGTTTGAAATTAGAAAACTGAAGTTCAAACTCGTTTGCATGTGTAAGTGGGCCGAACGACCCAGTCGTCGAGCGCCGAAACCAATGGTTTTCGCGTTCTAGTTCGTCAGGGCGCCGTTTCCCGGTCACCTTGAAAACGCTGCCGAGCAAGCGGGTACCGTCCCTCAATACCCATTGTAACTGCGCGCTAGCCTCGGTGCTTACAAAGTCCCGACCGAAGGTCTGGCACTGGCGGGTAAACGGCAGCGACGGGCGCCGCCCCAGGCCGAAATCCGTTTCATGCGGTTCCTCGATAGAATCATGCTCGACCGCAGCATTTAATCCTACATTATTGATTGAATAAGGTCAGCGACAAATGTCATACAGGTTTCGCCACGCAGCCTCACCGACGCTGTGCCCAACAGTTCGAACGGCAAGCCGTGCCTGAAATACCGGGCAGCGGCTTTCCAGTGCGTTGGCGCTGGCCTAGGCGATAGCTATATAGTTGGCCACGACAGGAGGCCTGAGGTCCACGATATGGCCAAATCCTTCGAGGCAAAGCAGGCAGGATCGAAACCCGATCAAGAGCTGAGAAGGCTGACGGTGCTGTTCTGCGATATCGTCGGCTCGACCGAACTCGGCGCCGAGTTGGACATCGAGGATTACTGCGCGCTTATCGACGACTTCAAGGATTTGTGTCAGCGACGGATCGACGAGGCCGGCGGATGGCTGGCTCAGTTCCAGGGCGACGGCGTTCTGGCCTATTTCGGTTATCCCGCAGTGTTCGAGGACCCCGCGAGGCGCGCCGTACACGCCGGCCTTGCGATCGTTGGCGAGCTGAAAACCCGACGATTTCGGTTGCCGTCGCAAGGTGAAAGCCGGCTGAGCGCGCGTGTGGCGGTGCACACCGGGCCGGTCGTCACCTCCAGGGACAGCGAACCCTCTCCGCAGCTGCCAGAGGGCGTGGCCATCAACATTGCAAAGAAGATTCAGAAGTTTGCCCCGGACAACGGTGTGGTTATTACCGCCGAGACGGAAGAGCTGATACAGCGCTTCTTCGACCTGGAGGGCCCGACGTCGGTTGCCGTCGATCAGGTCAAGAATGACCTCTTGATTTATAAGGTCATCGGCGAGCGGCCGAAGAGGCGGCCAGCGGCGCCATCCTTCAACGCAAATCTGCCACCCATTGTGGCCCGATATGGTGAGCTGCAGTTGATCGACGATCGTTGGGAGATGGCGCACCAGGGGCTGGGTCAGTGTGTCCTTCTTATCGGCGAGGCCGGGATCGGCAAGTCACGCCTGATCCATGAGTTCAAGCGGCGAAACGCGATCGACGACGAGGCGTGGTACGAGATCCGTTGTACTCCGGATACCGCGGATTCGGCTTTTTTCCCGTTTCGCGAATTCCTTGCCTCGCGGTTGTCCGGGGCGCCTACGGCGGACCTGAGATCCGTGCGGCGGCAGGCGGTGGCCCATCTCAAGGAGATCGGACTTCGTTCGGAATCGAACGAACAGGCACTTCTGTCGCTCTTGGGTGCCCTGCCCAGAACCACCGGTTCCGAGCGCGTATTGCCGGCGGTCATCCGGCAACGGATCAACCAGTTCCTGATCAGTTATTTCCTGGCGTGTTCCGAGAACCGCGCGCTTGTACTGGTCTTCGAAGATCTGCATTGGTCCGACGCCTCGACCCGAGAGATCATTCAGAGTCTGGCCTTGCGCTGCCGCAATGCCTCGATCCTCATCGTCTGCGCACAACGTCCGGAAGCCGGTCACCCGACTTCGAGCCGCGCCGACGTCACCTCTTTGGTGCTCAACCCGCTGGCGCCCCAGCATGTCAAGGAGCTGGTCGACAACCTTAGTTCCGATCACGAGATCTCGGCGCAGCGGGCCGAGCAGATTTTTCAACTAACCGGCGGCAATCCGCTCTTTGTCGAGCAATACATTGCGAGCAGTGCGGGCTACCGGAAGGACGACGGGCAAACGCCGACGACGCCTCGTCGCGACGAGCTTGGGCCCGCCCCTGAGCAGATTCCCTCGACGCTCCAGGAGTTGATGGCCTATCGTCTCGAACAGTTGGGTGATGCCAAGAGAGTTGCACAGTGCGCCTCGGTCTTGGGGCAATACATTCACCCCCACATTCTTCAGCGCGTGCTTGACGTCGAGACCGATGAATTCGATCGCATGATCGAAAGTCTGGTGCGATCGGATATTCTCGCCTACACGGGCGAGACCCTGCTGCCGAAACTCCGGTTCCGCCATGCCCTCATCAGGGAAGCCGCCTACGGGACCCTGCTAGGATCCCAAAGGCGGGAACTCCACCGGCGCATCGCATCTCAGCTTGTCCGAGAACAGCCCAACAACGACCTGATACCGCACGAAGTCATTGCACGGCATTTCGCTTTGGCCAAGGATCCGCGGCAATCGATTGCGCATTGGGAACAGGCGGCCGCGCACGCCTCGGCGCGCTTCGCGAACGACGAAGCCCTGTCCCACTTGCGCGAGGCGCTTGCGCAGGTGCCTGCTCTGCCGGTAGGTGAGGCGGAACAGTCAGAAATCGAGATCCGTGAGGCATTGACTGTGCCCTTGGAGGCCATGCGCGGCTGGGCCGCCGACGAGACCGAGAGCAATCTCAAAAGGCTGCTGAATTTGCAGGCTTCGCGCTCGGATGAGTTCGGCGTATTCAGCGTTTACCACGGCTTATGTTCCATGCACGGTATCCGCGGTGAGGTTACCCAGGGGCTCGGCTATGCAGAAAAGATGCAGACGATTGCCGATCGCACCGGCGACCTGGCGCTGCGCGTTCTTAGCCTGCGGGTGTCTGGAATTCTGTATTTCTTGATCGCCGACTTTACGACCTCGCTGCGTTCGTTCGAGGAAATGGCAAGCCTATACACGGACGAGATTCGCGAGCGCGTCTCGGCCTACTACCCGGCCAATCCAATGGCGGTCGGCCATGCCTTCTCCGCGCTGGCGCTCGCCATAATGGGCGACGAAAAGGAATCGCTGGCGGTCCTCGCCAAGGCACGTGACGCGATCTCCTCGGGCAAGGACGAGTTCACCAGGGCCTATGTGGAGGGGTTCGCGTCCTCGGTGTTTCTTGCTTTGGGCAAATACGAGGCCGGGATCGCAAGCGCCAGTACGTGTCTTTCACTATCGAAGAAGAATTCATTCGACTACTGGACCTCATGGGCGAAAATTACGTTGGGATACGGCCGGCTAGCGACTCACCCCCAAGAGCTTGGCGCACTGACCCTTATAGAGGAGGGGCTGAACGCGTACAGGTCCACTGGTTCCCGCCAGCTACTCCCCTACGCCATCGGCTTGTTCGCGGATGCTCTGATTAAGTCGGGGAACGATGAGAGGGCCCTGGATGTCATTCAAGATCTTGAACGCGAGAGACGCGACAATGAAGTGTCTTTTTTCGATGATTTCAATAGCAAGTTGATCGCGTGGCGTAAGAATCGATCTTCCTAGCCCGTCCGGCGGTTCATGCGCCGGTCGCGCCGATGACCGATACACCGCAACTCTGCCGCCGAATTCGGCTCGGGCGGGTGACCGCGCGACCGGTGATGGGCCCGCGTCCAGAGTTCTTCTCTAGACCGAATCCCGTTGGCGGTGCACCATGGCACGGCGTTGCCACGCGTGATGCGCGGCACTACCAAAGGTCGGAGATATTGGCGAATTTCACGGCAGCGGTTCGAGTTGGCCGGAAAGGCGCGGTGCGAGGCCTGTGCTTGACCGGCCAACTTATGCGCCCGGGTGGAATGCGTCGCTACCGCCGGCCTTCGCCATAGGCGGGGGTCCGGAGAATGCGTCCTCTGGGCGATGTACGGGTGATCGAATTTGGCGACGGGATCTCGGGCCCGTTCTGCGGCCTCCAGCTGGCCGAGCTCGGCGCCGACGTCGTCAAGGTGGAAAACCCTCAGGGCGGAGACAGCTTGCGCCAGTGGCCGCCGATCACTCAGGGCTACAGCGAAAGTTTCGCCGCGTTGAACCGGAACAAGCGCTCGGTCGCGCTCGACCTGAAGTCGCCGAGCGGGCGAGAAGCGGCGCGGCATCTGGCACTCTCGGCCGACGTCGTGGTCGAGAATCTCGAGCCCGGCAGCCTCGGCAAGTTGGGCCTCGACTATGCGGCCCTCTCGGCCATCAAACCCAACCTGGTCTACTGCTCGCTATCGGCTTTTGGGCAAACCGGACCGCGCGCCGGGCAGGACGGCGCCGATCTCATGATCCAGGCGCTCGGCGGGATCATGAGCGTGACCGGCGACCCCGAGGGGACGCCGGCGAAATGCGGCGTGCCCGTGCCGGACTTTGTTGCCGGGCTCTACGCGGTGTGCGGCATAGAAGCCGCGCTCTTGGCGGTCCGCGGCGGCGCGCCGGGCGCACATATCGACGTTTCCAGTTTGGCCGCCATGCTTGGCATATCGGCGCTCCAGGCCGGTGAGTACTTCGGCAGCGGACGGGATCCGGTCAAGCTGGGTTCCGCCCATCCCCAGGTCGCACCGCACCAGGCCTACCGCGCCAAGGACGGCTGGTTCATCTTGGCGGCCGACGATGACCGACATTGGCACACGGTCTGTCAGGTGGTCGAAAGACCGGAGCTTTTCGCCGATCCCAAATTCACCACGGCCGCCAACCGGGCCGCAAAACGTGGTGCATTGCAGCTGCTACTCGAACAGAAGTTCGTCGAACTGCCGGTCGCCGAATGGCTCACGACCTTCACCGAACGGGGCGTGCCCTGCGCGCCGATCAACAGCTATTCGGGCGCCTTGACCGATCCACAGGTTCAGCACCTGGGGCTGGTTCAGCCGATGACGCTGCCGCCCGGCGTGGCGACGCGAACGGTGGCGTCGCCCATTGCCATGGGCAAGCAGAACCCCACCGCTGGCCGACCGCCGCCCGGACTGGGCGAGCACACCCAGGAAGTGCTGACCGCGCTCGGGCTGCCCTTTTCAGGCTGACAGGGCGAGGCCTCGAACCGGTATCTCAATGAGTCGGTGTCAGGTGATGGTGTTGTCGGGCCGGTCGAGCGGTCCGGTTTTTTCGCTCGCCGTCTCGCAGTGGACAACGTAAAGCGCCGCGCCCACCACGATGGCCGCGCCAATCCAGACCCAGAGCCCGGGCAGGTCGCGCCACACGAGATAGCCAATTCCGATCGCCAGGATGAGCTTGGTGTAGTCGAACGGCGCCAAGGTATTGACCGGGGCAAACCGAAATGAAAGCACCAGGAAGAAGGTGCCGAACCCGCCCGAAAGCCCCATCAGCAGAAATATCTGCAGATCAGCCGGTGCCGGAGGTACCCATCCGAACGGCAGAGTCAACGCGCTGGCCAAGACGATGATCAGATTGCCGTACACGACGATCGACGAGATCGTGTCTGTCCGGGCGAGGTTCCGGGTGGCGATCATGGCAAGGGCATAGAACAGGGCCGCGGCGACCAGCAGCAGGGACTCGATGCGGAACGCCTCGCTGCTCGGCTGCAAGATGAGAAGCACGCCGCCGAACCCGAGGCAGATGGCCGACCAGCGGCCGATGCCGACCCGCTCGCCGAGCAGCGGTGCCGCGAGCGCGGTCATGATCAGCGGCGCGGCCAAGATGATTGCGCTGGCTTCGGCCAGAGGCATGTACCTCAGCCCGGCAAAGAACAGCAGGATCGTGGCCGTCATGACCACGCCGCGCAACACCTGCATCGCGAGCCGTGCGGTCTTCAGCGCTGATAGGCCGCCGCTGAAGCTGACCAGAATTGCGATCGGCAGAAACGCCAGAAGCGAACGGAAAAACGCGACCTGCCCGACGGGATAGTCCTGGGCAAGCCATTTGGCATTCGCTTCCATGATCGTCTGGCAGGTGATGCCGAGCAGAAAGAAGCCGATGCCGATTCCCGGCCGATGCAGGACCCCGATATCCAATGACAATCTTGGCAAGGGTAGAAGGCTTTTATTGTTGCTCATACCAACGCATTTGACCAGGTGCGATTGCCGCATGTTGTCATGAAGTCCGATTTGGCTCGTGGAACGAACCGTTTGGGTTGATCGCACAAATTGCGATCCGGACTTGAAGGTTTCACGAGCGATACCGAATTCAATCGGCGCCATGTAAGCCAATTCTAGGCTCGCGCCCTGAGCGAGGCTGTTAAACACTTCACACTCTGAGAATTGTTTCCCCGATTTGCCTCTGCCGGCCGTGTTTCACCGCCCGGATCGGATGTCGGGTTTTGACCTCGGCTGACGGATCGCCCTATACCCTTTCTCGGGTCGCAACTTTTCCGCCTGTGGAAGACGGTCATTTCCGATAGCTCGCTAAAATCACCCATGCCTGCGGGTTCGACGGGTCGCGCCGTCGTGCGGCGCGCGATCCTCGATGCTCTCGGTTTGCCGTCCCTGGTGCTGTTGGCCAGTATGACCGGCTTCGGTTCATTGGCGCGCGAGAGCGCGCTCGGCCTGGAGCTGGCTTTGCTCTCGACGGCTGGGGTCTGGGGCCTGCCGGGACAGCTCGCCTTTGCGGAACTCTACGCGGCGGGCAGCGAGGCGGTCGCGGTCGTGATGGCGGTTTCTCTCGCCAATGCGCGCTTCTTGCCCATGGCGGTTTCTTTCATGCCGCTGCTTCAGGTCGGGCTGGCGCGGCGCGCCTGGTTGCTGGCCTTGGTGCAGCTCTTGTCGGTCAACACCTGGGCTGCCGGCCTGAGGGTCTCACCGATGCTGTCGGGCCGCGAACGGCGGCGCTACTTCGCGGTCTTCGGCGGCATCTGCATGACCGCGGCCCTGATCGGCACCGCCACGGGCTACCTGGCCGCCGGATCTCTGCCACGGCCGGTGACCTTTGGCCTGGTGTTTCTCAATCCGGTGTTCTTCGCGCTGATCTTCGCCGACATGCGTGGCCACGCCACCGCCGTGGCCTTGGCGATGGGCGCGCTGCTTGGCCCGCTACTCCATCTCGTGTCGCCGGATTGGGGGGTGCTTGCCACCGGTCTGATTGCCGGCACCGGCGCCTTCTGGTTGACTCGCATCCTGTCGGCGCGCGGACGGAGGCGGTGATCGTGGACTCGAGCGCCTGGCCCCTGCTGCTGTCGGCAATTGCCGCGACCTATGTTTGGCGCGCGCTGGGCGTTCTTCTATCGGCCCGGATCGATCCCGAAGGTGATCTGTTCCAGTGGGTAACTTGCGTTTCCTATGCCATGTTGGCCGGGCTGATCGCCCGTATGACGGTCATGCCCCTGGGCGTGCTGGCCGAAACCCCGCTTGTTGATCGCTTGGTGGCGATGGCCATTGCCTTTGCCGTCTATTTCGGCTGGCGGCGCCAGATTCTGCCTGGCGTGGCCGCCGGCGTGGTGGCCCTGATCCTCTTTGCCATGGTCCGCGAGAACGGCTTGCTCGGCGGCTAGCCGGTGGCCGGGCGACCGGCAGGTCATGGCGCCCGACGGATCTTCCGTTTGGGCGTCAAGACGAAGATCAGGGCCAAGCCGGCGACGAAACCGCCGACATGGGCACGCCAGGCGATCTGCGCGCCGGCCAGGAAGTCGCCGAACCCGACCAGGGCGAAGATCAGGTTGAGACCCATGATGATGGCGACGAATTCCAGCGACCGGCGGAACCGGTCGGGCTGGCCGCGGCGGAACATGATCGGCACCGCCGCCGCCATCATCCCGTAGACCGCGCCCGATGCGCCGATGAGCTGGACCGGAACGCGGTGACCCGCGATCGTCTCCGCCAAGGCGCCGGCCGCGGCGCAACTGGCGAACAGGATGAAGAAGCGAAGCGTCCCGATGCGCCGCTCGACGGCTGTCCCGAAGGCGAGCAGCAACCCGGTATTGAGGGCGAGGTGGACGAAATCGACGTGCAGGAAAGCGTGCGTGACGAGCGACAGCATGACCATGGGCGAGAGGCCGGATCCCTGGCCATCGAACTGTGCAAAAAAATTGCTGGGCGCGAAGGCGAAGGTGTCCAGCGCGATGGCTTGCCATACGTGACCCATCAAACGGAACAGCACGTGGCCGACGACCAAAACACCGCAGATCGACAAGGTGCCGGGCGGTGCGTTGAATATCGGTTCGCGACGTGGCCTGGGCTCCCGAGGTTCGGAGCTCACAAGCGGGTCATCCGGTCAGGATCCGCACCCAGGGCGCGCCGACAGAATCCAAGCGCTTCGTCCTCCGCCTCGTCCGACGTTTCATGCTTGTTGCCGACCTGCACCCGGCCGCCGTCCTGCCACAACGACCAGAGGTAATCGGTGCGGCCGTTCGCGTTGGTCCAACGTTCGATCACGATCTCGATCATCATGCAGCTCCCCGTCGCCCCGGAACCAAAGTCCCGCGATCCGACTCGGTCCGGGTCTCGCCTCGATATAGGCCTCCCATCGGGAATTTTCCGTAGCTAAATTAGGACTCTGTAAGGATTTGACGGCTAGGTTGAACGTTCCAGGGGTCGACAACCCATGGCCTCTGGGCCTCCTTTGCGTGTTCGGGCCCCGCCTTTCCTTCCCTGGGCGGGGCCCATTTACGTTCGAGGTCCTTGAAGTCTCGTCGCAAGAGATTGATAAGTTGCCGTTCCCTGGCCTACCACGGCCAGTCAAAGACGGACCTTGTGCACCATGAGCGACAAATCAGACGATCCGGCTCAGGCCTATAAGAACCCGAACTTCATGGGCAGCGCGGCCGCCCGGCCGTTGCGCATTCTTTCGGAGTACCTGGAACCGCGTAGCCGCTTCGAGCACTACAAGATCGATGATACCATCATCTTCTTCGGTTCCGCGCGCATCAGGCCGCGCGACGTCGCTGGGGCCGAATTGGAAGCCGCGAAAGCGGACGGCGGCGATGTCGCCGCGGCCGAGATGCGCTACGAGCTCTCGGCCTATTACGAGGCGACCAGAGAGCTGGCTAAGCGGCTGACCGAATGGTCCAAAGGGCTCGACCAGAGCGAGCGTCGCTTCGTGGTTTGCAGCGGCGGCGGACCGGGCATCATGGAGGCGGCCAATCGCGGCGCCTCCGAAGCCAAGGGCGTCAACATCGGCTTGGGGATCTCGCTGCCGTTCGAGCAGCTGGGCAGCCCCTATATCACGCGCGAGCTGACCTTTGCATTCCACTACTTCTTCATGCGCAAGTTCTGGTTCGCCTACATGGCCAAGGCGGTGGTCGTGATGCCGGGCGGCTTCGGCACGCTGGACGAGCTGTTCGAGCTCTTGACCTTGGTGCAGACCGAAAAGATCAAGAAACGCATGCCGATCGTGCTGTTCGGCAGCCACTACTGGGCCGAGGTGATCAACCTGGAGGCGCTGGAGCGCTACGGCACCATCAGTCCGGGCGACGTCGAGCTTTTCTTCCGCACCGACTCGGTCGACGAGGCCTTCAACTACATCACGGAACAGCTGAGCGAATACGCCCTCGCCATACCTGGCCCGACGCTCTAGGCTTGCCAGCGATTTGATCGTCAAAGGACGATCGACAAAGCGTCGCCGGAACCGGGCACACGGACGGATCCTCGCTAAGAGTCGTCTTCTGCGGGCTCGCCGGCCGGGCCTTCATAGAGGATGACCGGGTCCGATGGCTCGGCCAGCAATCGGGACTTCCATTCCTGGGGACTCATCGCGAGCGGCCTATGCGCGCCGAGCTACTCGACCACGCGCTCCCAGCCGGTCGTGTTTTCGCCTATTTCGAGCACGCCGGGGCCCTCGATCTCCAGGGACAGGACATGGAATCGCCGATGCCGGCGGGCCGGGTGTAGGCGGCAATTCTTTTCACTGCGGTCCAGGAAACGACCCATTGATTCCGATCGGTTTGCACCCTCAGCCCGGAGGGTTGAAGTGCAATGTGCGTCGGTCCGTCGCCGGCGGACCTCGCGAGGCGTTCGACAATCCAAGTATTGATCTTGGAGAGCATGGCGGACCTATTGCCGGATTTAACGAAGCGACGTGGTGAAATCGTCAAGTGCCGGGCCGGCCCCGCTGCCGGGCCAAACAAATCGAGCCGAGTCGTCGCGGAAAATGCCGAGTGTGGGATTGACCACAGCAGACCCGGGTGTTCACCCAACACAACCTGTCGAAGGCCCATATCCAGACGTCCGTCGAAGACTGCCGCTTCTCCCGTGCGCGCGGCGGCAATCCGTGCCAATCTAGCCGCCTGACGGTCCGGCCTTCGGCTGGATCCAGAAATGGGGAGGGAAGAGCTATGGACCTTTCAATAGCCGGCCGGGCGGCCGGCGCGCGGCGCGCACTGCGCCGTTCGTTCGCCGCGGGCCTCGTGTTGAGCGCCGCGGCCCTGTCCGGCGCGGCGGCTGACGAGACTTGCCAGTCGCCTTACATGCCGAAGATCACCGGCTCGGAGGAGTACGTCTACGTCTGGACCCTGGGCGTCGATGGTATGGGCGACGGCTCCGACAAGCTGGTCGTGGTCGACGCCAAGGACGGCTCGTCCAGTTTCGGCCAGGTAATCCACAGCGTGTCGGTCGGTGGCCGCCACGAGGCCCACCACGGCGGCTTCAACGACGACCGCAGCCAGCTCTGGGTGGGCGGCCTGGACAGCAGCAAGATCTTCGTCTTCGATGTTCAAAGCGATCCGGCCAAGCCGAAGCTGGTCAGGACGATCAACGATTTCGTCAAGACCTCCGGTGGTGTCGTCGGGCCGCACACCTTCTACGCCTTGCCGGGGCGCATGATGATCAGCGGCCTGTCGAACGACAAGGACCACGGCGGCAAGACCGCTCTGGTGGAATACGCCAACGACGGCAAGTACATCACCACCCATTGGATGCCCGACCAGAAGGATTCCAGAGGCGCCGCGATCGAGAAGGTTGCCGACGGCTACGGCTACGACATCCGGGCCTTGCCGCGCAAGAACGTCATGTTGACCTCGTCCTTCACCGGGTGGTCGAACTACATGATGGATTTCGGCCAGATGCTCCAGGACCAGGCGGCCATGCAGCGGTTCGGCCAGACCGTGGTGCTGTGGGATCTGCATACGCGCAAGCCGCGCAAGGTCTTCGATGTGCCGGGCGCGCCGCTGGAGATCCGCTGGGCCTGGGGCCCGCGCAGCAACTACGCCTTCACCACCACGGCCCTGACCTCGCAGCTGTGGCTGGTATACGAGGACGACGCGGGCGAGTGGCAGGCCAAGGCGGTGGCGGACATCGGCGACCCTTCGACGATCCCGCTGCCGGTCGACATCAGCCTGAGCGCCGATGACTCGACGCTGTGGATCGATTCCTTCATGGACGGCACGGTCCGCGCCTTCGACGTCAGCGATCCGCACAACCCGAAGCAGGTCTACCAGAAGGTGATCGGCAAGCAGCTCAACATGGTCTCCCAGAGCTGGGACGGCAAGCGGCTCTACTTCACCTCTTCGCTGCTCGCCAACTGGGACAAGAAGGCCGGCGACAACGAACAGTTCCTGAAGGCCTACACCTGGGACGGCAAGGAACTCAAAGAGCGCTTCCAGCTCGACTTCAACAAGCTCGGGCTTGGCCGGCCGCACATCATGCGGTTCGGCAGCAGCAAGCTTTACGGTAGCTGACGGCAGAGGGGGCGACCGGCGCGTCGCCCCCGAGCGGCTTCCTTTTGGGGACGTATGAGAATGACCCCATCGAACGGCCGGCGAGCACGCGCTTCGGCGCTTCTAATCGCCGTGTCTCTGGTCTTGGGGCCCGTCGGCTCGGCACAGGGGCACGACGCGGTTGCGCAGGTGCCGTCGCCCGATGGTGCGCCGCCGACGTTCGATTTCACGCCGCCGGTGCCGGGCAGCTACCGTCTGCCGGTTATCCGCGAGGGTGCGGACGGGACGGTGCTCGATGTCTCTGGCCGGCCCCGGTCGCTGCGCCAGCAAATGGCCGGCCGGATCGTCGTGCTCAGTTTCATCTATACGAACTGCGAGAACGAGTGTCCGCACGCGACCTCGACGCTTTACGATATCTTCTATGCCACCGCGGCCGATGCCGAGCTGGCGGCCAACCTGTCGCTGATTAGCCTCAGTTTCGATCCGGAACGCGATACGCCGGAGGCCATGGCGGCCTACGGCTATGCCGCCCGGACCGATCCGGCCGGCAAGAGCCCCTGGTCCTTCTTCACCACGCGCTCGAGACGCGAACTCGAGCCGATCCTGCGGGGCTACGGTCAGAACCTGTCGCCGCGCCCGTCCGGCGTGATCAACCATCTGCTGCGGGTCTACCTGATCGATCGCCGCGGCCGGATTCGCAACATCTACGGCCTCGAGTTCCTCGACCCGCGGCTGTTGCTGGCCGACGTCCGCACCCTGCTGCTCGAGGAGTCGGCGGCCAGGACCAATTGACATGCGGGTTCTCCACAATACGGCCCTGGCCGGCTTGCTCTGCTGTCTCGTGCCGATCGTGGCGGCGCGTGGTGCGGAGTTCGACCAGCGCGCGCTGTCGCGTCTGGCCGCGCCGCCGCTCGGCTTGCCGCCGGTTCCGATCCCGGCGGACAACCCGCCCGGCGCCGCCAAGATCGCGCTTGGCCGCAAGCTGTTCTTCGACCGGCGGCTGTCGCGCAACGGCACCATGTCGTGCGGCATCTGCCACGTCCCGGAGCAGGGCTTCACCAACAACGAGCTGGCCCGGCCGATCGGCACCGAAGGCCGCAGCCTCCGGCGCAACGCACCCGGCCTGTTCAATGTCGCCTACGCCGAGCGCTTGTTTCATGACGGTCGGGAGACGCGGCTGGAGACCCAGGTCATCTCGCCGCTGCTGGCCCGGGTCGAGATGGACAACCCCTCGATCGGCTACGTGATCGCCAGGATCGAATCACTGCCCGACTACGCCGGGCGCTTCGAAGCGGTGTTTGGCGGCGGACCGACGATCGGCCGCCTGGGCGATGCGATCGCCAGCTACGAACGCAGCCTGTTGTCCGGCAACTCGCCCTTTGACCGCTGGCACTTCGCTGGCGAGGAGCAGGCGCTGTCGCGTCAGGCACGGGCCGGTTTCGACCTCTTCACGGGCAAAGCCGGTTGCAGCGCTTGCCACCGGATCGACGACGAAGATGCGCTCTTCACCGATCACCGGTTCCACGACACCGGCGTCGGCTACCACAACAGCAAGGTCAGACCCAAGGCGCAGGCAGCGGTGCCGGTTGAGATCGCGCCGGGGTTCCGGGTCGAGGTCTCCCGCGCGACGCTCGAGACCATCGGCCTGCCGCCGGCCAGCGACCTGGGCCGCCACGAAGTGACGCTCGAGCCCGACGACTTGTGGCGGTTCAAGACGCCGGGCTTGCGCAACGTGGCCCTAACCGCCCCCTACATGCACGACGGCTCGATGGCCACGCTGGAAGCGGTGGTGCGCTTCTATGACCGCGGCGCCATAGCACATGCCGGGCTCGACCCACTGATTCACCCGCTCGGCCTGAGCGACCTGGAAGTGGCGGCGCTGGTCGCTTTTCTGGAGAGCCTGACCGGCGACAACGTGCCGGAACTGATCGCCGACGCGCGCAGCGTAGCGGTCGGCAACTGAAAAGCTAGGCCGTGGCCTCGAAGTCCTCAAACTGGTCGATTGCCGCGCGGTCGTAGCCCAGACTGGCGGTCAGCAGCTGGCGGGTGTAGGGCTCGGTCGGCGTGGCCGCCCTGAGCTGTTCGGCGGTCAGCTCCTCGACCAGCCGACCGTGGTTCATTACGGCCAGGCGCTCGCACATGTGCGCGACCACGGCCAGGTTGTGGCTGACCAGGATGTAGGTCAGCTCGCGTTCCTGGCGCAGGCGGGCCAAAAGGTTGAGCACCTCGGCCTGGACCGAAACGTCGAGCGCCGAGGTTGGCTCGTCGAGCAGCAGAATCCGCGGCTCCAGGACAAGCGCCCGGGCGATCGCAACGCGCTGGCGCTGGCCGCCCGAGAGCTGATGCGGGTAGCGAAAGCGGAAGCCGGGCCCCAGACCGACCTCCTCGAGCACCCGGTCGATTCGCCGGTCGGCGTCGCCGAGGCGGTGGATCGCAACCGGCTCGGCCAGTATGCGGTCGATCGTGTGGCGCGGGTGGAGCGAGCCGTAGGGGTCCTGAAAGACCATCTGCAGCAGCTTGTAGAAAGCCTTGTCGCGCCTGGCGGCCTGTTGCCGTCCGGCGATCTCGACCTGGCCGGTCCAAGCGGGATTGAGGCCGGCAAGCGCACGCAGGACCGTGGATTTGCCGGAACCTGACTCGCCGACGATCCCGAAGCTGTCGCCCTCCGCGACCTGGAAGGAAAGGCCGCGCACGGCCTTTACCGTATGCGCGCCTTTGCCGAAGGTCACCTTGAGGTCGTGCACCCAGATCATCGTTTGGCCTCCAACCAGGCCGGATCGCGCTGCAAGACCGTCAGTTCGCCACGGCCGCCGTCGATCCTGGGCAGGCAGTTCAGCAGACCGCGGGAATAGGGGTGCTTGGCCCGCTTCAGGTCGCGCGCGTCGAGCACCTCCATGACCTGCCCGGCATACATGATCAGCACCCGGTCGCAGAAGGAGGCAACCAGATTGAGGTCGTGGCTGATGAAGATCAGACCCATGCCGCGCTCGCTGACCAGATCGTCCAGGATCGCCAGGATCTGGAGCTGTACGGTCACGTCGAGCGCCGAGGTCGGCTCGTCGGCGATCAGCAGGTCCGGGTCGGGGATCAGCATCATGGCGATCATGATGCGCTGGCCCATGCCGCCGGAGACTTCGTGGGGATAGGCCTCGTACACCCGCTCGGGATCGCGAATTCGTACCGCGGCAAGCATCTCGATCGTCCGGCGCTTGGCTTCCCCGGCCGCGACCTGGGCGTGGGTGCGATAGGCCTCGGCGATCTGGTGGCCGACCTTCATGACCGGATTGAGCGAGAACTTCGGGTCCTGCATCACCATTGAGATGCGCCGGCCGCGGATTTCGCGCATCTGCCGGTGATCGGCCGACAACAGGTCCGTGCCCTCGAATTCCAGCCGCTTGGCTTCGACCTTGCCGGGCGGTGGGACCAGACCCAGGATCGCCCGTCCGGTCACCGACTTGCCGGAGCCGGACTCGCCGACGATGCCAAGCTTTTCGCGGCCAACCTGGAAGCTGGCGCCGCGCACCGCTTGGACGACGCCTGTCGCGGTCTCGAAGTCGACGCGCAGGTCTTCGACCGTCAAGAGGGGATCTTCGGCCATCAGCGGTCGCTGCTTTTCGGGTCGAGCACGTCGCGCAGGCCGTCGCCGAGCAGATTGAAGCCCAGGCTAACGACGAAGATGGCGATGCCGGGGATGGTCGCGACCCACCATTGGTCGAGCAGGAACTGGCGGCCGGTCGAGATCATGGCGCCCCATTCGGGCAGGGGCGGCTGTGCCCCGAGTCCAAGGAAACCGAGACCCGCCGCCGTCAGGATGATTCCAGCCATGTCCAGAGTCAGACGAACGATCACCGAGGACAGGCAGAGCGGCACGATGTGGCCATAGAGAATGCGCAGCGCCGAGGCGCCCTGCAGTCGGGCGGCCTGGATATATTCGCTGTCGCGTATGGTGATGGTCTCGGCCCGCGCGATTCGGGCATAGGGCGACCAGGTGGTTAGCGCTATCGCCAGGACCGCGTTCTCGATCCCCGGGCCCAGTGCGGAGACGAAGGCCAGCGCCAGAATAAGGCGCGGAAAGGCGAGAAAGATGTCCGTGATGCGCATCAGCACGTTGTCTATGGCGCCCCCGACGTAGCCGGCTACGGTGCCCATGACCAAGCCCACGGGCACCACGATGATGCCGACGAGGCCGACGATGTAGAGCGTTATGCGCGCGCCGTAAACGATGCGGTCGAAGATATCCCGGCCCAGCTCGTCGGTGCCGAACCAGTGCGCCAATCCGGGCGGCAACAGGCGGGCCTGTAGGTTCTGCTCGATCCCGGATGAAGTCGCGATCCATGGCGCGAAGATCGCGGTCAGCAGCAGCGTGACGATGATCAAGAGGCCGATGAAGGCGAGCGGATTGCGCCGCAGGGCGAGCCATGAGAGGTACCAGCGCCCGCATTTCGCCTGCCATGCGGATGCCGGGCTGTCGGCGATCAACCAAGCCCTGAGTCGGGCTGCTCGGTGGGTGCCGTCGAGCGCGGTCATCGCGCCCTCGGATCGACGAAGCGGTACAGCAGGTCCGACAGCAGGTTGAGCGCGATAAAGCAGCTGCCGACCACGATGGTGCCGCCGAGCACCGCGTTCATGTCCGCGTTGAACAAGGAATTCGTGATGTAGAGGCCAAGGCCCGGCCAGGCGAAGACGGTCTCGGTCAGGACCGAGCCCTCGAGCAGATTGGCGTAACTGAGCGCGATCACGGTGATCAACGGTACCAGGATGTTGCCAAAGGCGTGGCGCCAGATGACGCGGGCCTCCGACATGCCCTTGACCCGTGCTGTTGTGATGTATTCCTGGGTCAGCTGCTCGAGCATAAAGCTCCGGGTCATGCGCGCGATGTAGGCGAGCGAGAAATAGCCCAGGATGGCGGCCGGCAGAATCAAGTGAGACAGGGCGTTGTCGAAGACCTCCCACTCGCCGGCGATGGCGGCGTCGACCAGGATCAGCCCGGTCACCGGGTCGACGAGGCCCTCGAAGTAGAGGTCGAGGCGACCGGGTCCCGCGACCCAGTCGAGCTGGGCGTAAAACACCAGCAGACCGACCAGCCCGAGCCAAAAAACCGGAACCGAATAGCCGACCAGCCCGGCGACGCGGATGACGTGATCGATCAGGCGGCCTTTGTTGACCGCGGCGACCACGCCCATGGGTACGCCCAGCACGACGCCCAGGATGGTTGCCACGGTCGCCAGCTCGAGGGTGGCGGGAAAGAAACGGAGAACGTCGTCCAGGACCTCCTGCGAGGTCAGCACCGAGACACCGAATTCGCCCTGCAGGACCTTGGTCAGATAGATCCAGTATTGTTCGTAAAGCGGCAGATCGAGGCCCAGCTCGAGGCGCACGCGCTCGTAGGTCGCCTGCGAGGCGCGGTCGCCAACCACCGCGATCACCGGGTCGATCGGAACCACCCGCCCGATGACGAAGGTGACCGCGGTCAGGCCCAGAAAGGTGAGCGCGACCGAGGCTGCCAAGCGCGCCAACTGGGACGCGAACGGGAGCAGGCCGCGGCCTACTCCCGCCGTACCGACCTGCTCGGGCGTGCCGACAGCCACGACCCGGAAGCGCGGCCTACTTGGTCACGTTCCGATAGTAGGTCTGATCGAACAGAGGCCCGGAGACGAAGCCCTTTACGTTGTCGCGGCGGGCCACTTGATTGACCCGCTGGAACATGATGTTGAAGGGACCGCGTTTCTGCACCTCGCGCTGGATATCGAGGTACATCTGCTGCCGCTTGGCGAGGTCGAGTTCGGTCCGCGCGCCGGCCGTCATCTCGGTGATGTCCGGCATGTCCCAACCGTTGCGCCAGGCGAGCACGCCGGTCAGCTTGGCCTCGTCCCGGTTGTCCGGGTTGGAGGCGAAGGCGTCGGCGTTCGAATGGGGGTCCGCGTAGTCCGGCGACCAGCCGGACAGGATCAGTTCGTGCTTGCGCGCCCGGTGCTTCGTATAGACCGCCTTCTTCTCGGCCGGCAGGATGTTCACCTTGATGCCCGCCTGGCCGAAGGTCTGCTGGACCGACTGGGCCATCTCCTGAAACGGCGAGGTGTTGAAGGCGTCCAACGTCACCTCGAAGCCATCGGCGTAGCCGGCCTCGGCGAGCAGCTCCTTGCCCTTGGCGACGTCGAGCTTATACGGCCGCTCGGTCAGCGAGGCCCAGAGGCCAGAGGGCCAAAGGGCCTGATGCACCTTCCAGGTCCCCTTCAGGAAGGTCTCGGCCATGCCGTCGTAGTCGATCAGCCAGCGCAGCGCCTCCTCGACCTTGGGGTTGCCCAGAATCGGATGCTGGTGGTTGGTGGCGACATATTGCAGCAACGCCGCCGGATAGGTGTCGATCGCGACGCCGGCCTTGCCTTGCAGGCCGGCCAGTTGGTCCGTCGTCAGATCACGGGCCATGTCCGTGTCGCCCTTTTCCAGCAACAGACGCTGCGCCGCCGGCTCGGGGACGTGGCGCAGGATAACGCGTTTCATGCTGGGCGCGCCGTGGCGATAGTTCGCGTTGGCCTCGAGGATCACGACCTCGTTGGCCTTCCAGGTCTTCAGCGAAAAGGCGCCCGAGCCGGCACTGTTGGTATTCAACCAGTCATGGCCCAGATCGCCGTCCTTCTCGTGCGCCATGGCGGTTTTCTTGTCGATCACCGAGCCGATGCCGGCCGAAAAGGCGTTGAGCACCAAGCCGGGCGAAAAATCCTTGGTGATCGTGACCTCGACGGTTGCATCGTCGGTCGCCCGGACCAGCCGGTCGACGTTGTCCTTGGTCCAGCCGAACTGGGTGACGATGAAGGACGGTGCCTGATCGAGCTTGACCACGCGCTGCAAGGACCAGGCGACGTCGGCCGCGGTCACCGGGTTGCCGGAATGGAAGGTCTGCCCGGGACGGAGCTTCAGCGTGATGGTCTTGCCGTCGTCGCTGAACGACCAGCTTTCGGCGACCCCGCCGACCAGCTTGGTCAGGTCCTCGGGCTCGTACATGGTGATCCGGTCGTAGAGATTGGCGATCACCTCGCCGCCGGTGAACTCGAACACCTGCGCCGGGTCGAGCGATATGATGTCGTCGATATTCTTCGCTATGACGAATGTGTCTTTCGGGGTCTTCGCCATCGCTGCGGTGCCGCCCAGCACCAGAGCCGCGGCCAAGCTCAGCCCTACCAAAAAGTGCCTCATATCCGCATCTCCCTGTTGTTGAACCCCTGCGGCGTTCCTTTCGTGTAGCGTCGGGTTCTTTTGATCTCTCGGGCAAGCATGACCCATCCTCCCGGCGAATTCATCCGAAAAGTTCCGCTGTACTGCACCGTGAAAAGACTTCGCCAGCCGGTCCTCCGGGCGCCGCCCGGCCATCGCCTGACAATCAGGTCTGCGTGGCCGAGGGCGGCCCACGCGACGCTGGAGCATGGTTAAGATTTTCGTAAAATTAGTCGTTAGTGCTTAGTATTAATTAACTGTTGGTAGCCAGTATCTTGAGGTGAAGCCAACTTAGCGGGGATCCTTGGACCGAGGTTTCCCGGGCCTCTGCCTGTTGGCTGTTCATTTGGGCGGCGATAATGGCTGGCGACGGGGATTCGATCGACTGCGATCCAATACTGCAAGGGCTGGACGCCTTGCGTGTCGGCATCGCGGTTTTCGATGCCGCGGACCGGTTGATCTATTGCAATCAGCACTACCGCTACATCTATCGTTCCTTTGCCAGTGTCGAGGAGCTCCTGGGTTGCAGCTTCGAACAACTCCTTCACCTGCTGGTAGACAACGGCGAAATCGCCGGACAGGAGGTACTCCAGGATGCCGAGGGATGGATCGCACGGCGCCTGGCCCGGCACCGGGATCGCACACGCGACCCCATCGTCGAGCGTCTGACCGACGGGCGCTGGTTCGAGATCAAGGAGCGCCCGATCCCGGGCGGTGGCGTGATCGGCCATTGGCAGGATGTAACGACCCAGAAAACCGACCATCTCCGCCTCAGGAGCGCTTTCGAAAGCGCGGCCGACGGTCTGGTGATGTGGGATCAAAGCGACCACATGGTGCTTTGCAACGAGCTGTTTCTCGATTTGCATGACGACGGGCCGACGCCGCTGCCGGGCGACCGTTTCCAGAAGGTGATCCGGACATTCGCCGAGAGCGTCCTCGACGGGAGCGAACTGCCGCTCGATTATCTGATCGACGCCTGGACCGAACAGCACGGTCTGCCCGAAGGCAGCCACGTCGTTCGGCACCGCGACGGCCGCTGGCTTTTGGTTCGCCAGCGCCGGGGTGGCGACGGCGGTGCCGTAACGGTCTTGTCCGATATTACCGAGCTCAAGAACCGCGAGCAGGAACTGATCCTGCGAGGCCGAAGCCTGGAGGAAACGGTCAGCGAACTGGAGATGGTTCAGCACAAGCTCGAGGCGCAGGCGGCCGCTGCGGTCGAACTGGCCGAACAACTGGATCAGGCGAAGCGCGAGGTCGAGCAATCGAACCTCAGCAAGACCGGCTTCCTGCGTATCATCAGCCACGAACTGCGCACGCCGCTGCACGCTATCATCGGCTTTGCCGAGCTGCTTCGCGACCAGCGTCTGGGCCCGATCGGCAACAAGCTGTATGCCGAGTACGCCGGCGACATCGGCTCAAGCGGGCAACATCTACTGTCGTTGGTCAATCAGCTGCTCGATCTGTCGCGTATCGAAGCGGGGCGCTTCCAGCTTCACCGAACAAGGCAAGGCATCGCCGAAGTGGTCGAAGAGGCGACACGGATCATCGCCGGACAGGCCAGGGCCGCCAAGATCGCCTTGAACAATCTGGTCACCGACGATTTGCCGTCGTTGGAGATCGACGAGCAGGCGATCCGACAGGTCATCGTCAATCTCCTGTCCAACGCGATCAAGTTCACCCCGGCTGGCGGCGACGTATCGATCGAGGCTGGCCACCAGGGCGATTGCCTGGTGCTCACGGTCAGCGACAGCGGCATCGGCATTCCCGAAGAAGTTCTACCGCGCCTGATGCGCCCCTTCGAACGTATCGACAACGACCTCAACCGGCAGACCGAAGGGACCGGTCTGGGCCTGGCGATCAGCCGTGCGCTGGTCGATCTGCACGGCGGGACGCTGAAGATCGACAGTACCTTCGGCGAGGGCACTAACGTGACCATGAAACTGCCGCTGGCCAGCAGCGAACGGAAAGCGGCGCGTTCCAAGGCTGCCTCCTGAGCGGCCGGCCCGGTTCAGCGCGGGCTTGCTGTCGGTCTCGGGAAACTTTATACCGGGCCGGCATATGGTTCAGAAATGTGATTCAATGAAACGCGGCGGCTGGCGGCTGCTGCCGGCTGAACCGACATATAGCGCATGAGCGGTCTCGAGCTCCTTTTGAACATTGCCGGCGGCGTCGCGCTTCTGCTTTGGGCGACGCGCATGATTCGCACCGGCATCATGCGCGCCTATGGCGCCGAGCTTCGCCGCCATCTCCGCC
>JBFJPL010000049.1:0-30187 GCA_041617155.1 Kiloniellales bacterium
AATCGTAGCCGGCCTGGGAGATGATTTCGGCGGCGGTCGGCGAAAGCAGATGGAGCCAGCAGCCGATCGCCCGGTCGCCCGAGCTGAGCCGCGCCTTCAGAGACCCGCCGTGCGCCATCCTATCCTCCCGCATATTGTTGGCCGCGTTATTTTTGTGCCTTCACTTTGCAAAACGCGCCAGGCTCGGCGGCCCGCAGCTGCTGGCACAATGCTTTGGCCGCGCGCCGGCTGTCGAGCGGCCCGACCAGAATGCGGAACAGCGCGTTGCCGTTGCCCAGGTCGACTCGGCTGACGTCCACGCCGGTATCGGAAAATAGCTCGGGATGGCGCTGGCGCGTCTGTTCCCACAGGCTCGCGGCTTTTGCATCGCTGTCGGCCGAGCCAAGCCAGGCCCTGTAACGCCCGTTCTTGTTCGAGTCGGCGGGCACCGCCGGCAGGGCGGCGTCCTGGACCGGAGCAGCCTCTGGCGGCTTCTGTGCCTTGGTGCTTGGCGCCTCGGCCTGCTGGTCGCGGACCGCCGGTTCGGGCTCGGCGACCGCCGTGGCCAGCCGTTCGGGGGCGGCCTCGGGTTTCGCCGGTGCCGCCGCTCTAACTTCCGGTAGGACCATCGAAGGCGGCTTTGCAACCGGGGCGGCCGGCTCCCGTTTGATCGGCTCCGGGTTGTCTTGGGCCATGGCCGGTAACGGTTCCGGCTGGCTTTGGCCGGCCATCTCGGTTCCGGGCTGCTTGGCCGCCACGAGGCTTTGGCCATTGTCGTTGGCGGCCTTGCCGGGGTCGGTCTTGAACAGCGGCGTCGGAGCTCTGGCGTCCTTGACGTCGGTCGGGGCCGGGCGCGCCTTGCCGGCAGCGAGCTGGCGCGGCTCGATCTCGGGCGGTCCCGGTTGCTTGGGCACGATCCCGGCCGCTTCCAGGGCCTTGATCTCACGCTCCGCCCGCACATCGCCGTTCTCGGCGGCGCGTTGATACCAGGCCAGGGCGACGCCACTGTCCTGCTGAAGCGTCAGACCCTCGCGTTTGAGCTGGCCCATGATGAACTGCGCCTGGGCCAAATCGCTGTCGGCGGCCTTGCGGAACCATGCCGCCGCTTCCCGCTCGTGCTTCGGCACCCCCTGGCCCCTGAAATAAGCTAGGCCGAGGTTGTATTGCGCCCAGCGGTAGGACTGGTCCGCCGCCGCCCGCCACAGCTCGATGGCCCGCTGCGGGTCGAGCGGCACGCCCCGCCCCTTGGCATACATCAGGGCCAGGTTGTTCTGCGCGGCGGGCAGGCGCTGCGCCGCCGCCTCGCGATACCAGCGTACGGCCTCTATGAGGTCCTGCGCGACCGGCTCCTCGCCCTGCTCGTAAAGCTTGCCGAGGCTGTACTGGGCGGCCACGTCGCCGGCCTCGGCCAAGGGAATCCAGATGTCGCGGGCACGCTCGGGCATACCGGCCCGGAAGGCACGCAGCCCGTCCTCGAAGCTCGTGGCCGACAGCGGTCCGGGCCAAAGCGTGGACAGGCAGATCAAAAGGGCCGCACAGCGTTTCACGGATCGGCTTTCCTCAGCGATTTTTCCTGCATCTCCGGCTGATAAACCATAGCGAGGTGATTTGACAGCAGCAACCTGACCCCCGGTCTATTCGACCACTCGTTTCACGGCCGGTCGGGTGGCGCGGGCCTGGTCGGCAGGCCCTTCACCCTTCCGCAAGCCCGGCAATCGCATACTTGCCAAAGTTTATTCTTGTCGTTTTGAATTGGTTAATAAAAAGCTAATATATAAAGCAATGAAATGTCTGCAGGCGTTTCACGTGAAACAAAAATATTGATTTCTATTAACCATAAATAATATTTATATTTCGTTAATCAGGGAACCCTTTGTTCTATCGAGACAATGACGGCTGTGGGTCATCAGCACATGCGATCCACGGCTGGTCTTCCTGCCGCAGGCCGAGTGAGCGACCCGAGGCATAGGTACGTTCTGTTACCTATGTCTCCGGTATGGACAAGGGTGAGTTTGGGGTGGCTGATGGGATTTGAACCCACGACCTCCTGGACCACAACCAGGCGCTCTAACCAACTGAGCTACAGCCACCATACACACGATCATACACACGATGTATACGCTTGCCGTCGGCAGCGTCAAGCCATACCAATGGTCATGGAAAATGGCCTTGGATATACCAGCCGGCGCCTTGCTTGGCACGCCCGGCCCGGCGTAGGCTTGGCCCGTCTTGCAGCATGCCCTGGAAACATTGCCCGATGCTGAAACCCGCCGCCGCCATCGCCCGCTTGGGCACCGAAAGTGCCTTTGCGGTGCTCGCCCGCGCGACCCAGCTCGAAGCCGAGGGCCGGTCGGTCATCAACCTGGGCATTGGACAGCCGGATTTTAAGACCCCGCCGCACATCGTCGAGGCGGCCGTCAAGGCGTTGCGCGACGGCCATCACGGCTACACCCCGGCCGGTGGCATCGCGCCCTTGCGCGAGGCGGTGGCCGCGGACCTTCACAGCCGTCTCGGGGTCGAGGTCGACCCGGGCCGCGTGGTCGTCGTGCCCGGCGGCAAGGTGACCATGTTCTTCGCCGTCTTGATGTTCGGCGAGCCGGGCGCCGAGATCCTCTACCCGGATCCGGGCTTTCCGATCTACCGCTCGCTGATCGACTTCAGCGGCGCGACCGCCGTGCCGATCCCGCTGGAAGAGCAGAACGGCTTTGCCTTCTCGGCCGTTTCGGTGCTGGAACGAATTAGCCCGGCGACCCGTCTGCTGATCCTCAACAGCCCGGCCAACCCGACCGGCGGGGTTACCCCGCGCGAGGAGATCGACCGTTTGGTGGCCGGCCTGGACGCCTATCCGCAGGTCGCCGTCCTGTCGGACGAGATCTACGGCCAGATGCTCTATGACAACCAGATCCACACCAGCTTGCTGCACTACCCGGCCCTGGCCGACCGGCTGATCCTCCTGGACGGCTGGAGCAAGACCTACGCCATGACCGGTTGGCGGCTGGGCTACGGCGTCTGGCCCGAAGGCCTGCTGGAGAGCGCCATCAGGCTGGCGGTCAATTCCCACTCCTGCGTCAACGCCGCGGCGCAGTTCGCCGGCATCGCGGCGCTTACCGGGGATCAGACCGCGGTCCACGAAATGGTCGCCGCCTTCGACGCCCGTCGCCGGGTCGTGGTGGAAGAACTGAACTCTATCCCCGGCTTTTGCTGCGGCATGCCGGGCGGCGCCTTTTACGCCTTCCCCAACATCACCGGCACGGGTCGCAGCGCCAAACAATTGGAAACCGCGTTGCTTGACGAGGCCGGCATCGCGACCGTTGCCGGAACCAGCTTCGGCGACCATGGCGAGGGCTTCCTGCGCATCTCCTACGCTAACAGCACGGAAAACATCCGCGCGGCGGCGGCGCTGATGAGGGCGTACCTATCCGATGTCTAGCTTCCGGTAATTCGCCTATTTTCCGGGCGGATTGCCTAATTTATGTGCAGTAACTGGCGCCGAACCGGCCTTTGCCGCCGCTCGTTGGCCGTAAAGGCATGAATCAACGCCGATTCTTTCGGTTGGCACGGCTCGTGCTAGGATCCGCCATATTGGCGGTCGGATACCGCGGGGGCCATTGGCGAACAAAGGAACGACATGAAAAAGATCGAAGCGATCATCAAGCCCTTCAAGCTGGACGAGGTGAAGGAAGCCCTTCACGAGGTCGGCATCAAGGGCATCACGGTGACCGAGGCCAAGGGCTTCGGACGGCAAAAGGGCCATACCGAGCTCTATCGCGGGGCCGAGTACGTGGTCGACTTCCTGCCCAAGGTGAAGGTCGAAGTCGTGATCGAGGACAGCCTGGTCGAACGGGCCGTCGAGGCGATTCAGCAGGCCGCTCACACCGGGCGTATCGGCGACGGCAAGATCTTCGTCACCAGCGTCGACGAGGCAATCCGCATTCGCACTGGCGAGCGGGGCGCGGACGCCGTCTAGGGGCGGCCGCTCTCCACCCAAACATCGACCGGCCCCGGCGTTCGGCGCCACTTGTCGGCTCGGTCCCACAAAATGTGAGCAACATCAGGAAAGACGGGAACAGCAAGATGTCCGACGCGAACAGCATTCAGAAGATGATCAAGGAGAACGACGTCAAGTACGTCGACTACCGCTTCACCGACCCGCGTGGCAAATGGCAGCACCTGGCCATGTATGCCGGGGCGGTCGGTGACGACGAGCTCGAGGAGGGCATCATGTTCGACGGCTCGTCGATCGCCGGCTGGAAGGCGATCAACGAGTCCGACATGCTGCTCAAGCCGGACCTTTCCACAGCGGTCATGGACCCCTTCGCCGCCCAGCCGCAGCTGATTCTGTTCTGCGACATCCTGGAGCCGGAGACCGGCCAGCCCTACAACCGCGACCCGCGCACGACCGCGCTCAAGGCGCAGGCCCACATGCAGGCCACCGGCGTCGGCGACATCGCGGTGTTCGGTCCCGAGGCCGAGTTCTTCGTGTTCGACGACGTGAAGTTCGCCAACGACATGCATAACTGTTTCTACCGCTTCAAGTCGGAGGAAGGCCCCTACATGTCGGGCGAAGAGATCGAGGAAGGCAACATCGGCCACCGGCCAGGCATCAAGGGCGGCTACTTCCCAGTGCCACCGGTCGACTCCGCGACCGACCTCAGGGCCGAGATGGTAACAGTCATGGCCGAGATGGGCCTGACCGTCGAAAAACACCACCACGAGGTCGCGCCCTCGCAGCACGAGCTGGGCATCAAGTTCGACACCCTGGTGCGTACCGCCGACAACATGCAGATCTACAAATATGTCGTGCAAAACGTCGCCCACTCCTATGGCAAGACGGCGACCTTCATGCCGAAGCCGGTGTTCGGCGACAACGGCTCGGGCATGCACACCCACCAGTCGATCTGGAAGAACGAGAAACCGCTGTTCGCCGGCGACGGCTACGCCGGCCTCTCGGAGATGGCGCTCTTCTATATCGGCGGCATCATCAAGCACGCCCGGGCGCTCAACGCCTTCACCAACCCCTCGACCAACAGCTACAAGCGGCTGGTCCCCGGCTACGAGGCGCCGGTGCTGCTGGCCTACTCCGGGCGCAACCGTTCGGCTTCCTGCCGCATCCCCTATGGCGCGAGCCCCAAGGCCAAGCGGGTCGAGGTGCGCTTCCCGGATCCGACCGCTAACCCCTACCTGGCCTTCGCGGCCATGCTGATGGCCGGCCTGGACGGCATCAAGAACAAGATCCACCCGGGCGATCCGATCGACAAGAACCTCTACGACCTGCCGCCGGAAGAGCTGCACGACGTGCCGACGGTCTGCGGCTCGCTGCGTCAGGCCGCCTTGTCCCTGGCCGAGGACAACGAGTTCCTGCTGGCCGGCGACGTCTTCGACAAGGACCAGATCGACGGCTATCTCGAACTCAAGTGGGAGGAGATCTTGGCCTACGAGACCGCGCCCCATCCGATCGAATTCAAGATGTACTACTCGTCCTGAAAACGGGTCTCAGGTATCGAGAGCCTGACGGGCCGCCTCTTCCGCGGGGGCGGCCCGCGGTCTATCGGCGCCGGGCGCTAATTCAGCAGCACCACCTGGGTGACGGCCAGGAAGTTGACCACCGCGTGCAGTCCGAAGGGCAGATAGAGCGACTCGCTTTTCTGGCGCACGACGCCGAGCAGGACGCCCATCGCGAAGATCGTGGCGATCCCGTAGAGGTCGTATTGCAGGTGGATGGCCGCCCAGAGTGCGGCGGTGACGACGATCGCGCCCGGCTTGCCGACCCTTGAGTGCCGCAGGCCGGCGAACATGAAGCCGCGGAACAGGACCTCTTCAAACAGCGGGCCCAACACCACCAGCGCCAGCAGGAAAAGCGGCAGGAAGCCCGCGGTCGCGTAGGTGCGCACCATGAAGTCCGGCGTGATCGGTCGGTCCAACAGGTAGGTCAAGCCGTCCGACAGCAGGACGAACAGGGCCATGACGGCAAACCAGGTGCCGACGGTCTTCCAAGCAACCGGCTTGAGAGCGAGGTATTCCTTGATCGTCGAGCGGCTGCCGTAACGGACATAGAGCAGGATCAAACCGGTACAGAGCGTGGCCGTCGCCATGGTCGAAACGGACAGCACAAAGCCGTCGTACATGACCTCGGCGACGAAGCTGTTGAGATCGAAAGCCGGGTCGCCGGCGTAGTGCACCACGACGAAGCCGAGGAAAACCGCCACCTGAAGCAAGGCGAAGACAACCAGCGTGACGAACGAGAAGAACAGCGTCATCCAGGGCCCCATGACCTTTCCGTCCGCCGCGGGGGCGGCCGCCCGGGGCATGGGCGTCACTAGGGTTTGCTCTCCGAAGGTCATGGCGTTCCTCGCGGGCGGCACTTGGGCGGCTTTGGACAAGGTCGTTCGGCGGCGAGTTAACCACGGGAAACTTGCGATTTCCTGAAGCGAGCGCGGGTCGGCGTTTCTAGCGCTTCAGCTGGACCGTCATTTCCCGCCCGCCCAGGCCATGCAATTTGTCATGGGCGCGGACCGTCACCTCCGCGATGCCGGCCGGAACCGCCACGCCGCCCAGGGACCGGGTGAAGGGCTGCTCGTGTTCGTGGGGGTGCAGCAGAACCCGCGTGGCGAGCAGGCCGCCGTCGGGCGCCAGCACCTCCCAGCGGTCGGCGTAGTGGTCCCAGCCGGTGTCGCCGTGGGCCACGGTCACGTTGAACCGCCAGGTGCCGCCGGCCAGCGGCACGGCCTGGACGCCGACCACATCCGCCTCGCCCGCCCATGACGGCTGCGCCGCGAGCAACAAGGCCGCGGCAAGCGCGATCCGTATCATGGCGTCTTCTCGGAACTGGGCACCGGCCGGGGCCGCCCGTCTTCATCGATGGCCACGAAGGTGAAGCTGCCTTCGGTCACCTTGACCCGCTCGCCCAGGCGGCGGCGCAGGGCCCAGGCCTCCAGGTGAAAAGTCATTGACGTCCGGCCGATGCGCTCGATATCGGAATAGACGCAGAGCACGTCGCCGACATTGACCGGGAGGTGAAAGGTCATGGCGTCGACCGCGACGGTCGCCACCCGCCCGCGCGCCCGCTGTCCCGCGCTGATGCCGCCGGCGATGTCCATCTGGGCCAGGACCCAGCCGCCGAAGATGTCGCCGCTAGGGTTGGCGTCGGCCGGCATGGCGAGCGTCCGGGTCGCGAGTTCGCCGCGCGGTTCGACTTGGTTGTGGGGCATTCTATCCAGCCTCCGACTAGATATTGTGTTTTTCGCTGTAGTACCCTACTGCATAAGGGATTAACTGTCTCGGCCCCGATTAACGATAGATAATCAACCTGGTGCAATAATGACCGCTATGAAGGACCTGTTCCAGAAATTGCCTCCGAGCGACAAAGACTACTCGGCCAAGGACATCGAGGTGCTCGAAGGCCTCGAACCGGTGCGCCGGCGTCCCGGCATGTACATCGGCGGCACCGACGAACAGTCGCTTCACCACCTGGTCGCCGAGCTGCTCGACAACTCCATGGACGAGGCCGTGGCCGGACACGCCACGCGCATCGAGCTCGAGCTGGGCGCCGACGACAGGATCACCGTGCGCGACAACGGCCGCGGCATTCCGGTCGACCCGCACCCGAAGTACAAGAACAAGTCGGCGCTCGAGGTGATCATGACCACCCTGCACTCCGGCGCCAAGTTCTCGGACAAGGCCTATGCCACCTCCGGCGGCCTGCACGGGGTCGGCGTCTCGGTGGTCAACGCGCTTTCCGAGGAGCTGGTCGTCGAGGTGGCGCGCGACCGCAAGCTGTGGCGCCAGGAATTCAGCCGCGGCGAGCCGCTCGGCAAGCTGGTCCACAGCGGTTCCGCCAAGAACCGCCGGGGCACCACGATTTCGATCCGGCCCGACCGGAAGATTTTCGGCAACGCCTGTCATTTCCGCCCGGATCGCCTGTACCGCATGGCGCGCTCCAAGGCCTACTTGTTCCGCGGCGTCGAAATCCGCTGGCGTTGCGACAAGTCACTGCTGAAACAGGAAAACCAGGTCCCGGAGTCCGATACCCTGCACTTCCCGAACGGGCTCAGGGACTTCCTGGAAGCCAGCCTCGGCGCCCGCAAGGCGCTGACGCCCGATCCGTTCGCCGGCGAGGCGGTCTTCCCGGGCGATGAGGGCCGGCTCGAATGGGCGATTTCCTGGCCGGCCGACGAGGACGGCTTCGTCAGCTCCTACTGCAACACCGTGCCGACCGGCGACGGCGGCAGCCACGAGCAGGGCCTGCGCAGCGGCCTGCTGCGCAGTCTCAAGGCCTATGCCGAGCTGATCGCCAACAAGAAGGCGGCCCAGGTCACCGCCGAGGACATTCTGGGCGGCGGCATGGCCTTGATCTCGCTGTTCATCCATAATCCCCAGTTCCAGGGCCAGACCAAGGACCGCCTGGCTTCGCCGGTCGCCGCCAAGCTGGTCGAGACCACGATCAAGGATCACTTCGATCACTGGCTGAGCGAGCACCCGGAACGGGCGCGCATGCTGCTCGAACGCTTCGTCGAGCGCGCCGAGGACCGCTTGCGCCGCCGCCAGGACAAGGAACTCAAGCGCAAGAACGCAACCCGCAAGCTGCGCCTTCCGGGCAAGCTTTCCGATTGCGCCAGCACCCGCTCCGACAACACGGAGATATTCCTGGTCGAGGGCGATTCCGCCGGCGGCTCGGCCAAGCAGGCGCGCAATCGCGAGACCCAGGCGATCCTGCCGTTGCGCGGCAAGATCCTCAACGTCGCCAGCGCCTCCGACGACAAACTCAAGGGCAACCAGGAGATCGCCGACATCGCGCTGGCGCTCGGCTGCGGCATGCGGGCGCAGTTCGACCCGGACAAGCTGCGCTACGAGCGGGTCATCATCATGACCGACGCCGACGTCGACGGCGCCCACATCGCTTCGCTGCTGATGACCTTCTTCTACCGCGAGATGCCCGGCCTGATCGAGGACGGCCGGTTGTTCCTGGCGCAGCCGCCGCTCTACAAGCTGAGCCGGGGCGGCGAAACGATCTACGCCCGCGACGACCGTCACAAGGAGCAGCTACTGGCCGAGCACTTCAAGGGTCCCGGCAAGGTCGATGTCGGTCGTTTCAAAGGCTTGGGCGAAATGTCTGCCAAGCAGCTTAAAGACACCACCATGAGCCCAGAGAGCCGCACCCTGCTGCGCGTGGCGATCGCCGACCGCGAGGACCCGGACCCGCGGGCCGAGCAGAAGCGCAGCGCCAAGACCGTCGAGCGCCTGATGGGCCGGCGGCCCGAACTGCGTTTCCGCTTCATCCAGGAAAACGCCCGCTTCGTCGAGGCCGACCACCTCGACGTGTGACTCCAACTTGGCTTTTAGGGCCTCGCCGCAACGGCTTCGGCGGCGTCAACCCGCCTTCGGCGGTCGATTTTTTTGGCCGGATAGCTTGCCTGGGAGGAACGCGGCGCCAATCTTCATCGTAAAGCTCATCAGAACGGCACCTTGCTCGTTGAGGGACACACGATGACAATATTTTCGCGCCTGGCCCTGACCTGTGCGCTCGCCGGCATGCTGGCCGCCTGCAGCGGCGGCTCGCTGATCAACTACAGTTACGTATCGGACAACTACCAGCCCTACGAACTGAGCTATGCGGCCGGCAAGGGCGGCATGTTGACCGAGGTGGTCGGCAACCCCTTCGCGTCCGGCAAAGAAGCCTTGGACCGCCGCGTCACCAAGAGCTTCGAGGAGTCGCATTTCGGACCCGAGTTGCCCTTCTTCACAAAGGCCCCGGGCGAGTACCGCTCGCCCTACCGTGTCGTCGTGCTGTTCAACCCGGCGCCTCACGCCAACGGTGCCCAGCTGTGCAGCCGGCCCGACCGGCCGCAGGGCCCGTGGGGCCAGGCGATCGGGGTGCTGGCCTCCTTCTGCGCCTCGGACTCGCGGATCACCACGGCGGCCGGTTCGCTGGCGGGCGCGAGCGGTCCGGACGACCCGGCTTTCCAGCAGTTGATGCGGCAGGTCGCGCTCAACCTCTTCCCGCCGCGTTCCAACAACCAGAACGACCGGGAGGTCGAATTTTTTTAACGCCGTCAGGCCGCTAGCCAGGCCTGCAAGGCCGCGCTCACCTCGGCGGGCCGCTCCATGGTCGCGAGGTGGCCGCAGTCCTCGATCACCACCAGACGCGAGTCGGCGATTCCGGCGGCCAGTTCGGTATGGCAGGCGAGCGGCGTCAACTCGTCCTGACGGCCGCAGAGCACCAAGGTCCGGCAGGTGATCCCAACCAGCGTCGAACGGCTGTCCGGCCGCCCCATGATCGCCTTCTGCTGGCTCAGGAACGCCGCCTTGCCGACCCGCTCGGCCATCGCGATCACTTCCGCCGGCAAGGCCGCCTCCTCAAGGCGCGCGGGGTGAATCAGCAGCGGCAGGAGCTTGGGCGTCACACCCTTGAAACGGCCCTTTTCGGCCAGCCCGATCAATCCGCGCCGGCGGCGTGTCTGCTCAGGAGTATCCGGCCGTGCCGAGGTGTCGAGCAGAGCCAGGCGGGTCACCCGCTCCGGCGCCTGCCGCATGACCTCGAGCGCGACATAGCCGCCCAAGGAAAGGCCGGCCAGGGCGAAGCGCTCCGGCATCGCCTTCAGCACGCTCAGCGCCATGGCGCCGATGTCGTCCTGGGTCGTGAAATCCGCGATCCAGGAATCGGCCCGGCCTGTCATAGCGTCGACCTGCGCGCGCCACAGGGCGCCGTCGCACAAAAGTCCCGGCAGCAGCGCCAAGGGGACGGGCCGGCTCACCCCGCGCTATCCCGCAAGGGGCCGGTCATGCGGCCGCAAGGCCCCAGTGGTGCAGCAGATCGTCGGTCAGCACGACCGAGCCGCCGGCCCGGGCCAGGCGGATGAGCGCCGCCTCGGCGTCGGCCGGGTCCCGCGAGCCGACGGCGTCCGCGACCAAGGAGACTTGGTAGCCGGCGCCGATCAAGGCCATAGCGGTCTGCAGCACGCAGATGTGCGCCTCCATGCCGACCACGACGGCCCGCGTGCGGCCGAGCGCCGCCAGGCGCTGGGCGAATTCCGGCTGTCCCAGGCAGGAAAAGGTAATTTTCTCGAAACGCTCGGCCGGTTTCACGAGTTCATACACCGCCGGAACGCTGGCGCCCAAGCCCTTGGAATATTGCTCGGACAGGAGGATCGGTACGCCGGCCTTGCGGGCCGCTAGCATCAGCCGCCGGCAGTTGCCCAGCGCCTGGCCGCCGCCCGCGATGGCCGGCGCCAGCTTTTCCTGAAGGTCGACGACCACGAGGCAGCTCTTGCTTGCCCGGTTCGGCACGGCGTTCCCCACTTCGACCGGCAATAAAAGCAAAGTCTATTTAATCTATAGCAAACAAAGTTGCGTATTGGCACACCTGGGGCCTAAATTTTTGATTTATCGGGTTTTTGTTGACAGTTTAGATTGCTTTCTTATGATGCCGCACCAAGTATGTACCAGGCGTTATGCCTAAAATGATCGAGTTAATCCCCAGTTGTTAAGGACTGCATGAATTTCGAAGATCTTGGACTAAGTCCAGAGGTCCTGGAGGCTATCGCGGACGCGGGTTACACCACGCCGACGCCGATCCAGGAACAAGCTATTCCTTACGTCTTGATGGGCCGCGACGTTCTCGGTTGCGCCCAGACCGGCACCGGCAAGACCGCTTCCTTCACTGTGCCGATGATCGACATCCTGGCCACCGGCCGGGGCCGCGCGCGCATGCCGCGCTCGCTGATCATCGCGCCGACCCGTGAGCTGGCGGCCCAGGTGTCCGAGAGTTTCGAGAAGTACGGCAAGCACAACAAGCTGTCGATGGCGCTTCTGATCGGCGGCGAATCCTTCGTCGACCAGCAGAAGAAGCTGGAGCGCGGCGTCGACGTGCTGATCGCCACGCCGGGACGCCTGCTCGACCTGTTCGAGCGCGGCAAGATCCTCCTGGCCGACACCAAGATCCTGGTGATCGACGAAGCCGACCGCATGCTCGACATGGGCTTCATGCCCGATGTCGAGCGCATCGTCGGCCTGTTGCCAAAGATCCGCCAGACCCTGTTCTTCTCGGCCACCATGCCGCCGGAGATCAGGCGCTTGGCCGACGCCTTCCTGATCAACCCCAAGGAGGTGAGCGTTTCGCCGCCGGCCTCGCCCGCCGAGACGGTCGAGCAAGGCCTGATCAAGGTCAGCGGCCTGCCCAAGGAAAAGCGCGCCGCGCTCAGGGACCTGATCCGCCAGCAGGATATCGCCAGCGCGCTGATCTTCTGCAACCGCAAGCGCGACGTCGGCATCCTGTTCCGCTCCTTGAAACGCCACGGCTTCTCGGTCGCCGAACTGCACGGCGACATGGCCCAGCCGACTCGCGTGGCCACCTTGAAGAGCTTCAAGGACGGCGAGGTCCAGCTTCTGGTCTGCTCCGACGTCGCGGCGCGCGGCCTCGACATCCCCAAGGTTTCCCACGTCTTCAACTTCGACGTCCCGGTCAACGCCGAGGACTACATCCACCGCATCGGCCGCACCGGCCGGGCCGGCCGCTCCGGCAAGTCCTTGACCCTGGCGACCTCGGGCGAGCGTAAACAGCTGGCCGCGGTGACCAAGTTGATCGGCCGCCGGATCGACGAGGTCTTGATCTCGGGCGCCCGCGCCGAAGCGGCTGAGACAGCCGCGGTGGCGGCACCGCGAGAGCCGGAAATCCGGGCAGCCCCGGCCGAACAGGCGGCAAGGTCGACACGTCGTCCCGCCGCCGCCGGCGACGGTTCCGGCAAGGGCCGTTCCCGCGGCCGCCGGCTCAAGGACGCGGAAAGCAAGCCGACCTCGGCGCCGAGCCAGCCGACCAAGTCGTTCGGCGACCACACGCCGGCCTTCATGCTGCGCGAGGTCAAGCTCGCGGCCAGCGCGTGAGCGGAAGCCAATTACCATCTTGGCTGAATAGGCGCCCTCCGGGCGCCTTTTTCATGCCGGTGGCCGACTAGATCTTTCCTAAGCTATTCGACGGCCGAGCCTGAGATGGCCTAATCGGGCTGTCGAAGGGTGAGGCTCGGGGTTGGCAACGGACTCGGTTTCGTTGACCACTTTCTCGAACTGGAACGTTTGCCTGTGCGGCAAATCGGCTATCATGACGCCCCCGGGCACGCGACGGCGAGGAGCGGACATGCAGACCATATTCGTCATGGTGAAGTGCGAACTGGGCAAGGCCTACGAGGTCGCCGACAAGGCGGTGCAGGCCGTCGAGCAGGTCTCGGAGGTCTATTCGACCTCGGGCCAATACGACCTGCTGATCAAGTGCTACCTCGCCGAGGCCGACGACATCGGCCGTTTCGTCACCGACAAGGTCCAGACCCTGCCCGGCGTCAAGGACACCTTCACGCTGGTCGCCTACAAGGCCTTCGCCTGACCGAGCACAAGTGAGCTAATCCCTGTTTCCCTCGGCTGTATCGGAGGATTTCGGCCGCCATTTCCAGAAACAAGGTCGCTCCCCTCGTCCCTTGGGAGAGGGCCGATGCGGCACCGGCGGCGGTTAACCATAGCGCACGGGAATCTGGCGGTCGGGGGCCGGTTGCGCTAGGATCGCGGCCAATTCGGAAACTGGGGGAACCAGGGAGGAAAAACCATGAAACGTCTCGTCTTGGCGCTGCTCGGCGCCGGGATTTTGGCTGCGCCCGCGCTGGCGGGCGAACCGGTCAAGATCGGCATGATCACGACGCTCTCGGGCGGCGGCAGCGCGCTCGGCATCGATATCCGCGACGGCTTCCAACTCGCCATCGAGCAAGAAGGCGGCAAGCTCGGCGGCACACCGGTCGAGCTGATCGTCGAGGACGACGGCCGCAAGCCCGACAAGGCCCGCGAGCTGGCCGACCGCATGCTGGAGCGCGACAAGATCGGCATCCTGACCGGCATCGTCTGGTCCAACCTGGCGATCGCCGTGGTGCCCAAGGTGACCAAGGCCGGCGCCTTCTACATCAGCCCCAACGCCGGGCCGTCGCTGCTGGCCGGCAAGGGCTGCCACAAGAACTACTTCAACGTCGCCTGGCAGAACGACAACCTGCACGAGGCGGTCGGCCAGCACGTCGCCGACCAGGGCTACAAGCGGCTTTACATCCTGGCGCCGAACTATCCGGCCGGCAAGGACGCGCTCAAGGGCTTCAAGCGCTACTTCAAGGGCGAGATCGCGGGCGAGGTCTATACCAAGCTGGGCCAGAAGGACTACGCCGCTGAGATCGCCGCGCTGCGCGACGCCAAGCCCGACGCGGTCTTCTTCTTCCTGCCCGGCGGCATGGGGATCTCGTTTCTCAAGCAGTACAATCAGGCGGGCCTGACCGGCCAGATCCCGCTCTTCGGGCCGGCCTTTTCGTTCGACCAGACCATCCTGGGCGCGGTCGGCGACGCGGCGCTCGGCGTGGTCAATTCCTCGCAGTGGAACCACGACCTGGACAATCCGGCCAACGTGCTCTTCGTCAAGGACTTCAAGGCCAAGTACGGCCGCCTGCCCTCGCTCTACGCCAGCCAGGGCTATGACGCGGCCCGCCTGATCGGCGGCGCGCTCAAGGCGGTCGGCGGCGACCTCACCAAGGCCGACGAGTTCCGCGGCGCGTTGGAGGCGGCCAAGTTCGAGTCGGTGCGCGGCAAGTTCCGCTTCGGCCCGAACCACCATCCGGTGCAGGACGTCTATGTCCGCCAGGTGGTCAAGGACGGCGACCTCCTGACCAACAAGATCCTCGGCAAGGCCTTCACCGACCACGCCGACGCCTACGCCGCAGACTGCAAGATGTGATCCGGCGCGGGCCGTGGTCGAAAACGGCCACGGCCCGTTTCGCGATCGATCAATCCGTCGGTCAACGGCCTGCCGTTGCCACATCGGCACACCAAGACTTGAATAAAAGGGCCCGGCAGTCCGTTCGGTCACTTGCCGGGCAGTGGGCCGCTTGGCGAACCCACCGGCTAGGGCATTATCCGAGCAAGTCGATCCAGCCCGCTCCCCCTCCCGGCCGCCCACGGGATCGTATGATATGGGCGGCCGGGAGGGGGAGCGGGCTGGCGCCGATTCTATTCGAACGGATAACGCGCTAGCTTCCCAACAGTTGCCCTCTTGGACATACTGGGGGTTTGTTTCACCCTGCGTGAGGGAGATCAGCCATGCCTGATCTTTACGCGGAGATCACCAAGGTCGATCCCGACATCCTCCAGATCCTCATCAATGCACTGGAGGTCCGCGCCGCGGATCCACAACAAAAGGCGATGCGGGAGACGTATCTTGCCTGGATCGATTTTCCAAAGACGGCGCGGGTGCTCGATGCGGGATGTGGGACCGGGGCCATCTCCCGCGATTTGGCCCGATGGGCAAATGTCGGTGAAGTCGTCGGTATCGATCCGTCGCCGATATTCTTGGCCAAGGCCCAGGAGCTTGCGGCTGACATTCCAAACCTGCAGTTCGAAGAGGGCGACGCGCGCTCCTTACCGTACGAGAATTCCGCATTCGACGCGGTGATCTTCCATACCTGCTTGTGTCATGTACCCGGACCGGACAAAGCGCTGGAGGAAGCGTTTCGGGTTCTCCGGCCCGGCGGGCATTTGGCCATCTTCGATGGCGACTACGCGACCACCACATTTGCAATCGGCGACCATGACCCCTTGGAAGACTGCGCGGATGCTGCGATCGCGGCACTTGTTCATGATCGCTGGCTTGTGCGTCGTCTCCCGGCGCTTGCTAAGTCCGCGGGGTTCCAGATCGGCCGCTTCGATAGCCACGGCTATGTCCAGACGTCTGAACCGGACTACTTGCTAACGTTATTCGATCGGGGAGCCGATGCGCTCGTGGGATGGAACCGGATCGATTCGTCGATGGCCGATGCGCTCAAGAAGGAGGCCCGCCGTCGCGTCGAATACGGCGAGTTTTTCGGTTTCATCGCTTTCGCCAGCCTGATTGCTCGGAAACCTGGTTGAATCAGAGAAATACGGCGCTTCCGGCAGGCGGCCACGGCGAGGATCGGAGGGCCGAACGGGACCCTGAGGCCTCGCCGAACCCATTGCCGCCGTCAGGCCGCCGCGAAATTGGCGAGGCGGACGGGTTGGCGTTTGGCGCCCCAGTCGCCCCGGGGCCCTTCGAAAACGCCGGCGCAAGGCTCGCCGCACTGGGTGCAGGCTCCGTCGTCCGTCAGGTTCCAATCCGACAGCACATACCAGTCGCGCCCGATCAGCGTCGCGCCGCAGTTGTGGCAATAGGTGCTGTCCGCCCGTTTGTCGTGGACATTGCCGACATAGGCGTAACGCACGCCGTTCTTCAGCGCGATCTCGCGGGCGCGGATCAGTGTTTCCCGTGGGGTCGAGGGGTGGTTCAGCATCTTCCAGTCGGGGTGGAACGCGGTGAAATGCATCGGCACGTCGGGGCCGAGCTTTTCCACCACCCAGCGCGTCATGCGCTCTACTTCACCGCTTGAATCGTTTTCCCCGGGGATCAGCAGCGTGGTGAGCTCGAACCAAACCGAGGTCTCGTGCTTGAGATATTCGAGCGTCTCGAGCACGGGCCCAAGCGCGGCGCCGCAGATCTTGCGATAGAACGCCTCGCTGAAAGCCTTGAGGTCGACATTGGCGGCATCGATATGGCGAAAGAACTCTTCGCGCGGCTTGGGGCAGATATAGCCGGCGGTCACCGCAACGGTCTTGATTCCAAGCGCGCGACAGCTTGTGGCCGCATCGACGGCGTATTCCAGGAAGATCACCGGGTCGTTATAGGTGAAGGCGACGCTCTTGCAGCCGAGCGCCTGGGCCGCCCGGGCGATCGTCTCGGGCGCCGCTTGGTCGGCCAACGTGTCGAACTCGCGTGACTTGCTGATGTCCCAGTTCTGGCAGAACTTGCAGGTCAGGTTGCAGCCCGCCGTGCCGAAGGAGAGTACCGGCGTTCCCGGCAGAAAATGGTTGAGCGGCTTCTTTTCGATCGGATCGATGCAATAGCCGCTGGAGCGCCCGTAGGTCGTCAGCAGCAGCCGATCGCCGTCGCGGGCGCGCACGAAGCAGAGGCCCCGCTGGCGGTTGTGTAGCCGGCAGAAGCGCGGGCAGAGATCGCATTGAATCCGCCCATCGTCCATCGCATGCCAGTAGCGCGCCTCGACGCCGGCGGTGTCGCAGCCGTCGTTGGACGACTCCGAGCGCTGGACAAATCTTTCCTCAATTGCCATGTCAAAGAGGTAGGATCGGCCTCGGCTGCACGCAATACGAAATCGCGCAGCGAAAGGCAGGTGGCGCAGGAATCCCGAGGGCCCGATATGGTTTCAGGGACGACGAGGTTGGTCAGAAAGCCGGCGGTGGCCGGTTCGTTCTACCCGCGTGATGCGGTCAGCTTGAGCGCCGCGATCGCGGGCTATCTGAAGCAAGCGGCAGAGAAATTAGCGCCGGACGGGGAGGCGCCCAAGGCATTGATCGTGCCCCATGCCGGCTATGTCTATTCCGGCCCCGTCGCGGCCAGCGCCTACGCGCGGATTGCCGGCGCGGCGGAGGCGATTACCCGCGTCGTGCTGCTCGGCCCGGCCCACCGCGTTCCCTTCGAAGGCTTGGCACTGCCGTGCGTCGACGGCTTCGAGACTCCGCTCGGCGTCGTGCCGGTGGATGCCGAAGCGGTGGCGAGGATCGAGCATCTGCCGCAGGTCCGCAGCCTACCGTCGGCGCACGAAGGCGAGCACAGCCTCGAGGTCCATCTGCCGTTCCTGCAGACGTTGCTGAGAAAATTTTCGCTGGTCCCGCTGGTGGTCGGCGCGGCGAGCGCCGCGCAGGTCGCGGAGGTGCTGGACCTGTTATGGGGCGGTGAAGAGACGCTGATCGTGGTCAGCACCGACCTCAGCCACTACCACGACTACGAGACCGCACGGCTGAAGGATGCGGCGACCTCCGCGGCGATCGAGGCGCTGGACGAGCGGCGCATTGGATTCGACGATGCCTGCGGGCGGGCCCCCCTATCCGGGCTGCTGGCCGCCGCCCGCGCCCACGGGATCGCCGCGCGCAGGGTCGATCTCCGCAATTCCGGCGATACCGCAGGCCCGCGTAGCCAAGTTGTCGGCTACGGCGCCTATGTCGTCGGCTGAGACCATCCGGTGCAGGACGGCGACCTCCTGACCAACAAGATCCTCGGCAAGGCCTTCACCGACGACGCCGTTCTCAGCTGGCACCGTCGCCAGCAACGGGCTTTGCTGCATCCTTTGCCCGCCGCCTGTTTCGCGTGATCCAGCCCATGTGCGCCACGAGCAGGAGTGCGATCCCGAACAGGCCGCCGAACGTAAAGGGGCTTGGCATGAAGGTCGCAACTATGACGAAGGGTACGCAGACAACCAGGTACTGATACATGGAGATCGACAAGACCAACGCATGGGACATGGTCAGCTGCCCCGAAATCTGTTCCGGCGTCCGGATCACGTGCCAGAACATTATCAAATTGGAGAGGTGCCTGCCGAGCAGCGTCCCGAAGATGATCAGAACGGCGCCGAGGACAGCTTCGACAAAAGGCTCGCGGAACGCGCCGGATTCTCCAACAAGGAACAGAAGCGACGTGAGCACGGCGACCAAGAAGAGGTGTTTCGGATTGAACCATTTGCGCCGGGCGACAGCTGTCTGCCAAACCGGATTGAGTTCGTAGTGCTCAGTCCTGACGTGCTGTCCGTACTTCCTCTTCGATAGCACGGCGCCAATCAACGTCATGAGGTAGTCGGCAAGCATCAAGATCGGCACAAGGAAAAGTTCCGGATGCTTCATGCTAAATCCACACGACTGCTATGTGCCTGGCGTCGAAAAGCACCGGGTTTACGTGGCCAATGGCCTGCGAAAAGAGCGGCCCGCCAAAGACGACGCGGAAGCAGCGAACTCCCGACACGAACCCGTTAGGTCCAATTTGCGCCGCGGCCCTAAAGATTGCGTTACCGGTTACGGAGGCTCGCAATGGCCGGATCGCAAGACCTGAACGACAAGCGAGCGGTGTTGCGTGACCGGGTGGTGCCCGCCATAGTGGCGCCGAGGCCGCCATTGCCAAGCATGAGACTTGCGGGACCCCGGACGTTGAATGCTCCGCCCACGCCCATGGATTGCCGACCAACTTGTCCTTGCAAGTGCAAATCGCGTGCAAGGTAACCGACCCCAGTCGCGTCACTGCGCCACGGCGCCCGGCACCTCACGAGGTCGGCCCGCTCAGTAGGTCAGCAAGGTCAATCCGTAGAGGACAAGGTAGAGAATAACAATCGAGCGGATCAGCATTGTTTTCCTGGCCTAGGAGCCAAATCCGCCGAGCGGCCGGCACCTATCCATGGTTCGCCGCCTCGCTTGCCGATCCATACCGGCCCACGAGGCCCTGCAATAGGAGGGAAAATCTACCCGGGCCGGGCGACTGTAAATTGGGTTTTCTACCTAAGGGATCGCCCCTACCGATGCATTCATCAACCAGAGGCATCGGCCCGAGATCCTCGACGACGAATAACAATCAAAGGCAAAAAAAGGGGGCGGCACGCCATGGTGCCGCCCGGACCAAGATCGAAATCAGGCGCCGGTTGGGTATTCCAGGGCCTTGAAGCTGATCTCGTCGGCATGGGGCGCCCGGCCGATCCGCCGGATGTCCGCCCAGACGTTCTTGTAGTTCGGGATCATGAGCTCGTTGGTGTGCTCGCTGACCACGTTGCCGACCTGGCCGAGCGGCGAGCAGAACAGCATGAAGCACTGGCCCCGCTTGGCCGTCGCGACCGGATAGGCCATGGCCTGGGTCGAACCCACGTCATTGTGGACCTCGACCAGGTCGCCCGCCGCCAGGCCCAGCGCCGCCATGTCCTCCGGGTTCATCTCGATCGGCGGCACCGGGAAGCGTTCCCGCACAAAGGGCGTGCGAACGTCGTAGAAGGCGTTCTGCCAGATCATGTTCTTGCGCCCGTTGTTGATCAGGAAGCCATACCTGGCCTGCTGCGCCGCCCGGCCCTGTGCCTGGAGCCCGCGCCACGGCGCGGCCATGAAGTGTGCCTTGCCGTCGGCGGTGCCGAACTTGCCGTCCGTGTAGAGGCGCGAGGTACCGACCAGCTTGCCGTCCTGGAAGCCGAGGCACGGCTCCTGCACGCCGTTGGTCCCCATGGCGCGCAGCCGATCGTAGGTGACGAACTTTCCGCCGCCGGCATGCTTGTGGTAGCCGTCCATGAAGGCGTCTTCCTCGGTCTGCCAGTCGAAGCCCTTGAACCGGTCGGCGGTGCTGGCGTTGCCGGCCGCCCGGAAGGACTTCTCCAGGTGGTTGGCGAGGCGCGCCGCGATCAGGCAGTCGGGCAGGGCGTCGCCCGGCGCATCCATGTACTTCTCCGTCAGCCTGAGACGCCGTTCGCCGTTCATCGAGGTCAGGTTCATCTCGCCCGCCGTCGCCGCCGGCAGCATGACATGGGCGCATTCGCCGATCTGGGTCGGCAGAATGTCGACGTCGACGCTGAACAGACCGCCGCGACGAATCGCGTTGACGATGGTCTCGAGCTGGGCTTGCCGATCGCCGTAGGGGATCGCCTCCATCGCTTCCTTCACGATGTTGGTGCGCCGCCGGTAGACCCGACGGAACTCCTCGGCGTTCAACGTCGACTTGAAGTGGTCGACCGCCCAGACATGGTGGATGCCGCCTTCGCCATTGATCAGGAGCTGATCCACGTAGGCCGCCGGCCGCCCGACATGAGCGTCGGAAGGCCGGGCATACCCCTCCTGGTGTCCACCGAGCCGGACGCAGCCCGTACCCTCGCGGCCCACGTTGTGGGTGGCGAAACAAAGGTTCGCCATGGCCGCGTTGGTGCGGTAGTTGTCGTTGCCCCAGATGAGTCCCTTTTCGTAGCACATCATGGTGCGTCGCGACTTCCCACCCTTCTTGGGCTGGGCAATCCAAGCCGCCGCCTTCCGGATGTCGGCTGTCGATAGCCCCGTGATGCCGGCCGCCTCCTCAAGGCTCGTCTTGTTCGCCGCCAGCGCCTCCTCGAAGCCGCTGGCATGTTGCGCGATGAAATCCTTGGCATGCCAGCCCTGGGCCACGACCTCGGTTAGGAGGGCGTTGAGCAGCACCAGGTCGGTGCCGGGATTGAGCGCGAGATGCAGGACGTTCTCCTTGCCCGCCTCCATTTCACAGGCCTTGACCGTCAACGTTCGGCGCGGGTCGACGATGATGACCCTGCCGGAAGCGTGCTCCTCGTCCGGCATCATCTGCCGCTTCTTGTCGAGCGAGGTGCCGCGCAGGTTCGGCACCCAGTGCGCCAGGAAGTAGTTGGTCTGGTTCTCCAGCGAATTCGCCCCGACACAGAAGATCGTATCCGCCAACTCGGCGTCCTCGTAGGCGTTGTTGAGCTCTCCCATGCCCATGTCCCGCGTGGCGTGGACCTCGGAGTTATAGGCCGGGCGGTTGTGGATGCGGATGTTCTTGATCTTCATCGATTCGAAGTAGAGCTTGCCGGTGCCCCAGGTGTTCTCGTAACCGCCGGCCGCACCGCCGTGATCGAAGGCGGAGACGATGACGCCGTCCTCGCCCCACTCCTCGATCACCCGCCGCGTCACATCGGCGACGAGCGACAGCGCGTCGTCCCACGAGGCCGGCATGAGCTGCGAATAGCGCCAGACCATCGGATGCAGCAGGCGGTCGGTCATGGTGCCGGTCTGCGCCGAGTAGCGGGTCTCGGCCATGCGCCCGCCGCGCACCGAGTTCAGGCCCCGGTTCACGACACAGTCCCGGTCGGGCTTGAGCACGAGATGCACGGGCTGACCGTCCTGTTCCACAATGTTGTACATCGCCGGATTGTACCAGGCCTCGGACTCGGCCTCCTGCTGTTGGCCCAGGTTCCGGCCGAACGCGTTCTCGCCCGCCGCGATCCCGCCCTCCTTGTCGATCGGCCACGTGTAGGCATGGTAACCACAGCCGACGATACAGAAATCGCAGGTCACGTTCTGCACCTTCGCATCCTTCGGCGGGATGGGAAGGCGATGCAGCCCTCGCTTGTAGGTCATGGTATCCTCCCTCACGCCAGCATGTTGTCGGTCCGCCCATAGATCAACTCGTCGACGCCCTCGGCGTAGATGTCGCCGGCCTCGTCGACCCGAAGCGTGAACATGGGCAGGCTTTGGTTGGCATGGCCCCAGATCTGCTGGCCCTCCATCTCGCAGTCGAAGCGCGAGTAGTGGCCCGGGCAGTTGAGCGTCTTGTCCGCGGCGCTGTAGGCAAGGGGAAAGCCCTTGTGCGGGCAGAGTACGGAATAGGCGACCACGTCGCCGTCCGGGCCGACACCGCCGGGAACGGCTTTGCCCAGTTTCACGAGAACCCCGGGCGACTCGTCGTCCGGGTAGGCGATGTCGAGCGGCTGATCGAGCCTCAGTTCCTTGATGTGGGCCAGCTTGTTCGAAGGATAGCTGATTCGCCCCGCGGCCCCATGTGCCGCCCCTTGCGGCACGATGCCAGCGGTCGCGGCGCCGACGGCGGCGGCGCCGCCCGTGAGGAATCGCCGTCGTCCCAGTTCGGCAAGTCTCGTGCATCTTTTCATGGCTCATCCCCTCGTATGCTCGGGCTGAAAAGGCAGCACCGACACTCCTCGGCCCGCCGAATCGCGGCGGATCCGCAGGACGGTTTACTGTCCCATGAATGTCGATACTCGCGAGCCGGCCCGGATGTGTGCCATCGGACCATCCTCCCAGTGCCCCTCGGCGAAGCCCCTTCGCCTTATCTTTGTAAATATACACGCCTTGCGAACGGCGCGCGATGATGTAAATCAAGACGCTCTTGTCGCAGTTCGTTCTCGAACCAGGCTGTGACAATTCACAGACCCTGGGTCGAAGGCCAACAGCCATTTTCAAACCGGCCACAGCCTAAGATCTTGGACGGGTCCGGTCTCGGCAGGATGGCGCAGGCGGGAGGCTTGCGAAATCGGTTGCCCAAGCCGGGAATCGGCGGCACCTTTCGGCTCGCTGATCATAGGGGGCGATCTCGACGTGCTGCTGTTCCTCGAGCAGGTGCTGAACGGCCTGCAGCTGGGCGTCATGCTGTTCCTGCTGGCGGCCGGGCTGAGCCTGGTGCTCGGCATCATGAACCTGGTCAACCTGGCGCACGGCTCGCTCTACATGATCGGCGCCTTCGTGGCGGCCAGCGTCACGCGCCTGACCGGCTCCTTCCTGCTCGGCCTGCTGGCCGCCTTGCCGGCGACCGCGCTGGTCGGCATGGCGGTCGAGGTCGTGGCGCTGCGCCGGCTCTACGACCGCGACCACCTGGACCAGGTGCTGGCCACCTTCGGGCTGATCCTGTTCTTCAACGAGCTGGTGCGCATGATCTGGGGGCCGCGCGCGCTCTTCATGGACGTGCCGGGCTGGCTCGCCGGCACGGTCGAGATCATCCCCGGCGCGCCCTACCCCGCCTTCCGCCTGGCGATCATCCTGGTCGGCGGCCTGGTCGCCGCCCTGCTCTACTGGCTGGTGCGCCGCACCCGGCTCGGCATGCTGATCCGCGCCGGCGCCTCGAACCGCGAGATGGTCGGCGCGCTCGGCGTCGACATCAAGCGGCTCTACACCCTGGTGTTCGGCCTGGGCGCGATGCTGGCGGCGCTGGCCGGGGTCATGGCCGGGCCGATCTATGCGGTCGAGGTCGGCATGGGCGAGCCGGTGCTGATCGTCGCCTTCGTGGTCGTGGTGATCGGCGGCATCGGCTCGATCCGCGGCGCCCTGGTCGGCGCCCTGCTGGTCGGGCTGGTCGACACCCTGGGCCGGGCCTTCCTGCCGGCCCTCCTGCGCCTGTTCCTGGCGCCCGACCGGGCCGACGGACTGGGCGCGGCGCTGGCCTCCATGGCGATCTACATCGTGATGGCCGTGGTCCTGGCCTGGCGGCCGCGCGGCCTGTTCCCGGCCCATGGCTAGCGCATTGCCCGACCTGTTGGAAGCGTTCCCGCTCCCCAAGGAGCTGCCCAATTCACACGTCTTCAAATCCGTTCGAATGATGCGACGGCGTTGCGTTTCGTCCTCTCCCCTCGGGAGAGGGAGGGCCCCGCGGCGAAGCCGTGGGAGGGTGAGGGCGCGTTGGTTACGGCGTGGCGCGAAAAACAAAGCACCGCTGTGTTGCCCGGCACCTGCCAACAACCCGCCCTCACCCTCCCACTTCGCGGGGCCCTCCCTCTCCCGATGGGAGAGGACCGGGGAGCACGACGCGTGACCGCCGGCAACGCCCGGCTCCGCGCCCTGCTCTGGGCGGCCTTAGCCGTTCTGCTCCTGCTGCCGCCGCTGGCCGGCGCGGCGGGGCAGGACTTCGTGGTCGGGGTCGCCACGCGCGTGCTGATCTTCGCCCTGGTGGGCTTGAGCCTGAACCTCATCCTGGGCTACGGCGGCATGGTCAGCTTCGGCCACGCCGCCTTCTTCGGCGCCGGCGCCTACGTGGTGGCGATCCTGGCGCAGCACGCGACCACTGGCGAGCCGCTCATTGCCTGGCCGGTCGTGATCGAGGGCACGCAAAGCGCCTGGCTCGCCTGGCCCGCAGCCATGGCGGTCTCGGCGCTGCTGGCGGCGCTGATCGGCTTCGTCAGCCTGCGCACCAGCGGGCTCTACTTCATCATGATCACCCTGGCCTTCGCGCAGATGCTGTTCTTCTTCTTCATCTCGCTCCAGGCCTACGGCGGCGAGGACGGCATCAGCCTGTTCAGCCGCTCGTCCCTGCCCCTGCTCGACCTGGGGCGCGATACCCAGTTCTACTACCTGGTGCTGGCGATCGTGTTGCTGGCGCTGTTCGCCAAGGCGCGCCTGGTCGCGTCGCGCTTCGGCCGGGTGCTGATGGGCGCGCGCGACAACGAGCGGCGCATGCAGGCGCTCGGCTTTGCGACCTTCCGCTACAAGCTGACCGCCTTTGTGATCGCCGGCGCGGTGGCCGGTCTGGCCGGCGCTCTGATCGCCAACCAGACCGAGTTCGTCAGCCCCTCGTTCCTCAGCTGGCAGCGCTCCGGCGAGATTCTGGTAATCGTCATTTTGGGCGGCATGGGACGGCTCTACGGTCCGGTCGCCGGGGCGGTCGCCTTCCTGCTGCTGGAAGAGGTGCTGTCGGCCTGGACCGAGCATTGGATGATCGTCCTGGGGCCGATCCTGATCCTCGTGGTGCTGTTCGCGCGCGGCGGCCTTTGGAGCCTGGTCGAGCGGCCGGGACCGGGGCAAGGGCCATGACCGAGCCGCTGCTGGCCACCGAGGGGCTCGCCAAGTCCTACGGCGCGGTGGTCGCCTGCGACCGCGTCAGCCTGACCCTAAATCCCGGCGAGGTGCACGCGGTGATCGGGCCGAACGGCGCCGGCAAGACCACGCTGCTCGGGCAGCTCGCCGGCGAGCTCAGCCCCGACGCCGGGCGCATCCGCTTCGCCGGCGCGGACATCACCCACCTGCCGGCCCACGCACGGGCCGCGCGCGGCCTCGGCCGGTCGTTCCAGGTGACCAGCCTGTTCCCGAAGTTCTCGGCACTCGACAACGTCGCCCTGGCGGTCCAGGCCCACGACGGCCATAGCTATCGCTTCTGGCGGCCGGTCGCGCGCGAGACCACGCTGGCCGGGCGCGCCCGGGCGGCGCTCGCCCGGGTCGGCCTGGGCGAACGCGCGGCGATCCGGGCTTCGGCCCTGGCCCACGGCGAGCAGCGCCAGCTGGAGATCGCCATGGCGCTGGCCGGCGAGCCGCGTGCGCTCCTGCTCGACGAGCCGACCGCCGGCATGGGCCGGGAGGACTCGGCGCGCATGATCGATCTCTTGGCCAGCATCAAGACCGAGGGCAGGACCGCGATCCTGCTGATCGAGCACGACATGGACGCGGTCTTTCAGCTGGCCGACCGGATCACCGTGCTGGTCTACGGCCGGGTGATCGCCAGCGGCTCGCCGGCCGAGATCAGGAGCGACCCCGAGGTGCGCCGTGCCTACCTGGGCGAGGAAGCGGACCGGGGCGAGGGGCAGGGCCCGTGATGCTGCGCGTGGAGGGCCTGGAAACCTGTTACGGCGACAGCCAGATCCTGTTCGCCATGGAGCTGGCGGTCGGCGCGGGCGAGGTGGTCACCCTGCTCGGGCGCAACGGCATGGGCAAGACCACCACCGTGCGCTCGATCATGGGGCTCACGCCGCCCAGCGCCGGACGGATCGTTTTCGCCGGTGCCGAGATCGCCGGATGGCCGCCTTACCGGATCGCCCAGGCCGGGCTCGGCCTGGTGCCGGAGGGCCGCCAGGTGTTTCCCAATTTGACGGTCGAGGAGAATCTAAAGGCGACGGCGCGCCAACCCCGTGACGACCGAAAGGCCCACTGGACCCTGCCCGCGATTTACCGGCTTTTCCCGGTGCTGGAGGCGCGCGCCCGCAGCTTCGGCAACCAGTTGTCGGGCGGTGAGCAGCAGATGCTGGCGATCGGCCGGGCGCTCATGACCAATCCCAAGCTGCTGATCCTCGACGAGGCGACCGAGGGCCTGGCGCCGCTGGTCCGCGCGGAGATCTGGCAAGTGTTACAAAGGCTTAAGGCTGACGGCCAGGCGATCCTGCTGATCGATAAGAACCTGGAAGCGCTGACCCGGCTGGCCGACCGCCACACCATCATCGAAAAGGGCCACACGGTCTGGACCGGCAGCTCGGCCGATCTGGCCGCCGACCCGGAGCTCAAGGCCCGGTATCTGGGCGTGTGAGCGGCGCCGAAGCCGATCCGCTAGCGGCTGCTCAGCCGGAACTGCTGACCCTGGTATTCCATCACCACGCCATCGGGCACGATCGCTTCCAGGACCACGCCGTCGACCAGGTTGTCGCCTTCCCAGTACTTCTTTCGGTCGATGATCACGAAGCGACCGGGCTCGTCCGGCGAATAGACATGGACGGAAATTCTCATAGTGGGAAGTTGCGAGCGGAAGGCGCGCGGCATCTGCCAGAGCATCGGCACGCCTTCATAGAGGTCGGCCGCCTGGTCGGACGCGAACTCCGGTGGCAGGGGATCGTCGTCGGCAAGGGATACGTCAGTGCCATTCAGCTCTTCGTCCCAGGGCGATTCGCCGGCAAGCGGATCGGCTTGATCGGCCGCCGCGGCCAAGACTGCTGCCAGGTTTTCGATCTGGGCTGGTTTGCGCGGCGGCACCGGCGCCATGGGAACCGCCTGGTCCGGCTTTGACTCCGCTTTGGAAGCCGTCGGCGACGGCTTCGGTTCGATGACGCCAACGACGCGCGCCGCGGTATCGGGCGCCGCCACGGCTTCGGAGTCCGCCGCGGGCGATTTGCCGGCCGCGATATCGCCGCTCGATGCCGGCGGCGTCCCGGCGCCAAGCGTTTCGGCGCGTTGGGGTTCGGCCGCCGTAACCGGCGTGGCGGCGGAATTCGGCATCTCGGCACCCTGGCGCCCGGCTGCAATCGGCATCGGCTGTTGCGGCGTGCTCGGCGTGGGCTTCGCTGCGGCTTCGGCGGCAACTTCGGGCGCCGGCACGGGCTCCGCCGCCTCGGGCGCGGCCGCCGTCACGGCTTGACCGGCTGGTCCGGCGTTTCCGGGCTTGGACTCGGCCACGACGGCCTTATCAGCCTCATAGCCCATATCCCGCAGCCACGGCACGATATCCGAACGCCACAGCACTGCGCCGCCGATCACCGCGTTGACCACGAGGGCGGCCACCGCGACCCAGGGCCAGACGCTGCCCTGTCGTGGCGCTACCGGCTCGTGTTGGGGCGTCAACTTCGGTACCGCGCCCTTGGCCCGCTCGGCTTCCGATTTTCTCAGCGCTTTCAGGATGTATGACATCTGGCCAGAGCCGCCGTTGCGCGTCAGGAAGCGGGTTCGCGGAGCCGCGGCACCTCAGGCAAGTCCGCCGCGCTGTTCAGATGGATCAAGGTGTGGGCGCCAACTTTGCCATCCGGCTTGAGGCCACGGCTCGCCTGGAATGCGACCACCGCTTTCCGGAGCTCGCCGTCGAACACGGCGGTTCGACCTTCGGGCTTCGCCGAGCCATCGATTTCCGCCAGTCGGCGCTTCAGCCAAAGCACGTCCTCGCCTTTCGAACCCCGACCCAGGACGCGGCGGTAAACCGCCGGCGGGCGCCAAAGCAGCAGATACTCACCCGACCAAAGCGACTTCACTTTCGCGACATCCGCTTCAACCCGCCGCGCACCGACCCGTAAGGTCACCCGATCACCGTTCAAGGCGGAAACGACCACTGGGCCGCCCCAACCGAGCGAGTCCTCCAAGGTGATCAGCGCCGGCCGGTCGAAGGCCGACATGTCGTCCCAGGTCCCCTTGCCGCGCAGGCACTTGAGGCCGGTGTCGCCGACGTCGACGCAGAACTCATCGATATCCGAGTAGTCCCGGTCCAGGCCCCACAGGCCGAGCAGCGCCGCGGTCGCCGCATCGCGGCCCGTGCCCGCCTCGCCCCGGCTCAACAGCGCCTCGACCGTCAGATTGCCGGCCGGATTCGCCAGCGCCGCCGCCTGGACCGGCGCTTCGAGGATCTTGGCGGTGGATTGCGGCGCGGCGGCGGGCATCACGACGCGCTCCACCGCATCGCGGACCCACAGCTCCTTTTCACCTCTCAGCCCCGGCGCTTCGTAGGAATCGAAGCCGATCTGCTGAGTTATCGCAGCCTGTTTCTCGGCGCCGGGAAGCTGGGGAAACTGAAGCACCCCGGGTGGTTTCGCCGCCCCGTCGGCCGTGCCGGTGGCGGCAGTGCCTTCGGCGCGGTCCTGCGATGGCGCCGGCGTGTCTTCGCCGGGATCGACGATCGCGCCGAGCACCTGGTCAGCCGGCGCAGACTCGGCTTCCGTCGCGTCGAGTCGGCCGGCTTCGCCGGGCCCTGGATGGCCTGCCTCGGCGGCGGGTTCGCCGGGCCCGTCAATCGTCGTCAGGCGCATCGCGCGATCAGTCGGGCTGGCAAAAAACAGCGCCGCCCCGACCAGCATCATGGCCGCGAACCAGGACGCCGCCGCCACCCGGTAGTGACTGCGGTGCCTTTTGCCGAAAACCTCGACAGCCGCCTGGCGCACCAGACCCCGGGTCACGCTCTTGCGGTTCTGTGCGTAGGCGCCAAGCAGACAACGGTCGCTCAGGCTGTTGATGACCCGGGGAACGCCGTGGGATCGCCGGTAGATCGACGCGATCGCGCCGCGGCTGAACAGTGTCGAGGCCAGCCCGCCGACGGCCAGCCGATGCTGGATGTAGGCGACGGTCTCGCTGCGGCTGAGCGGCTTCAAATGGTAGCGGGCGGTGATTCTTTGCGCCAGCTGGCGCATTTCCCTGCGATTGACCAGGTCATGGAGTTCCGGCTGACCGATCAGGATGATCTGCAGCAGCTTCCTCTTGGCGGTCTCCAGGTTGGTCAGCAGGCGCACCTGTTCCAGGACGTCCGGGCTCAGGTTCTGCGCCTCATCGATGATGACCACCCCGTGACGCCCCTTGGCATGCAGATCCAGCAGATGCCGGTTGAGCAGATCGACGAGCACCTTGAGGCTCTGGGTCCCGGCCGGATAACCGACGCCCAGCTCGTCGCAGATGTTCGCCAGCAGCTCCGTCTCGCTCAGCCGCGGGTTCAGAACCAATGCGACGTCGGCCGCGGAAGGCAATTGTTCGAGCAGGCAACGGCAGACCGACGTCTTGCCGGTGCCGACCTCGCCGGTCAGCAGCACGAATCCGCCGCTCTCGCTGACCCCGTAAAGCAGGTGCGCCAGCGCTTCCTGATGCCCCTTGCTCATGTAGAGGTAGCGCGGGTCCGGCGTGATGGAGAAAGGATTCTCCTCTATGCCAAAGAACTCGTGGTACATCACCCAAACTTCCGAACCGACGGTGACAGACGCCTTCTGGCGGACCTTCCACCTTGTCCATGCCGTCCTTGGCGAACGAGCCGTCGCCGACCCGGTACGCCAGATTGTAGCCAGCCGGTAAATTTCTTCACCAAAGGATTGCGTATCATAGTGCAATCCGAGGGCTTAATCACCGCTGTTGCCAAGACTTCGAGAAGCCGCGCGCGGCGAGATCAAACAAATCCCAGCGAACACCAGAGCCAGTCTAACGCCCTTATGATTAAAATTTCTTGGACAATTTTAAATAAAATCAGGAACTAGTGGTCTGAATCAGACATATGGTACCCCTAGGATCGCCTTTGCCGTTGCCTCGGCAGGAAGGCGCGCGCGGGCGATGCGGCACATCGTCAAGCGTGTCTGACGCCCCGAGGAAGCGGCAAAGGCGACCCTTCGGGCGGCCTTGCGAGCTCCCCGGCGTCGTTGCGCGGCGCTTGTGATGCGCCAGGCATCACGCCGCGCCA
>JBFJPL010000050.1:0-29949 GCA_041617155.1 Kiloniellales bacterium
AGGCTCCTAGCTTGTTTTTCGCTCCTTTCTTACCTACAAAGCAGGCACTCAATCTGTTTCTTCACTGCGCAAGGGCGCAGCAAAGATTCCGGAGGGGAGGGCGAACTTGGACTACGGCGCGGCGCGCGCGAACATGGTGGCGAGTCAGCTTCGCACCAACAAAGTGACGGACCCGGTGTTGCTGGAGGCTTTCGAAACGGTACCTCGAGAGCTTTTCGTTCCGGCTGACAAACGCGGTGTGGCCTATGTCGATGAAGACATTGCCATTGCCCCTGGTCGCTATTTGATGGAACCCATGGTGTTTGCCAGGCTACTGCAAGAGGCCGCCGTTGAGCCCGGCGATATCGTGCTCGATATTGGATGCGGCAGCGGCTATTCGAGCGCGATTCTCGCCAAGTTGGCGGCCACCGTCGTGGCGGTCGAAAGCGATAAGCGCTTGGCCGAAGACGCCGACCGGATCCTCAGCGATCAAGGCAACGACAACGTAGTGGTCGTGGAAGCACCGCTTGACGAAGGTTATCCAAAGCAGGCGCCTTACAACGTCATTGTTATCGGCGGCTCTGTCGCCGAAGTGCCGAAGGCAATATGCGATCAGTTGATCGATGGTGGCCGTTTGGTAACGGTGGTCAAGGATCGGCCGGGTCTGGGCCGTGCGAGCTTAATCCAGCGCACCGGCGACGTGGTGTCCAGCCGCGCGTTGTTCGACGCGGCAACACCCTATTTGCCCGGATTCACCCGAGAGGCAGGCTTCGTTTTTTGACTTTGGGCAGGATGGCGTTTTGTTAGGACATCTTTCATGATCATGGTTAAATGCCCGGCGCGAAAACGCGCAACCGTCAATCTGGAAGCGATCGCATGACCGTTCCGCGCAAAGACCGAATCCGGCGCCGGCTTCTCGGGCTTTTGATCGCCGCGGGTCTGCCGTTCGCGTGGCTGCAGGCATCCCCTGCTGCAGCCCAGTCGCTCGACGAAGCCCTGGCGACGGCCTACAGCTCCAATCCGACCTTGCTCGGCGCCCGGGCAGAGTTGAGATCGGTTAACGAGGGCGTGCCGCAGGCACTATCCAACTGGCGGCCGAGGGTCACGCTCAGCGGCTCTGCAGGCCAGCAGCAGACCAATGTCGATACCCCCATCGGCGACACCGGCACTGAGACTAACACGCCGCTAGAGGCTCAGGTGACGTTAAGCCAACCCCTTTATAGAGGCGGTCGAACCCTGGCCGGCACGGCGCGGGCCGAAGCCGACGTGCAGGCACAGCGGGCGCGGCTGGTGGCGACAGAGCAGGACGTTCTATTGAATGCCGTCACGGCCTACACCGATGTCTGGCGCGATCAGTCGATACTGCAGCTCAATATCAACAACGAGCAGGTCCTGAAACGGCAGCTCGAGGCGTCGCAGGACCGCTTTACCGTCGGCGAAATCACCCGCACCGATGTCGCCCAATCGGAGGCTCGGCTGGCCCGCGCGACCGCAGACCGGGTCGCGTCACTGGGGTCCCTGACCTCCAGCCGCGCGGTCTTTCAGCAGATCGTCGGGATCTACCCCGGCATTCTGACGCAGCCGGCGGCGCTCAGCGATTTGCCGCGCAGCCAGGAGGAGGTTGTCCGGGCCGCAATGTCCAACAATCCGGATCTGGTTTCGGCCAAGTTCCGCGAACTGTCGGCGACCAACCAGGTTCGCGTGAACATCGGCCAACTGCTGCCCGAGGTCGACCTGACTGGCGAGCTCAGCTACGACAAGGATACCGGGGCTTTGACGGAAAGCACGGTCAAGACGGCGCGGGTTCTGGCCCAGATCACAATTCCGCTCTATCAGCAGGGGCTGGTCTCCAGCCAAGTGCGTCAAAGCAAGCAGGTCGCCAGCCAGCGTCGACTGGAAATCAGCGAATCCCGACGCTCGGCGGAGCAGAACGCTATTTCCGCTTGGGAGAATCTCCAGACGGCCCGAGCCCAGATCTCCTCCTTCCGGTCCCAGGTCCAGTCGTCTCAGATCGCTCTCGAAGGGGTGCGACAGGAAAACGCTGTGGGTGCCCGCACCGTCCTCGATGTGCTGGACGCGGAGCAGGAACTGCTCGACGCGCAAGTCAGCCTGGTCGGTGCCCAGCGCGATGAAATCGTCGCGCGATACGCGGTCCTTTCGGCGATGGGCCGTCTGACGGCAGGCAACCTGAAGCTGCCGGTCGAGATCTACGATCCGGTGACGGACTACCGTGATGTCAGGGATAGTTGGTTGGGTCTCAGCGCTCCCGGAGAGTGAGATTTGACGGCTGAGACTTGCGCTCGACGGTGAACGCGGTAAAACTGCGCTGTTTTCGGGCAAGACAGGCTCTGAAAGGCGATGGCCATAACTTTAACATTACATACATACAGACTAGCTACCCTGCCGGGCAAATCGAGCCAACGGACTCTTGGAAGATGAGCGATTCCGGCGGCCAGGGAGAACCAACCATGGAGGAGATCTTGGCCTCCATCCGTAAGATCATTTCGGAAGATGATCCCGAGGGCCAAGACACCGAGGAGACCCAAATGCCAGAAGAAGGCGTTCTCGAGCTTACCGAGCGTGTCGAACAGGCGGCTGCCGGGACCGATCCGAAAGGCAGCGAAGAAGAGGAAATCGATGCGATCCTGGCAAGCGTAACAGAGGCCACGGAAGGCCGCTCGGCCGGCCAGTCCGGTGGCTTGGTATCTCCCAAGACCGATACCGCGGTGACCTCGACGCTGGCTGATTTCGCCGGCGCCCTGATGAAGGAAAAGGCTGAAGGCGAAGGTGGCGGTGGCGCGACCCAGACTCTTGACACGTTGGTGCGCGCGACGCTCGAGCCGTACCTGAAAAGCTGGCTGGACGAGAATCTGGAACCCTTGGTAGAACGCGTCGTACGCGAAGAACTCAAGCGAATGGCCCGCCGCGCCGAGGACCTCTAGGCTTCCAGCCGCCCTCCGGAGGGACCGTCGCGCCACCCGGAGCAAGCTCATCTGTTTAGAGGATATCCCAGCAATGCTGGAAAAGACCTTTCGGCCCGCCGAGGTCGAAGCGAAGCACTATGCACGCTGGGAAGGCGCGAAGGCCTTCGCCGCCGACCCGAAATCCAAGGCGCCGCCCTATACGATCATGATGCCGCCGGCCAACGTCACCGGCAGCCTGCACATCGGCCACGCGCTGACCTTCTCGATCCAGGATATCCTGATCCGTTATTACCGGATGAAGGGGCGGGACGCGCTTTGGCAGCCGGGCACCGACCACGCCGGAATCGCGACCCAGATGGTGGTCGAACGCCAACTGGCGGAAGAGGGGCTGCATCGGCGCGACCTTGGTCGCGACGCCTTCCTCAATAAGGTCTGGGACTGGAAGGCGCAGTCCGGCGGCACCATCATGCGCCAGCTGCGCCGTCTCGGTACATCGGCCGACTGGGCGCGCGAGCGCTTCACCATGGACGACGGCCTGTCACTGGCCGTGCGCAAGGTCTTCGTTGATCTCTACAAGCAGGGCCTGATCTATCGCGACAAGCGGCTGGTCAACTGGGACCCCAAGCTGCACACCGCGATCTCCGACCTCGAAGTGCAGCAGGTCGAGACCAAGGGTAAGCTGTGGCACTTCAAGTATCCGATCGAGGGCAAGACGGACCGCTTTATCGTGGTTGCCACGACCCGTCCGGAAACCATGCTGGGTGACAGCGGCGTGGCCGTGCACCCGGACGACGACCGCTACAAGGATCTGGTCGGCAAGCATGTCATTCTGCCGTTGGTCGGCCGGCGCATACCGATCGTGGCCGACGACTACGCCGATCCGGAGACCGGCAGCGGCGCGGTCAAGATGACACCGGCGCACGACTTCAACGACTTCGAGGTCGGCCGGCGCCACGACCTTGAACTGATCAACATCTTCGACCGGGATGCCCGGCTGAACGATCAGGTGCCCGAGAAGTACCGCGGCCTCGACCGCTACGCGGCGCGCGAGCAGGTGGTCGCCGACCTGGAAGCCAAGGGCCTGATTGACCGGGTTGAGCGCCACCTGCACAAGGTGCCGCATGGCGACCGCGGCGGCGTAGCGATCGAGCCCTGGTTGACCGACCAGTGGTACGTCGACGCGGCGACGCTGGCCAAGCCGGCGATCGAGGCGGTCGAGCAGGGCCAGACCCGTTTCGTGCCCAGGCAGTGGGAGAACACCTACTTCGAGTGGATGCGCAACATCCAGCCCTGGTGCATCTCGCGGCAGATCTGGTGGGGCCATCAAATCCCCGCCTGGTACGGCCCGGACGGCACGGTCTTCGTCGAGATGGGCGAGCAGGAAGCCGAGGCCGCCGCCCGCAAGCACTACGGCAAGGCGGTGGCGCTGGAGCGCGACGCCGACGTGCTCGACACCTGGTTCTCCTCGGCGCTCTGGCCTTTCTCGACGCTCGGCTGGCCGGAGGAGACGCCGGAGTTGGCTCGCTACTATCCCGGTGACGTGCTGGTCACCGGCTTCGACATCATCTTTTTCTGGGTCGCCCGCATGATGATGATGGGCATCCACTTCATGGGCGAAGTACCGTTCCGCGACGTCTACATCCACGGCCTGGTGCGCGACCAGCATGGCCAGAAGATGTCGAAATCCAAGGGCAACATCGTCGACCCGCTGGAATTGATCGACAGCTACGGCTGTGACGCGGTCCGCTTCACCCTGGCGGCGCTGACCACGCCGGCCGGGCGCGACGTAAAGCTGGCGGAATCGACCATCGAGGGCTACCGCAACTTCGGCACCAAGCTGTGGAACGCGGCCCGTTATGCGCTGATGAACGGCGCCGCGATCGACCCCAAGTTCGATCCAGCCAAATGCCGGCAGCCGGTCAACCGTTGGATCGTCGGCAAGCTGGCGGAAACCGCCCGCGGCCTCGACGAGGCTTTCGCGGCCTATCGCTTCAACGACGTGGCCGCGTTGCTCTACCACTTCACCTGGCACCAGTTCTGCGACTGGTACATCGAGTTCACCAAGCCGATTCTGAGCCGCGGCGACGAGGCGGCGATTGCCGAGACTCGGGCCGCCACCGGTTGGGTCTTAGGCGAGCTCCTGCGCCTGCTGCACCCCATGATGCCCTTCATCACCGAAGAGCTCTGGGAGCAGGTCGGCGCTAGCCGGAACGAGCTACTGATCGCCGCCGATTGGCCGAGCTTCGCCGCGGATCTGACCGATCCGGAGGTCGAGGCCGAGATCGACTGGACCATCCGCCTGATCAGCGAGGTTCGCGCCGTCCGGGCCGAGGTCAACGTGCCGGCGGCGGCCAAGCTCGCGCTGCTCATGAAGGGTGCCGATATCAAGACACGGACCCGCCTCGCGGCGCAGGGCGAGATCGTTGAACGCCTGGCGCGCCTCGACCGGATCGACCCGGATGCCAAGGACGTGCCCAAGGGCGCGGTGCAGATCGTGATCGGCGAGGCGACCGCCTACCTGCCGCTGGCCGACGCCATCGACCTGGACCAGGAGCGCGCGCGTCTCGGGCGCGAGACCTTCAAGCTCGATGGCGAAATCGGCAAGATCGACAAGAAGCTCGCCAACCAGCAGTTTCTCGCCAAGGCGCCGCCCGAGGTGGTCGAGGAGCAAAAGGAGCGCCGCGCGGAACTGGTGGAAAAGCGCGACCGTGTGGCGGTGGCGTTGGAGCGCTTGAGCCCGGCCTGAGGTCGCGGTGTTTGGCCGCTACCGGGGTTCCCCGCAACGGTGCCCGCTCAGCCGCGATCCAGCGGCCGGGTCAGGCAGGTCGGGCCGCCAGCGCCCTTGCAGGAGATTTCCTCGCCCTTGTAGGTCAGGACCTCGCAGCCCTTGTTTTCCAAACGACGCCGCGTTTCCGGACAACCTTCGACCATCAGGCATCGTCGCGGCCCCAGCGCGAGCGCGTTGCAGGCCATGGCCTCGAACTCCTCGTCGGGAACCTCGACCAGGGAAATCCCACGGTCCAACAGCCGGCGGCGAAAGCCGATCGGCATGAGCGGCGAGTAGACCAGAGCCAAGTCGTGGTCGAGCGGGCTCAGAATAGACATCAGATGAAACACATCCGCCGGGCCCTTGTAGTGCGGCAGGTCGACGGTGTGCACCGTGACACCCGAGCCGAAGATATCTCGGAGTTGGGCCGCGCCGTCGGCGTTGCTCCGGTAGGTCAGGCCCAACACGCAGGTATCCTGGTCCAGCCAGACGAAGTCGCCGCCCTCAACCCTGCCGGGCCCGCTCACCGCGCCCATGACCGGGACTCGCAGGCGTTCGAACGCCCGGCCCGCCGCGGCCGGTTCCGCGGCGCGGCTTTCCCGGCCCATGCTGCACAGCACGGCGCCGCCGGGTCCAATCAAGGCCGCGTCGCGCAAGTAGATGCTGTCCAGCGTCAGGTCATCATGGCCGGGCAGAAATTCGACCGCCGCCCCGCTCTCGGCGATGATCTCGGCAAAGCGGTCGTACTCCCCCACCGCCGCATCGAAATCCGGCGATCCCCGGTAGCCGAGATCGCGCCATTGTCGCTCGACAGCCGTTCGGCTGTGGAAGGCATCGCGGGCGTGGCGCAGCGCGACACGGCGCAATGTGCCGTACTCGTTCAGTGCCATAAGGCATGGACCGGGGCGGTCAGCCGGTCCACCGCCTCGGCCTCGCCGATCATCCGCGCCAACGCGTCGTCGCGCACGAATCCGCGTAGAACGCAAATCGCTTGCTCGGCCAGCGCGCGCCGGCACTGGGCGATCAGCGCCTGGCCTCGCGGTCCGTGCATTTTGGTGATGGGATAGTGTTGCACGTCTACTGCGGCATCGAAGTCGAGCAATTCCAAGAACCCCTCGCGAGGCATGAAAAAAAGTAGCAGTTCGGCCCGGAAACTCTAGCAGCAGGCATTGACCACTGGAAGCTTCGTGCATCTGCCGGTCGCCGCCTTGGCGCCTGTCCGAGTATTGTCAGCGGGCAGGAAATCACTTTAGCGGGATGTCGTTGTCGGCTTTGCCGGCCTGATAGATGTCCGACAGTTCGCCGTAGACCTTTTTGATGGCGTCGACCCGCGCCATGAAGCCCTTCCTGGCCACCGCGCCGCAATTGTCGATCAAGTCGGTGATGCTGTAGCCCGTCCAGTAGAAGTTGTCCCGTGCGTAGCCGCCGGGGTCCTGCTTGAAGACCTCCTTCAAGATTTTTAGGTCGTGCCCAATGGAGAAAGAGTCGCGAGAGTCCTCGTGGCTGAAGAGGTAGTAGTAATTGTCCTGGCCCGCCCAGGCGATCGCCGAGAGGCAGAGCGGAAAGGGTTCGTGGCTGGCGATGAACAGGATTTCATCGGGCTTCGGCCGCTCGCCGGCCGCCAATTCGTAAAACAGCTTTATGGCATGGACTTCGCCGTGCCAAAGGGGATTTTCCTTCTCGTTATTGGTGCCGACGATCACCGTCGACCAATCGTCCTTCCGCAGCATGCCCGCGCCGAACATCTTGTTGCCGCGACCGACGCTATCGCGAGTTGCCGGTAGGAGCTCGTCCTCGAAATAGCCGAGCAGGCGGTCGAGGAGCTGCGGATTGCACACGGCCAACTCCCCGGGCCGCTCGGCGCTCCGTGCCAAGGTCGAAGGCCCGGCCGTCAAGGCGCCGGCGGCCGCGTGCCAGCGGCTGCGATCACAGGGGTTCTGGACAGTCTGCAGGTCATGAACTTCCCCTTCGCCAAGATCGTTTGGCCTGGTTCCTATTTATAAGCCAAGACGGCCGCCCGCGCGGATACCCGTTAAGCCAGCCTTAAGGCCGGTGCTTTAGCACCTTGAGGCACTGGCCATTAAAGCGCCGCCGGCTCACCGCCGGCGCAGCGCATGAACATTGGATCGTACGACATGTCGGGCACCGAGAGTCTACCTAGCACGGGACCTGTTGGAGAAGCCAACGCGGCCAAAGGGCAGATCCGGCTCTGGATCCTGTTGTGCTTCGGGCTCGGCGCCGTCATGTCTGCGTCAGCCTTGCTGAACCCCGGGGCCTTGGAGATCGAGGCGATCAACGACATCGGCGTCGCGCAGGCCGTTGCCACGGGCGCCGCCCTGTCGCTCTCGGCGCTGGTCATGCTTTTGCTGCGCGGTCGCGCGGCGAGCTTGCTGAGCGCCGCCCAAGCGGGCCTGCCGGACTATTCGGCGGCGCTGGCGAAGCGTCCCTACCTGGCGCTCTTCCTGGTCAGTTTCGTGGTCTTGTTCATCGAGGTCATGTTCATTCGTTACGCCAGTTCCCAGATCCGTATCTTCGCTTTCTACAAGAACATTCCCCTGATCAGTTGCTTTCTGGGTTTGGGACTTGGCTGCTTCCTGCGCCAGGGCGCCACCCGCCACGTGTTGTGGTTCATCCTCTGGCTGCTGCCGCTCACGGTTTTCCTCAGTCAGGGCGCATTGCTGGTCGACGGGACCCTGAGTTTCTGGGGCGCAGCGGCAAGCTCCGAGTTCATTCTGGGCGACAGGCTGATCGCCGGCGACGGCGTGCAACCGCTGTTCAGGTTCGTCATGCAGGTGTTTGTCGGAAGTTTCTGCGTGGCCACGCTGTTCGCGATCGCCGGAATGTTCTCCCTGCTTGGACGGTTGCTCGGCAGCGCTTTCGAACAGGTGCCGCGGCTGCCCGGCTATACGATCAACATCCTGGGCAGCCTGGCGGGCATTCTGCTGTTCTTCCTGTTGAGCTACCTCCAGACCGCGCCTTGGGTCTGGTATCTGGTCGGTCTGCTGCCGCTGCTCGCCTGGTTGTCGGGTCGGCGCGCGATCGTCCCCGCGGTCGTGCTGATCGGGCTCTGCACGCTCGCTGTTCTGCCGAGCCGGGGCGAGACCGTGTGGTCGCGCTATCAGAAGCTGGTCGGTCACCAGATGGAGGATGGCGGCTACTGGATCCAGATCTCCGACGTCTTCTACCAGGTGGCCCTCGATCTCAGGCCGGAGGCGGTCGCGCGGCTGGGTGAAAATCCGGCGCCGCACTACAGCGGCATCTACGACGGAGTTGCGCCGCCGGAGCGCGTGCTTGTGGTCGGCGCCGGCAGCGGCAATGATGTCGCCGCCGCGCTCAGGGCCGGGGCCTCGCGCGTAGACGCGGTGGACATCGATCCGGCGATCGTCGCCATGGGCCGGCGCCACCATCCGGAACGGCCCTACAACGATCCGCGGGTCCAAGTCATCATCGACGACGCGCGCCGGGCCTTTCGGAGTCTCGAGCCGGGCAGCTACGACGCCGTGGTCTTTGGTCTGCTCGATTCCCACACCCAGCTCGGCATGTCCAGCGTGCGTCTGGACAATTACGTCTTCACGCTCGAAAGCTTCCAAGCGGCGGCGCGCCTGTTGCGGCCCGGCGGGCACATCATGGTCACGGCGGCCGACTACTCCGGCTGGCTGCAGGGCCGCTTCATCGCCATGTTGGAACTGGTTTGCGGCGGACCTGTCAAATTCACCCGTTATGGCGAGGTTAACAAATCTTTCGTTTGCCAGCGGGGCGCTTCCGCGTCGCTCGAGGCGCCTCTTGCCGGTGCGGCGAAGGCCGCGACGCTGCCGTCGGACGATTGGCCCTTCCTTTATCTGCCGGAACGCCACATACCGCAGGCCTACATCGTGGTGATCGCGATGCTGCTGCTGGGCTCGGTCTGGTTCCTGCGTCGCGGCGGCTTGAGCCTGGGCAGCGTCACCCCGTTCCACAGCCACATGTTCTTCCTCGGCGCCGCCTTCCTGCTCATGGAGGTCTATGCGATCAATCGCTTGGCCTTGCTTTTCGGCACGACCTGGCTGGTCTCGGCGGTGACGATCGGCGTGGTTCTGACCCTCATCGTCCTGGCCAATCTGACCGTTTCGGTCCTGCGCATCAATCTCCAGAGACCGGCCTACGCGGCGCTGGTGCTCTGTCTGCTCCTGAGCTTTTGGCTTGAGCCGAGCCTAGTTCTGGGCGGCGGCGGCGCACAATCCGTGGCCTACGCCCTGTTCATCCTCTCGCCAATCTATTTCGCCGGCCTGATCTTCGCCCAATCATTCCGGGTTTCCGAGGCGGCGGGGCCGGCGATCGGCGCCAACATCCTGGGCGCCGTGCTCGGCGGCTGGGTGGAGTACGCCACCATGGTGAGCGGAATTCGCGCGATGGCGCTGCTTGCGCTGGCACTCTATGCCGCCTCCTTGATCGCCCTCCTGTTGGCCGAGCGGCGCAAGCTGGCCGTCGAAATCCCGGCGCCCTGAGACGGCTCGACCGCAGCCCGGCAACCGGGCGAGATCGGCGCGGTGAAGCGGAGCGCCGATCGACACCTGATTTGGCATCACGAAAGGCTTGGTCTGCGGCCCGGCGCCCCGCTATTCTGCGCGGCCAAAGAGGGGAACGCATCGGAGGAGGGCGCCATGCCGCTGGATACCGCACCGAAGTTCGACAAATCGAAGCTGCCGAGCCGCCACGTGTCGGTCGGGCCGGCCAGCGCGCCGCATCGCTCCTACTACTACGCCATGGGCATGACCGATGCCGAGATCGCGCAGCCCTTCGTCGGCGTGGCGACCTGCTGGAACGAGGCCGCGCCCTGCAACATCTCGCTGATGCGCCAAGCCCAGGCGGTCAAGCTGGGCGTCAAGGCACAGCACGGCACGCCGCGCGAGTTCACCACGATCACCGTGACCGACGGCATCGCCATGGGCCACGCGGGCATGAAGTCCTCGCTGGTCAGCCGCGACCTGATCGCCGATTCGGTCGAGCTGACCATGCGCGGCCACTGCTACGACGCCCTGGTCGGCCTGGCCGGCTGCGACAAGTCGCTGCCCGGCATGATGATGGCCATGGTGCGGCTCAACGTGCCGGCGATCTTCATGTATGGCGGCTCGATCCTGCCCGGCCGTCTGAAGGGCAAGGACATCACCGTGCAGGACGTCTTCGAGGCGGTCGGCACCCACTCCGCCGGCCGCATGACCGACGAGGAGCTGCACGCGATCGAGTGCGCGGCCTGCCCCTCGGCCGGCTCCTGCGGCGGTCAGTTCACCGCCAACACCATGGCCTGCGTGTCCGAGGCGATCGGCCTGGCGCTGCCCGGCTCGGCCGGCGCGCCGGCGCCCTACGAGTCCCGCGACGCCTATGCCGAGGCCTCGGGCGAAGCGGTGATGAACTGCTTGGCGCAGGGCATCCGGCCGCGCGACGTGGTAACCCGCAAGTCGCTGGAGAACGCGGCCAGGATCGTCGCCGCCTCGGGCGGCTCGACCAACGCCGGGCTGCACCTGCCGGCGATCGCCAACGAGGTTGGGATCGATTTCGACCTGGAGGACGTCTGCCGGGTATTCCGCGAAACACCCTACATCGCCGACCTGAAGCCGGGCGGCAAGTACGTCGCCAAGGACCTGTTCGAGATCGGCGGCGTCGGGGTGATCATGAAGGCGCTGCTGGACGGCGGCTTCCTGCACGGCGACTGCCTGACCGTGACCGGCAAGACGATCGCCGAAAACCTGGCCGGGGTAAGCTTCCCGGAGGACCAGGACGTGGTGCGCCCGGTCGCCAAGCCGCTCTCGACGACCGGCGGCGTGGTCGGCCTGAAGGGCAACCTGGCGCCCGAGGGCGCCATCGTGAAAATCGCCGGCCTGCAGGTGCTCAAGTTCCGCGGTCCGGCGCGGGTCTTCGACTGCGAGGAGGACGCCTTCCAGGCGGTCCAGGCGCGCACCTACAAGGAGGGCGATGTCCTGGTGATCCGCTACGAGGGGGCCAAGGGCGGCCCAGGGATGCGCGAGATGCTGGCGACTACGGCGGCGCTCTACGGCCAAGGCACCGGCGGCAAGGTGGCGTTGATCACCGACGGGCGTTTTTCCGGCGCCACCCGCGGCTTCTGCATTGGCCATGTCGGCCCCGAGGCGGCCGTTGGCGGACCGATCGGCCTGCTCCAGGACGGCGACATGATCGCCATCGACGCCGAGGCCGGGACCATCGAGGTGGAACTCTCCGAAGCGGATCTGGCGGCCCGGCGCAAGACCTGGCAGCCGCGTCGGCACGACTTCCAATCCGGCGCCCTCTGGCGCTACGCCCAGACCGTGGGCCCGGCCTATCTGGGCGCGGTCACCCACCCGGGCGCCAAGGCCGAGACCCACGTCTACGGCGACACCTAGGGTTGCCACACGGACAGACGCGAGTGCCGCGTCGCGAAGGCTCGCCGATGGGCACGGCATCGCCCGCGCCTCCGCTCCTGGCACGCGCGTCTGTCTGGCCGATGCAGCCCATGACCAATACTCGGACAGGCTCCCAGCGCAAGGTTACAAGTTTGCCAACATGGCCCCACCGATGGAGAGTGGCGGGATGAGGAAACGCTTGGCCATGGGGCTTTTACTATTCGTTATGGCACCGGTGGCGTCGTCGGCTCAGGAACCGGACAACGCGCTGATCGCGGCCGCCAAGGAGCGGTTGATTGCCCGCCTGCAAAACCCCACGAACGCCCAGTTCCGCAGTGTCTTCGTCTCGCGCCGGGCCGGGGTTCCGGTTGCCTGCGGCGAGGTCGCGGCCCCGCCGAGCGGTGCTGGAAGTGGCAACTTCGTCAGATTCGTGGGCGCAGGATCACTGGGTGTCTTCCTGCCCGGAGACGTCGACGATTTTGGCGCCTTGTGGCGTCACTTCTGTGGCTAGCCGCGAGGCACTAGATGAACTCGACGCCGATCTGGTCGTCCCGGCGCCAGCGCACCTCGCATCGACGCGGCAGGCCGTCGAGCGGCTGTAGCGTGAAGCGCGTGGGGCAGGATTGGTCGGGCACCGAGATTCGGATCGCTGCACCGATCTCCGACATGTTCACTATGGCGCAAGGAATCGGCGGACCTTGGTCCGTGATCAAGGCCGCTTCGAACACTGGCGTCCGCTCGCTGCGCCGGCGGTTCGTGCCTTCCTCTTCGCTCGCAGGATCCGCGGGATTCTCCCGATCGGCTGCCGGAGCGGCGGCGGGCGCGCGACTGGGCTTGTCCATTGGGGACGACTGGTCGGCGGGGGAGGTTGACGGCATGGATGCGGCCTGCGGCTCCGGTTCGCCGCTTTGGGCCGGACCTTGATCGGATCTCGCGATCACGGACTCCATGCGTGTAATCAACTCATTGACGCTGAATGGTTTGGCCAGGAAGTCGGTCACTCCCAGAGCGGCCGCCTCGGCCGGCAGATCCTGGCCCGCGATACCGGATTGCAGCAGCAGGGGCGTTTTGATGCCGTCCATCTTCAGGCGCCGGATGACGTGAAAGCCATCCATGTCCGGCAGTCCGATATCCAGCACGATTACGTCGTACTGGTTCTTGGCCGCGAGCTTGAGTGCGTCGGCGCCCAGGTCTGCAGTTTGGCACACGTGGCCCTTTTCCTGCAGAACCATCTGTACGCTCTGGGTTACAACCTCGTCGTCGTCGACAAAGAGCACCTGCATGGCCGAATCGTAGGATCCCTACACCGGAGACTTGCAACGCAATGAGGCAATACTTGCCATAGGAAGGTTAACAAGTTGCGACCATTTTGGCCCTTGAGGCCAGTTTGTTGGTCCGTCCATCCGGATCCGCCAGGATCGAGACGGCGCATTGCTTCCATGGTGGCCTTCGGACTAAGGTAAAGGCTGAGCAATAGCCGCGTCTTTGGCCGCTCGCGGTCGGGGGTCCGGCACAAGAAAAACCACACCAAGAGGATAGGGGGAGGGGTTTTATGTTCAATTTTAAACTTGTCTGCCGTGGCGTTCTGGCCACGCTTGTGTTCGCCGGGCTGACGTCGGCGAATTTGCCGGCTGCGGCCGAGGAGTGCCCGCGCGGGACGCTCGACAAGCTCTATTGCGACCGCGATGGCGATCTGGTCGCCGACCTGCCGCTTGACGAAAGCGAGTGGGTCGACCCGAGCACCATCATCTTTTCCTATACGCCGGTCGAGGATCCGGCGGTCTATGCCAAGGTATGGCAAGGTTTCGTCGATCACATGGCGAAGGTGACCGGCAAGAAGGTGCAGTTTTTCCCGGTCCAGTCTTACGCCGCGCAGTACGAGGCGATGCGCTCCGGCCGGCTGCATGTCGCGGGCGTCAACACGGGCGGCAACCCGGTGGCGGTGAGCTGTGCCGGCTTCGTGCCCTTTGCCATGATGGCCTCGGCCGACGGCTCCTTCGGCTATGAGATGGAAATCATCGTGCCGGCCGACAGCCCGATCAATAGCCCGGCGGACATCAAGGGCCGGACCATGGCTTTCACCTCGCCGACCTCCAACTCCGGCTTCAAGGCGCCTTCGGCCCTGCTCAAGGCCGAGTTCGGCCTGGAGGCGGAGCGGGATTTCACGCCGACCTATTCCGGCAAGCACGACAACTCGATCCTCGGCATCGCCAACAAGGACTACGAAGCAGCGGCGATCGCCAACTCGGTGCTCAAGCGGATGGTCGATCGAAAAGTGATTGACGCGAGCAAGATCCGCACGATCTACAAATCGGCGACCTTCCCGACCACGGGCTACGGTCATGCCCACAACCTCCATCCGACGGTGGTGGCGAAGATCAAGCAGGCATTCTTCACCTTCCCGTGGGCCGGATCCGACCTCAAAAAGGAGTTCAAGAAGGAGGATGCCTTCATTTCGATCCACCACAAATCGGATTGGAACGTGATCCGCAAGATCGATAAGGCCAACGGCGTCAGCTACGACTGCAAGTAGGCTCGACTCCGAACCGAGGGTGTAACACCCGCAGATCGCGGAGGGGTCGATGCTGCGCCTGGAAAACCTGGTCAAAACCTACCCGACGGGCGACAAGGCGCTGAAGAACGTCAGCCTGGAGGTGCCCAAGGGCCAGGTCATGGCGTTGATCGGTCCCTCCGGCGCGGGCAAGTCCACCTTGATTCGCTGTATCAACCGGCTGGTCGAGCCGACCGCCGGCAAGGTTGTGCTCGGCGATCTCGAAATCACCGCCCTGGGGAGCCGGGGCTTGCGCCGGGCGCGCCGCCTCATGGGCATGATCTTCCAGGAGTACGCCCTGGTTGAGCGTCTGAGCGTGATGGAGAACGTGCTGTCCGGCCGATTGGGTTACGTCGGCTTCTGGCGCAGCTATTTCCGCAAGTACCCGCAGAGCGATATCGACGAAGCCTTTCGCCTGCTCGAACGGGTCGGACTGGACGATATGGTCGACAAACGCGCCGACGAGCTGTCCGGTGGCCAGCGCCAGCGCGTCGGCATTGCACGAGCCCTGATACAGGACCCGCAGCTGTTGCTGGTCGACGAGCCGACGGCCAGCCTCGATCCGAAAACATCTCGTCAGATCATGCGGCTGATCTGCGAGCTTTGCGATGAGCGCGATCTGCCGGCGATCATCAATATTCACGACGTCATGCTGGCGCAGTTGTTTGCCAAGCGGATCGTCGGACTGCAAATGGGCGAGATCGTCTACGACGGCACGCCCGATGGTCTCGACGCCGATGTTCTGACCCAGATCTACGGTGCGGAGGACTGGTCGGCGACAATTCAGAAAGGCGGCGAGGACGCCGAGGAAGCCGACGGCGAGGAAGTCCGCCTGGAATTAGAGCGGCAGCGCCAGGACCTGGACCGCGACCGCCTGGCGGGCATGACCTGACGTGGCCGATCTAGCCGTCCCTCAGGCGGGCCCGCGGCGTTGGAGCCGGCCGCCGCTGATCAAGGATCGCCGCTGGCGCTGGGGCTTGGCGATCGGCGCCGCGGTCTATCTTGCGGCCGCCTTCGGCACAGTCGATGTCAACTGGGCGCGGGTCTACGAGGGCCTGCCGCGGGGCCAGGCCTTCCTGCTGGCTTTTTTCCCGCCCGACTTCGCCTCCCGCTGGGCGGAGATCTTCGAAGGGATCATGGAGAGCCTTTGGATGACCGTCGCCTCGACGGTGGTCGGCATCCTGATCTCCGTTCCCGTGGGCCTCGGCGCGGCGCGCAACCTCGCGCCGCGTCCGGTCTACTATTTCTGCCGGGCCGTCGTCGCGCTGTCGCGCAGCTTTCAGGAAGTGCTGCTGGCGATCTTCTTCGTGAAGCTGTTCGGCTTTGGCCCCTTTGCCGGATTTATCACCCTGAGCGTGGCGACCGTCGGCTTCTTCGGCAAGCTGCTGGCGGAGGATATCGAGGACATGGATCCGGTCCAGGCCGAGTCGGTGCGGGCGACCGGCGCGGGTTGGTTTCAATGGCTGAACTATGCGGTCCAGCCCCAGGTGATGCCGCGCTTTATCGGCCTGTCGCTCTACCGCCTGGACATCAACTTCCGCGAGTCGGCGATCGTCGGCATCGTCGGCGGCGGCGGCATCGGCGCGACCCTCAACACCGCCTTCGAACGCTACGAGTTCGATTCGGCCGCGGCCATCTTGCTGGTCATTATCGGCATCGTGATGGCGGTCGAGTACACCTCCGGCTTCGTGCGAAATTGGGTGCAGTGATGCCGGTCCATCAGCAGGGCGAGGTCAAGGTCTGGCAGCGGCGCGAGCGCGGCAAGCAGCTGGCCATCTGGTTCGGCTGGCTGCTCGGACTGTCGATCTTCGTCTACTGCTTCAAGCTGATTTCCGATAGGACGATATGGTTTTTCGTGCTGGATGCCGGCAGCCAGGCGGCCGACCTGGGCGCCCGTATGGTGCCGCCGAACTGGGACTATATGGAACGCCTCTGGGCGCCCTTGTGGGATACCATCAATATCGCCACCCTCGGCACCGTCCTGGCGATCGTGATCGCCGTGCCGGTCGCTTTCCTGGCGGCGCGCAACACCACGCCCAGTTTGGTTTTGCTTCGGCCGATCGCACTCTTCATCATCGTTTCCTCGCGTTCGATCAACTCACTGATCTGGGCCCTGTTGCTGGTCGCCATCGTCGGGCCGGGCGAATTTGCCGGGATCATCGCGATCGGGCTGCGCTCGATCGGTTTCGTTGCCAAGTTGCTCTACGAGGCGATCGAGGAGATCGATCCGACTCAGGTGGAAGCGATCACGGCGACCGGCGCCGGCGGGCCGCAGGTGTTGACCTACGGCATCGTGCCGCAAGTCTTGCCCGCCTTTGCCGGGATCGTGGTGTTTCGCTGGGACATCAACATCAGGGAGTCGACCATACTGGGTTTGGTCGGCGCCGGCGGCATCGGCATCGAGCTCAACGCCTCGATCATGTCGCTTGCCTGGAGCAAGGTGTCGGTCATTCTACTGGCTATCATTGCCACGGTACTGGTCAGCGAATGGGTCTCGGCCAGGGTTCGCCACGCGATCATCTGATCAGCGTTCATTCCCAACATACGGAGGCTCTCTAGAATGCCGGAACGCTGGCGTATTGCCGTCGGAGGTTTTCACCACGAGACCAACACCTTCGCGCCGTCGAAGGCGACCTATGATGATTTCGCGCGCGCCGGCGGCTGGCCCGGGCTGACCCGCGGTTCGGCGCTCTTCGACGCGGTGGCGGGGATCAACCTGCCGATCACCGGCTTCATCGATACCGCCGGGCAGCAAGGGCACGAGCTGCTGCCGCTCGTCTGGGCCAACGCCACGCCCTCGGCCGAGGTCACCGAGGAGGCTTATGAACGCATCGCTGGCCAGATCATCGAGGACCTGGAGGCGCTTCTCGCCTCAGGCGCCCTGGATGCTGTCTACCTGGACCTGCACGGCGCCATGGTGAGCGAACACCTGCAGGACGGCGAAGGCGAACTGCTCGGAAGGGTGCGCGAGGCCATTGGCGCGGAACGACCGCTCGTGGCGAGCCTCGACCTGCACGCCAACGTCAGTCCTGAAATGGTCGAGCGGGCCGATGCCCTCATCGCCTTCAGGACCTACCCGCATGTCGATATGGCCGAGACCGGCGCACGGGCGGCACGCCACCTGGACGCCCTGCTGACGGGCTCGCGGGCCCGGCACAAGGCGTTTCGCCAGCTACCTTTCTTGATCCCCATCACCTCAGGCTGCACGCTGCGGAATCCGGCCAAGGGGCTCTACGAAAAGCTCGCTGCGACGGAGGGGAGCGAGGTCGCGAGCCTGTCGTTCGCCTGTGGCTTCGGTCCGGCCGATACTTGGCACTGCGGCCCGTCGATGTTCGCCTACGCGACCAGCCAGGTGGCGGCGGACCGGGCCGTCGATACGCTCTACGACCAAGCCTGTGCCCAGGAGGCCGAGTTTGTCGCAAATATCTGGCAGCCCACGGCGGCCGTAGCACACGCCGTTGCGGCCGCGCGCGAGGCCGGCGGGCCGATCATCCTGGCCGATACTCAGGACAATCCCGGTGCCGGCGCCAACTCGGACACCGTCGGGTTGTTGGAGGAACTGGTGCGCCAGAGGGCTGCGGGCGCGGTCCTTGCGATTCTATTCGATCCCGAGGCTGCGGCGGCGGCGCACGAGGTGGGCGAGGGGGCCGAGCTCGCGATCGGGTTGGGCGCCAAATCAGGTCCGGAAGGCCATCGGCCATTTCATGCCGACTTCCGCGTCGAGCGCTTGGGCGATGGCCGGATCACCGGCAGCGGTCCGTTCTACCGGGGGGCTCGCATGCAGCTTGGGCCGATGGCGCTGCTGCGTCTGGGCGGGGTCCGGATCGTCGTCGCCTCGCGCAAACTGCAGCCGGCCGATCAGGAGATTTTCCGACATCTGGGTGTCGAGCCGGTGAAACAAAAGATCCTTGTGCTGAAATCCTCGGTGCACTTTCGTGCCGATTTCGAATCGCTTGCGCGCGAGATCCTGATCGTGGCGGCGCCTGGACCCAACCCGGTCAATCACCTCGAGCTGACCTACCGTCGATTGCGGTCCGGCGTGCGCCTCATGCCGAGCCCTGCGGTCTTGGATTGATAGGCGCGCGAGAATAAAACGGCGGAAATACAACGCGTTAGAGGAGCAGTGGGGCTGTGACGACAGTCACGGTCCGAGCTTGGCGCGAGCGCGACAAGTCGCCATGGAGGGTATGGGATTCGGTGTCTTGGATTTGGCGATTGATGGCAGCTTGGGTAGTGCCCCAATAGGGGCTTCCGTTTGTGCTATATTTTGTGGTATTAGTTGACTCGGCGACTAAATATTGTGTCTCATTTGGAGTCAGCAGCTCGCGCGCTTCCGAATAAGGGATATACCGGAGGTACAAGAAGAATCCATATAGTCTATTATAACTAGTCGTGGTTGGGCTATCTGGATTGCCGGAGGGCTGTGAGCATCGGGGGCATAGGAGTGTTCGAAAATATGGGCAAAGATCAGACCTACCACGCCCGTGTGGCGGCTCTTTCGATCGCGCATGGAGCAGCTTTGGTAAAACTGCTGCGCGCGCATGGACGCGATATCCATGCCGACAACGTCGAAGCTGCCTTGAGTGAGTTCGTCGAGATCGTCTCCAGCGAAGTCGGCCAGCCGATCCTGACCCAGGCCATGAACTGGGTCTGCGAAGAAGGCACGATCGATGGCACCTTGGTCCCTTCCGGAGCTTCTCGACACTAAGGCTTGATCGGGCGGGATGCGGCGCGGAGGTCGGGCGAAGCCTTTCGCTCCCGCCAGGTTGCCGTTAGCGGTCCCAGGGGCCTCCGCGACGCTTCTGGGGCCGGGCACCAGGTTCTTCGGGCGCACCGTTTTTCGAAGTTTCGCGGCGTTCGGGCCGGCTGTCGGATACCGCGACCTCCAGGCCGCTCGGCAGATCGGGACTGCCCCAGAGGGGAATGGCCTTGTGGCGAAACGGCACGATCAAGACCATGCCGGCGAAGAAGCCACCGATGTGGGCCCACCAGGCGATGTTGCCGCCACTTGCCGTCGGAATGGTCGTTGCGGCATAGAATTGAAAGCCGATCCAAAATACCAACAGCAAATAGGCCGGCAGATACAGCGGGATGACGATCACCGGAACCAATATCCGGGCCCGCGGGTGCAGCACGAGGTAAGCCCCCAATACGCCGGAGATCGCGCCGCTGGCACCGACCAAGGGAGCTGTCAGTCCCGGGGCCGCGGCGATTTGCGCGAGGCCCGCGACGACTCCGCATAGCAGATAGAACAACAGGTAGCGGCCGTGGCCCATGGCGTCTTCGATATTGTCGCCGAAGACCCAGAGGTAGATCATGTTGAGCAGAAGATGCAGCCAGCCGCCGTGCAGGAACTGATAGGTCACCAGGGTCGCGGCCGGTGGCACCAAGGTGAGTTCGGGCGACAGGCTGGCATGGCCGGTCAAGGTTGCGGGAATCATGCCGAGACCCAGCGTCAGGCGCTCGAACGCGGTCGCGCCGGCGCTCGATTCCGTCAGATAGGCCAACGAGCAAGCGGCAATCAGCCCCCAATTGATCCAGGGCTGTGCGACCAGGATTCGCGGTGTCTTGTCATGCAGCGGTATGAAAGGCATGGCTCGGCCTAGCGCTCGGAGTCCGGCGGGCTCTCTTCGGCATAGTCGGGAAGCTGCTCGTCCAAATGGATCCAAGGCAAACGACTGCCGGTCCAAATGTGGCGGATGGCCGGATGGTGTTCCGGTTGGTCCAATGTGCCCAAAGTTACGTCGATGCTCTCGGGATCATGTTTCGACCAGAAGGTGATTTGGGCGCCGCAACCGCCACAAAAGCGGCGTTTTGCATGGCTCGACGAACGATAGACCGAGGGCTCGCCACGGCTGAAGGTGAAACGCTCGACCGGAACGCTGATCCAAGTCACGACCGGCGCGCCGCTCGACCTGCGGCACATGGCACAATGGCAATGCACCGCCTCGCCGACCGGCCCGGTGATCCGATAGCGCAAGGCGCCGCATAGGCAGCCGCCTTCGATGACCTCGCTGCGCCCCATCAACTCATACCCGGGCGCCGCGGGCTGTCATTGTCGATTTCACGGAAGACATCTCCTCCCGGTATCCGGCGACTGCCGGGCCGAGCCCTTGAGCTCCCTATACTCGAACATAATCCTTTACCTTCGGTTGCCGGGCCGGCGGCGGGTCAGACCGCCAGTTCGCACACCACCGGGGTGTGATCCGAGGCTTTCGGCTTGCCCCGCGGGTCGCGGTCGATTTCGCACGCGGTAAGACGGTCGGTAGCCTGCGGGGACAAGAGAAAGTGGTCGATGCGCAAGCCGTCGTCGTTTTCCCAGGCACCGCGCTGGTAGTCCCAGTAGGAGTAGGCTCGCTCGCGCCCGTGCAGCGCCCGGAAGGCCTCGGTCAGACCCATATGGAGTATGGCGCGGAACCTTTCCCGGGTCTCCAGCTTGAACAGCGCGTCGTCGGCCCAGCCCTTCGGGTCGTAGCAGTCCTCGGCCGCTGGAATAACGTTGTAATCGCCGCCCAGCACCACGGCCCGCTCGCTGTCCAGCAGGTGACGCGCGTGCGCCTTGAGGCGCTCCATCCAGCGCAGCTTGTAGGGGTACTTGTCGCCGTCCACGGGGTTGCCGTTCGGCAGGTAGATCGAGGCGACGCGCAGGCCGTAGGTCGTGGCCTCCAGGTAGCGGGCCTGTTCGTCTTGCGGCTCGCCGGGCAGGCGGAAGACCGGGTCCTCGATCGCTTCGCGCGACAGGATCGCGACTCCGTTGTAGCTCTTCTGGCCGCTCGCCGCGACCTTGTAGCCTAGGGCCTCCAGCTCGAGCCGCGGGAAATTCGCCTCGACGCACTTGAGCTCCTGAAGCAGCGCCACGTCGGGCTTGGCGCTGGTCAGCCATGCCACCACGTTGGGCAGGCGCGCCTTGATCGAGTTGACGTTCCAAGTGGCGATCTTGACCATGGCTTGGCCTGCGCTGTGGGACCGGTCAAAGAGTAGGCCGGCGGGTCGTCCGGGGGTCGTCCTGTGCGTAGCCCGGAGTATAGCCCGGAAGCAGCCCTCCGGCAGCCGATTCTCGCCTCCGTGGGCCTACTACCCGCCGTGGCGGACGCCGGGGCTCGGACAGGCGCTTAGATCGAGAATGACGCGCCGCAGCCGCAGGAGGACGTGGCCTGGGGATTGCTGATCTGGAAGGAGGCGCCGATCAGGTCCTCGACGAAGTCGATCCGCGCCCCGGCCAAGAGTTCCAGCGAGACCTCGTCGACCACCACCTTGACGCCGTCCCGCTCGAAGGTCCGGTCGTCGGCGTTAACCGTATCGTCGAAGGAGAAACCGTACTGAAACCCGGAACAGCCGCCGCCCGAGACCGCGACGCGCAGCATGAGCTCGGCGTCGCCTTCCCGCTCGATCAGGTGGGCGATCCGCTTGGCCGCGTTGGCGGTCACTTCGAACTGGGGTCCGCTCGCTTCGTTCATGGTGCGCTGGCTCCAGGGCGCCGGATACCGGCTTCGGCAGCTACTATACCCTATTTATGCGCCGGACAGGGCTTGTCAAATAGCAAGCGCCGATAAACGCTCCGGAAAGCCGAAATTTAACCCTGTTGGCGCCATTCGAGGGGGCCCCGGACCGCCAATCTTGACATGTGGTTGAAAGCGATGTCTTTCATTTGGTTCCAGGGAGGAGAACGCGAAGATGCCGATCATCCGCCGGTTTCTGTTTCTTGTCGTCGCGACGTCTCTGGCCGTCCCGGCCAGCGCGCAGGACCTCTTGAAGCACCTCGATCTAACCGCGCCGGCGATGACCGAGTCGGAGATGACCAGGGCGGAGGTAGAGGCCGCGGTGGCCGCCGCCAGTGCGAGCGCGCCCGCCGACTTCACCGCCAAGAAGCTGAACGGCCTCAACCTGTCCGGGCTCGACCTGACGGGCGCGGTCTTTCGGGCGGCACGCTTGAACAAGGCGAACCTGAGGGGGGCCAAGCTCAGGGGCGCGATTCTGGACCAGGCCTGGATGCTGCAGGCGGACCTGACCGAAGCCGATTTGCGCGACGCCAACCTGTTTCAGGCCCAACTGATCGGCGCCACCCTCGACCGCGCCGACCTGTCCGGCGCGCGGGTCGCCAGCGACCTCTCGAAGGCGAGCCTGCGCGACGCGAAGTTCGTCGGCGCCGTTTTGGGCGCCGACATGCGCAACCAATCCATGGGCCTGATGCGCGGCGTGCTGCGCCAGGCGACCCTGGACGGCGCCGATTTCTCCGGCGCCGACCTCAGCCGGGTCGACTTCGAGTTCGCGTCGCTGCGCGGCGCCAACCTCTCGGGCGCCAATCTGATGTCGGCCGAGCTGGCCGGGGCGGACCTGACCGGCGCGACGGTCAAGGGCGCCAACTTCAACAAGGCCGACGTCGATTCGGCCAAGCTGAAGTCGCTGATCGGCGAAGCCGGCGCCAACCTCGACCGCGCCCTCAACCTCTCCAGCGCCATCCGCGACTAGGCGGGCCTGAGCCGGGTTCCGGACTTACCCACGGAGCGGAATTGAACCGCTTTGCGGATCGACCCAATTCGGACGTGCACCCTCGCTAGGCAAACAGAGATCTGCGCAAACAACGGAAACGCATATCGTCAACTGGTTGCGAGGGCTGATGCGAAGAATCAATCGAAGGCACGCAAATCGACTTCATACTGTGTAAAATGTAGGGTGATCGAAACGCGTTCTAGCAAGGCGTATTGTTCCCTTGGAGCAACAGAACGTTCACCGCAGACTTGCCGCAATCCTCGCAGCCGACATGGTGGGCTACAGCCGCCTGATGGAGGCCGACGAAGCGGGAACCATTGCGCGGCAGAAAACCCACCGCAAGGAATTGATTGATCCGAAAATTGCCGAATACGGCGGTCGCGTCGTCAAAACCACTGGCGACGGCCTGCTGGTCGAGTTCCCGAGTGTCGTGGACGCGGTCCGTTGCGCCGTGACCATCCAGCTCGCGATGCCTGGTCGCGAGAAGGACGTGTCTGAGCATCAACGCATTGCGTACCGCGCCGGTATCAATCTCGGCGACATCATTATTGAAGTCGATGACATACAGGGCGACGGTGTGAATATCGCGTCTCGTCTCGAAGGACTGTCCGATCCCGGCGGAATCGCCGTTTCCGGTACCGTCGTCGAACAGGTCCAGGGCAAGGTCGAGTCGGGCTTCGAGGATCTGGGCGAGCAGGCGGTAAAGAACATTGCCAAGCTGGTGCACGTTTACCGCGTTAACATGCGGCCGGAATTGGCCGGTGAGTTTGCAGGCGGGACAAGCGGGAAGCTCATCTCGTGGAATCGGATGGCGGCGGCGGGCGGCGGCCTGGCGCTTATCGTTGCGGCGGTCGTGCTCACTTGGCAGCTCTGGTTGGTCCCGGTCACCACGGACAAGCGCGCCGAGCTGGGCATGCCCGATCGGCCGTCGATCGCGGTGCTCGCTTTTGACAACTTCACTAACAATCCGGGAGAGAGCTTTCTTGGTGACGGTCTTGCCGAAGACATCATCACAGAGCTTTCCCGCAATGTGGATCTCAGCGTAATCGCGCGCCACTCGAGCTTCAGTTTGAAAAAATCGGGACTAACAGTGCAGGAGATAACCAAGAAGCTCGGCGTACGCTACGTGCTGGAAGGCAGCGTGCGGCGCGCAGGTGATACGCTTCGGGTCAACGCCCAGCTGATCGACGGTCGCAGCGAGAAACATGTCTGGGCGGAACGGTTCGATGTCTCGGCGGCGGAAATTTACGAGTTCCAGGACAAGATCGTTGCCAAGATCGCCGGCACTTTGTTCTCCGAGATTCGCGAGAGGCAGAAGAGAGATGCCTTGCGCAAGCCCCCGAACAACCTCGACGTTTATGAACTTACATTGCGTGGTGTCGCGCGGAAGCATCGCTTCACCAAGCACGACTATATCCTCGGCCATGAGGAGTTGACGCGGGCAACAGAACTGGATCCGGGTTACGCGCCGGCGTGGCTCTATCTCGGGTTTCTCGAGATCGTTGATATAAACTTGGGCATGACCGGCCATCGGGATAAGGACGATGTTGATGCGGCCATCGCGAAAATCCACAAAGCAATAAAGCTCGACCCTGAACTTCCCACGGCCTACCAGGCACTTTCGCTCGCGCTGGAATCAAAGGGCAATTTCGACGAGGCCCTCGACGCGGCAATGAAATCCGTCAAACTCGGACCGGGCGACGCCGAGAACATCGCCTTTCTTGCGCTTGCGCTGTTCAAGACCGGCCAATATGAGCCCGCAGCCGAGAACATTGCGCGTGCGCTGGCGCTCAATCCCCAGGAACCCATCTATTACCTTGGTATAGATGCGAGGATCAAATGGGCGGTCGGGCGTTACGAAGACACCGTCAAAGCCTCTAAAGCATGTTTGCAGCGCTTTTCGTATCTCGTCTGCCGTCTTACTTATATCGTTGCCCTTGTCGGCGTCGAAAATCACGCGCTTGCGGCCGCGGAAGCCGCGAGGCTCAAGGCAGATGTGCCTGCCGCCGATTTCAGCCTTGTGCGTAATATTGGTCCCACTGGCGATCCTGCCGGCCTCGAGCGCTGGACTGAGCAGCTAAAAGCTGCCGGAATTGGACCGGCCGGGAATTGAGCTGCTGACATGATGTGTGGTCGAGTTCGCTTCGCTCCGGGGCGCAAACCTTTCGGGCGCCAACCTCGACCGTGCCCTCAACCTTTCCAGCGCCTTCCGCGACTAGCACGTCAACTCACAACCAGCCAGCCACGAGCGCCGCGTGGCGTCGCGATGCGGACAGGAGCGCGACTCTCGACTCTCCAGCGCGCCTCCTGTACTTTTTACTGTTGTATTTTTCGCGCCTTCCACGTCCGGCCGCCACCACCGCCGGGAATTCATAACAGATAATAAAACAGGAGAGCAGGGAGAGGACGATGACGAAACGAAGCGAAAGCCAACCGGCACAGACCGACGACAAGGGCCAAAAGGATTCGGTTGCGGTTCAGCATGGCGACGACTCCGCACCAGGTATCCGGCGTCGGGACGTCATGATCGGAACGGCGGCGTCAATTATGGCCGCTACCGTCATGCCAAACATCCGACGCGCCAAGGCTGCAAGTGGCCCGATCAAGATCGGCCATATCGAGGACCTGTCCGGCAACCTGGCCGTCTACGGCGTTCAGAAATACCATGCGGCGCAGCTCGCGGTTAAGGAGATCAACGAGGGCAAGACGCTCAAGGGCGGCCCCGTCGCCTCTGGCGGGTTCGGCTCGATGAGCAACTTCGCGGCCGCCCCCCCGATCATGGGACACGGCAACAAGGACCTGAAATACGTCGATGACGGCGGAAAGCGCAGCAACTCCGGCATGGCCTTCATCGAGGACGAGGACGTCCTGGTGGATTCCGGCGAGTCCGGCCTGCTGGGCCGCGAGGTCGAGCTTCTCGGGCCGGACGGACAGTCCAGCAACAACATTTGGCAGCAGCTGACCCGAAAGCTGATCCAGGAAGACAAGGTGGACTGTCTAGTCGCCGGATTCACGAGTGCCGAAAGAGAGGCGATCCGGCCGATCGTCGACCAGCACAAGCAGCTCTATTTCTACACCAACCAGTACGAAGGCGGAGTTGCCGACTCCAACACCTTCTGCACCGGTGCGATCTGCGAGCAGCAAGTGATTCCCGTCGTGGATTACATGATCAGAAAGTTCGGGCCACGGGTCTACACCATCGCGGCCGATTACAACTTCGGCCAGTTGACGGCGGCCTGGACCAAGGCTTTCGCGCCGCTCGTCGGCGGTAAGATCATCGAAGAGGAGTTCGTTCCGCTGAGCGTCTCGGACTTCACGACCTCGATCGCACGCATTCAGGCGGCAAAGCCCGACTGGGTCTTCACGCTGCTCGTCGGAACAAACCAGTCGAACTATTACCCGCAGGCCGCAGCGGCCGGGCTGAAATACCCGATGGCCTCGACGGTCAATATGGCCCAGGGTTACGAACATCGCCGCTTCAAGGCGCCGTCCCTCAACCGCATGTACAACTGCGTCAACTACATCGAAGAAATTCCAACCGTGAGGAACCGTGCGTTCGTGAAGCGTTGGTACGAGATGTTCCCCGACGACCCCTATATCGGCCAGATGGCGCAGAACACCTACTTCTCGGTCCACCTCTACGCGAAGGCGGTGCGTCTTGCCGGAACGACGGAGCAGGAAACCGTGAAAAAGGCGCTCGAAGCAGGTCTCAGCATCGAGGCGCCGGAAGGGGCGGTCTTCCTCGAGCCCTCGACGCATCACTGCTCACATTACATCCGCCTGGCGACCGCGGATGCCGATCACAATGTGAGTTTCGTGCGCGAGTGGCCGAGCATCCAGCCATGGTGGCTCCAGCGCGTCGGCGTCAACCTTGTCAGGCACAAGGAATACAAACAGTACATCCCGGACGAAGATCCATTCTTCACCATGTTCTCGAAGTCGTAATAGGATAGACAGGACTGGCGTTGTTCCGGCTGAGCGCCCGCCTCGGCCGGAACAAGCTGGGTTTCGATCGCTCGGGGTTCACGATGGATGTACTGCCGCTGGTGCTGAGCCTGCTTTATCAGTTCGGGACGAGCGCTGCGTTCTTCTTTCTGGCAGCCGTCGGGCTGATCATCATTCTCGGCATGATGAACATCATCAACCTGGCCCATGGCGAGTTGATGATGATCGGAGCCTACACGGCGACGATCACCTATCACGCCGGCGTGCCTTTCTGGCTTGCAGTGATCTTGAGCTTTTTCGTCGCAGCCGCTTTCGGCGCCGTGCTAGAGCTGCTGATCGTCAGGCGATTCTATGGTCGCGAGCTGGGCGCCCTGGTCGTCACCTGGGGTGTCAGCTTGGTACTCGGCCAGGGGACGCTTCTTTTCTTCGGACCCTTCATGCCGTCGATAAAGATCCCCGGTGGCTCGTTTTCCTTTGGAGACTTCTCGTTTTCGGCCTATTGGCTGATCCTTGTCTTGATATCCCTGCTGCTCATACTGGGGCTTTGGTGGCTTTACAGCCGCACCCCTTACGGGCTGCAGGCCAAGGCGACGATGCAGAACGCCGAAATGGCGAAGAGCCTCGGCGTTCGCACGCCTCGAATCTACGCCCTGACGTTCAGCCTTGGCGCCGGCCTCGCCGGCCTGAGCGGTGCCCTGCTGGCGCCGACCGTTACGATCGCGCCCTTCATGGGCCAACAGTTCGTCGCTCCCGCCTTCATAATTGTCGTGGTTGGCGGAGCCGCCAATGTGATCGCCGGCGCGGTCGGCAGCAGCGCGATCCTGGCCGCGATCAAGACACCTATCGGAATGGCCTTCGGCGCCTTCTCGGGGACCGTCGCCCTGCTGTTGGCAGCTCTGATCATCATCCGCGTCATGCCGAACGGGATTTCAGCATCGTTGCAGGGGTATTTCAGCCGCCGCGCAGGGGGAGCAATGCGGTGAGCACGGTCGCCGGCCTGATCTCCGGGGGCGCCGATATCGGCCGGACCCGCTTGTTCTGGATCGGCTTCGCCGTGATCGTTCTGCTGTTCCTCCTCTACCCGACGCAGACCTCCGCCTTCCGTGTCTCGAACGCCTCCTTTTACCTGCTCAACGTCCCGCTTGGTCTGGGGATGGCCCTGTTGTGGGGGTACTGCGGAGTGCTGAGTTTCGGTCACGTGGCCTACTTCGGGATTGCCGGCTACATTTACGGCATCATAGCTGGCAACATGTCGGGCAATTCGTTCGGCCCGCTTGCCGGCGTTGCCGGCGGGCTCCTTGCCACCGGTTTCGTCGCCGGCGTTTTCGGCTACTTCGTGTTCTATGCCCGAGTGCAGAAGTGGATTATCCCAATCCTGACGCTGGTCCTGACGCTCCTGCTCGAGACGTTTCTCGGTCAGACGGCCGGTTACCAGTGGCGGGTCGGCTCGGTCCTGCTCGGCGGCTACAACGGGATGACGGGAATTCCCTGGTTTCAGCTGGGTGGATTCGTCTTCGAAGGCTACTCCTTCTATTACCTCGTCCTCGCCGTCGTCCTGGCTTGCTATTTCGGTCTTCGGATGCTGGTGAACTCCAGCTTCGGTCATGTCATCGTCGCCATTCGTGAGGACGAGTTGCGCACCGAGTTGCTGGGCTATGACATTCGCGCACGCCAATGGGTGGTCTTCGTTCTGTCGGCCGTGCTCGCGGGTCTCAGCGGCCTGCTTTATGTCCAGTGGGGCAACTACATCACGCCCAGCCAGGTCGGACTGCTGCAGGCGGCGCTGCCGGTCATCTGGACCGCGGTCGGCGGTACCACGAGCCTGCTGGCCGTCGTCATCTCGACCTTCGCCCTCAATTGGGTCACTTTCACCCTGTCCTCTCAGGGCAACCAATACGCGATGGTGATCATCGGGGCGCTGCTTGTCGTGACCATGCTGTTCTTCCCGCGCGGTATCGTCGTCATGTTGGCGGAGCGCCTCGGGCGCTTGATGACCCGACGCGCGGCGCCGTCACAGCCATAGCGTTGAATGGTCATGGATCCCGCCGTCGCCATCGAGACCCAATCCTTGAACAAGCGATTCGGCGGCGTGGTTGCCGCCGAAAACGTGAATTTCAAGGTCCTGTCCGGCGAGTTTCGCTGCATGATCGGGCCGAATGGGGCGGGAAAGTCGACGCTTTTCGCCATGCTGTGCGGCATCGAGAGCGCCGACAACGGGCAGATCTTCGTCTTAGGCCATGACGTGACCCGCATGCAGGCGTTTGAACGCGTCAAGCTGGGAGTCGGACTCACATTCCAGACCAATCGTGCCTTCCACGGACTGAGCGTTCATGAGAACCTGACGATTCCGCAAGCCGCGGCCAAGCTGGAAAACAAGGAGGCTGGTCAGGCTCGCCTCGAGTTCGCTCTGGATGCCTTCGAGCTCGACCCGAACGATGAGACCAAGGCCGCGGAGCTTTTCCACAACCAGCTTCAGTGGCTGGAGATAGCCATGGTTCTCACGGGTTATCCGAGCCTGATCCTGCTGGACGAGCCGACGGCCGGAATGGCGTCTGAAGAAACCCTGAAGACCGCGATGGTGCTCAAACATCTCAACTCCACCGGGCTGACGACCGTGGTCGTCGAGCACGACATGGCGTTCGTCAAGGACGTCGCGCAGACCGTGACCGTCCTGCATCAGGGGCAGATCTTCGCCGAGGGTTCGGTCGCTGACATCACCGCACACGATGACGTGCGGCGAGTTTACCTGGGCCGAGCTTGAGGGAGGTGCGGCGTGCTGCTGTCGGCCTCTGATTTGCGTTCCGGCTACGCCACAGGCGACGTTCTGCAGGACGTCGGCATTACCGTGGAGCAGGGCGAGATCGTTGGCGTCCTGGGCCGCAACGGAGTGGGCAAGACCACGCTCATGAAGACCTTGAT
>JBFJPL010000051.1:0-29790 GCA_041617155.1 Kiloniellales bacterium
AGGCGCATCGGAAACCGGTCCCAGGCGCCCTTCGAGAGCCGCGCCGGTGTCTTGTCGATGCGTCGCTTCAGGGCCAGGAGGGCGCCGACCAGCATCACGGCCAGAGCGCCCAACAACAACCAGGCCAGGACCGGGGAGTCGAGACCGAAGAGATGTATCGGCAGGATCAACAAACTAGCCGCGACCAATCCACCGGCGGTCGCGACGTGCATGCGGGCGACTTTGCGGTCGCGTGCCACCACCTCGTGCAGATCGACCAGATAGCGCTTCGGCAAGGCCAGCAGACCGGCGACAAGGTAGACCCGTGCCGCCCGGCCACGGCGCCACAGGCTGATCCGCCACAGAGCGCCCAGGCCGGCGAGCAACAATGCCCCCGCGATCATGGCCGGCAGTATCCACGCGACGGTCAAACCCCAGTCCCCTTTCGGCGGCTCCAAAGATAGGCCGGTTCAGACATCCCCGATCGGCACCTCTGTGCCGCCCTGGGGGCGGGTCGGCAAGCCGTCGGTAATCTCGTAGTAGTCGGCCTTGTCGGCAATGAATATGTGCTCGACCAACCTCAAACCGGTCGGCTTGTCGAGCGAGCCGGCGAAGATGCTGATCGTGTTGCGCTGTCGGTCGTCCCAGAACAGCGGGCTGCCGCAGGTGCCGCAGAAGCCACGGCGAACGCCAGGCGATGACTCGTACCAGGTTATGCGCGTCTCGCCTTCGATCGACAGATCGGTCCTATAGGCGGAGGTGGCGGCGACGAAATGGCCGCTGGTCCGCCGGCACTGGCCGCAGTGACAGGCCACCACGGGCCGCAGCGGGCCGTCGACTCGGTAGATGACCGCGCCGCAAAGGCACTGGCCGCGATGTTCCGCTTCGCCGGGAGGGGTGGTCATGGCATGACTTCCAATGCGCTAAGAAGGTAAAAGCCTACCGAAACCCAAGGGTTCGGCATGTCGCCAAGCGCCGCATCTGCGCCGTTCCCCGTCGCGAAAACGCAAGTGGCGCGAGGTTTCGGGCGCATAATCCGGCCGACGTTCAAGGGAGGGATCGGTCATGAGCGACATGGCAGATGAAACCGGGCGCCGGGGCAGAAGGGCACGCGGCGATAGCGGCGGCGCCGATGCGCGCCGCGCGCTGAGACGTGGCGCCAAGGCGACCAAGAACCGCTTTATCACACGGCAGATCCCGGTGGTCCGGCTGCTCAGCGCCGAGGGGCTGGAACTGATCGAGCACAACGCTGACACGGTGCTCGAAGAGATCGGCATCGAGTTCCGCGGCGACCCCGAGGCGCTGCAGATCTGGAAGGACGCGGGCGCCGACGTTCAGGGCGAGCGCGTGCGTTTTCCACGCGGCCTCTGCCGCGAACTGGTGCGCGACAACGCGCCCGCCGCCTTTACCCAGCACGCCCGCAATCCGGCCCGCTCGGTCGAGATCGGCGGCGACAACACGGTCTTTGCCCCGGTCTATGGGCCGCCCTTCGTGCGCGACCTGGAAGGCGGCCGGCGCTACGCCACGATCGAGGACTTTCGCAACTTCGTGAAGCTGGCCTACATGACGCCGGCCATGCATCACTCCGGCGGCACGGTCTGCGAGCCGGTCGACATACCGGTCAACAAGCGCCACCTGGACATGGTCTACAGCCACCTGCGCTATTCCGACCTGCCTTTCATGGGCTCGGTCACGGCGTCGGAACGCGCCGAGGACACGGTTGCGATGGCCAAGCTGGTGTTCGGCGAGGACTTCGTCGAGAACAACACGGTGATCATAAGCCTGATCAACGCCAACTCGCCAATGACCTTCGACGACACCATGCTGGGCGCGCTCAAGGTCTATGCCCGCCACAACCAGGCGACCATCGTCACGCCCTTCATCCTGTCGGGCGCCATGGCGCCGGTTACACCGGCCGGCGTCATGACCCAGACCCTGGCCGAGGCGCTCGCCGGCCTTGCCTTCGCCCAGCTCGTGCGGCCCGGCGCGCCGGTCGTGCTCGGCAGCTTTGCCAGCTCGATTTCCATGCAATCGGGTGCGCCGACCTTCGGCACGCCGGAGCCGGCGCTGGTGCTCTACGGCATGGCCGAGCTGGCGCGCCGTCTCGGCGTGCCGTTCCGCTCCGGCGGCTCGCTCTGCGCTTCGAAGCTGCCCGACGCCCAGGCCGCGCACGAAAGCAGCCAGACCCTGGTTCCGACGATGATGGCCGGGGTCAACTTCGTATTGCACGCCGCCGGCTGGCTGGAAGGCGGGCTGGTCTCCTCCTACGAGAAATTCATCATCGATGCCGACCAGCTTGGCATGATGCAGGTCATGGCCGGGGGCTACGACCTGAGCGAGAACGGCCAAGCCATGGACGCGATCCGCGAGGTCGGGCCGGGCAGCCACTTTCTCGGCTGCGCCCATACCCAGGCCAACTTCGAGACAGCTTTCTACCGCTCGTCGATCGCCGACAACAACTCCTTCGAACAGTGGGAAAGCGAGGGCGCCTTGGATGCGGCGCAGCGCGCCAGCCGCCTGTGGAAGAAGATGCTGGCCGAGTATCAGGCGCCCGAGATCGACCCGACGGTGGACGAGGCCCTGCTGGCCTTCATCAAGCAGAAGAAGGAGTCCGTGCCCGACGCCTTCGCTTAGAGCGGCCGATCCCCGGTCAACGCTCGGGCCTTTGTGCGGCCTCGATCGATTCCGCGGAGTTCGGCAACAAGCGATCCACCCATGCCCGAATCCAGCCGCCGAATCCCTGTTCGGTTTCACCTGGCGGCGACGCCACGAACTCCTCGCCGCCTGACGCTGCCGGGCTTTTTGTGGTCTGGACAAAAAGACCTTCCGCGGTTTGTTCGACAACAACGATTTTTCGGACGACCGGCGTTCCGGATGCCGTGCCCATGTCTGAGGTGGCCACGCCCTCGAGCTTTTGTCGGTCCGCCGTCGACAGCAGGTCGAACGAGAGTTTGTCGCCCAGTCCGGGGTAGGCTTTCAGAATCGACACGCCCGCCGCACCGATCACGAGACCGACCAACAGACCCGCGGCGAACCGCATTCCCTGGCGCCATGGCGAAGCAACACCGGGACCGACACGGCCCAAATCGGCGCCCTGAGCCGGATGACCTTCACCGGACATGGCTGCGAAGCGGATGGGCCAAACCGCTTCCTGCGGTGTGCCGCTCCGACTTTGGGCGGTAGGACTCACTTGTGCGAAAGCCGGGTCGGCCGCCGGCAAGACGTGCTCGGTCGCTTCGGTCTTTGCGTCCCGCGACTCGGACGGGGCTTCTTGTAGCGCCTGTTCGACGATCACGGCCGAAACCGTGGATTGATTGTCGGCGGCGGCGATCGACAGGGATTCTTGGCACAATCCGTTTACCAGCCGAGGGTTGCCCCGGGTGACACGGGCGATCCGCTGTATGGCCTCCGCGGAAAACAGGGGCGGCCCCTCATATCCGGCGCTCGACAGCCGGCAGAGTATGTAACCGCCGACTTCGAGCGGCCCGATCCGGTCCAGCCGGGTTGGAAAGGCAACGGCTGGCACCTCGCGGTTCGCGCCGGCGCCGTTTGGCAACCGGGCGGCAAGGATGATTTGGACCAAGGGTCGGCCGTCTTTTTCGCGTTCGGCCAGGCCGTGGAGACTTTCCAAGACCACCGGGTCCAGATTTTCGCCATCGTCGAGCAGCAGCGCCGTACTGCCGCCGTTATCCAGCTGTTGTGCCAACCGGTCGACAAGCGCTCTTTCTTTGGTCTCGTGGTCGGCGGTGTCGTCCGCGATACCCAGCGCCGCACAGCACCAGCCAACCAGAACCTCGAAGGACGGGCTTGCCCGGCAGGACAGGTAGAGACACGATCCTGCAATCTGCCGGTCTGCGAGAAGTTTCAGCAGTAGGGTCGATTTACCGACACCCGGCTCGCCGGCAAGCAACACCAGGCCCCGTCGCTGGCTCAGATGGGCGACCAGGATATCGGCGCAGACTTTGCGGAAGGCGGCGTGGAAAAATACCGCCTTGGGATCCGGCGCAATCGAGAAAGGCTCCGCGGCGAAGCCGAAATCCTCCGTCAGCATGCTCAAATCCACCGTGGCCGTCGCACGTAGACTAGGAGCCTGTCCGAGTATTGCCCACGACCTTGACTACGCGGCCCTCCGGGTCGGCCGGACAGACGCGCGTGCCGCGTCGCGAAGGCTCGCCGATGCACACGGCATCGCCCGCGCCTCCGCTCCTAACACGCGCGTCTGTCTGGCCGATGCAGTCCATGACCATTACTCGGACAGGCTCCTAGCTTTCAGAGGAGTCGTGAAGCCATTTGTTCAGCATCTTACGTGCCGTTTTCTGGTCGGTCTGATCGAAATGGGCCACGACATGGGTGAGCTTGTGCGGCTCGGGCGATTTTTCGCCAAGGCCCAGCCGGTGGCTCAGGATGAATATCGATACGAACTGCAACTGCTCGATATCGAGCGCGCGGCAGGCGACCGCCAGATTGCGTCCCTCGGCGCCATAGAGGACGCGCTGGATGTAACCCGCGCCGAGCCCGGTCATCCGACCGAAAATCTCTTCGGCCTGGGCGGTCAGACCTTGGCGCAGGGCTTGCAACAGATGCTGTGCCGTGGCCACGTCGGCCGATGCTGCCCCGCGTTGGGCCCGAGCCTTCAGGTTGAGATGACGGGCGAGGCGGTCAGGCGCAGTGGCCCTGCGATCCTCCTCCTGTGACGTCGCATCGGCGGGCGCCGGTTGCGGGTCGCCCTCCAAGGTTTCGGCCAGAAATTCGTCCGCCGGCTCGTTTGAGGACTCTTCGCCGAGCGGCGCTTTGTCGCCCGGTCCCGGTTCCTGTGGATCTTTGAGCTTGTCGGTGAGCGAGATGACAAACCCGGCCGTCGACTCCGATTTGTCCTTAGACAGCAGGGCGCTGGACAGTGAAGCGGGTTTCTTCTTGCTCATGCTCTAGGCAACGTCCGTGACTAGACGGCGGCGGCGTGTACCGGCTCGGCCGCTTTACGCCGGCGCGGGGCCGCTGCCCGGCGGTCCTTGGTTGCCAGCCGTTTTTTGAGATAGCGCCAAAGGACCGCAATCTCGTCGGGCGAGCGCGACTTACCGGCAACCTCCATCACGGTCCGTCCGTCGATCATGCTGGAGGCATAGTTGGTGCGCTGGTGAATCACGATGGGGGCCAAGGGCCCGTGCTCGGAAAGCGCAATGGCCGCCTCCGTGGTGATGCGCGCGCGGGGATGAGCGCCGTTGATCACGAAGACCATCGGTTTGCCGAGGCGTTCGGCGATTTCCACCGTGCGACCCGCCGCCCTCAGGTCGTGCGGGCTCGGGCGGGTCGGTATCACGACCAGATCGGACGCGTTCACGACGTGGCCGATGGTCGATTTGATGGCCGGCGGCGTATCGATGATGACCAGCTTGATGCCGAGGTCCTGCATCTTTTGAATGTGCTCTGCCAGACGCGAAATCGAGGCATGCGCGAAGAGTGGCGTCTCCGCGCTCCTTTGGTTCCACCAGTCTGACAGGCTGCCCTGCGGATCGGTATCGATCAGGGCTACCGGACCATCGCCCCGGCGCTCGGCTTCGACGGCGATATTCGCCGCAAGCGTGGTTTTGCCTGAACCGCCCTTTTGGGCGGCGAATGCCATCACCTGCATCTTTTCCATTCCTCCTTGGCCACCCCGAACTCACGGTTCGATGCGGGCGGCTTCTCCAACATGCATGCACTGCGGAACACGACGGTCATGGTTTGGTCGACCCGTTGATCACGGAGCACGTGTCTCGAACGATTTCGCGGGCGCAAAAAAAAAACACGATTCGCAGCCTCTGATGCGAAAATCCGGAACTGACCGCTTTCCGACTCTAACGCATAGATATGGTATACGGACCAAGTTCGGACTGCAATATGTTGTTGCTGTTGGAATGGCCTTATGCCAATCTTCGGCAGCAGCTGCAGGAGCAGCGATGCAGCAAACAATCAAACAAGTTCCAATTTGGAACCTGGGCAAGCCACGATGACTCCGGATTTTCTTCAGGTTTGGTTCAGAAAACCGGTGCGGCCGCGCGTGGTGGTTCTGGGCAACCAGAAAGGCGGATCCGGAAAGTCCACCACCGCGATCCATCTTATCGTCGGCTTGATGAACTGCGGCTATTCCGTTGGCAGTGTCGATCTGGACGGATCGCAAGCCACGCTTACGCACTTCATCGAGAACCGCAAGCGGCTTGCCGCGGCCAAGGGCTCATTCCTCGAGATGCCGGAACACCGGCTGGTCGAGGCGTCACAGGAAAGCGACGTGGCGCGGGTCGAGGAGGAAGAGGCCGCCGGATTTGCAACGGCGTTCGAGGATCTCCTGGATCGGGACTACATCGTGGTCGACACGCCTGGTGCGGACACTTTCGTTTCCCGCCTTGGGCACGTGCTGGCCGATACGCTGATCACGCCGCTGAACGACAGCTTCCTCGACCTCGACGTGTTGGTTCGAGTCGATCACGACGGCGAGAGCTTTATCGGCCCCAGTCGCTATAGCATGGCCGTGCTGGATCGCTGGGGCTTGAGAGTCTTGGCCGGCGGCACACCGCTTGATTGGGTGGTGATCAGAAATCGCCTGGCGCACAACCGCGCGCACAACAACCAACGCATGGAACGCCTGCTGGACCAGCTCTCACCGACGCTTGGTTATCGACTGGCGCCCGGTTTCGGCGAGCGGGTTATCTACCGCGAGCTCTTCGTCCAGGGCCTGACCATCCTGGATCAGCCGGCGCCGGCCAAATGGCGCCTTCCGAACAGAAGCCACGCGGCGGCGCGCAGCGAGGTCTGGGCGCTGCTGGAATCGATCGGCCTTGGCGAGCGCGCCGATGTCGGCAGGAAGCGCCTGGCCAAGGCTCTCGCCTAACGCCCTAAGCCGACGCGCGGTCGATTCACAACCGCTTACCTTCCAGCAGGGCCGAGGTATGGCGGGTCGCGGTGCCGGGAATTGACCAGATGATGGTATCGCCGTCGCGGTAGAGGTCGTAGCAATGCCAAGCCGATCGCTGCCACCGGGAGCAGGACTGGTGATTGGTCTTGTCGACCTTCCAGCTACCGCGGTCGACCGCCCGGCCTTGCGGCTGATAGGGCGTCGCGCCGTTACCGTCGAAGTAGGACCGTGAGGGCGTTTGACCCACGTCCCTCGACCCTGTTGCCGGTCAGGCCTCGGCGAGTTCCACGGCGTTCAGCTTGCGCGCTTCGGCGTGGGCCCCGGCAAGAAGCGAGCCGCCGATGAGTAAGAGAGTGGTGATCGCTGTCCGAAGCTGTCTCACGGCTGCCTCCCTGGCTTCGTCCCGATGCGATTGGCAGGGTAGCTGAGGTGTTCAGGTGGCTGCGATCTCGCTCTGATCGCGGGCGGCAAGCGCCGTGATCTCCCGGTCGTGGCGGCGGGCGAGCAACAGCTGCGCGGTGACCGCGCCGACCAGGGCCAGGAACATGTCCCATTGGGTGTCCCAGACATCGCCCTGGGTGCCGAGGAAATCCTCCGCCGCGCCGCCGCCGATCACCGCGGCCCACCATTCGATCAGCTCATAGAAGGCGCTGAACGCCAGGCAGACCGAGACCACCAGGACGAACAGCCATTTGCCAGGCACCAGCGGCGAGCGCCGCAGCAGGATCTCGCGGGCCAGGATCGCCGGCACGAAACCCTGGGCGAAGTGGCCGATTCGGTCGTAGGGGTTGCGGCTGAACTCAAACAGGTCCTGCAGCCAAAACCCCAGCGGCACCTGGGCGTAGGTGTAGTGGCCGCCGAGGATCAGGATGAGCGCGTGTACGAACAGCAGACGGTAGAGCAGGGCGGTCATGGGGAAGGGACCGTAGGTCGCGATCAGCAGCGGCGCGCCGAGCAGGACAGGGAAGACCTCGAGAAACCAGGTCAGGCGATCGGTCGGCCCGATGCCGGAGAGGATCAGCGCAACGGCGATGAGGCCGAGCAGAAGGTAGAGTTCGTTGGTTCTAGATTGCATCCCACATCCTAACCCGGAGCTCCGCTTCGATTGTGCCACTGCGCATTTCACCATTTCTTAATTTTGAGTGCGCCTACTGGGAGTGGCGAGAGGTGGTGCTGGTTTAGACACCTTTCGCCATTGTGGCCCTAGGAAATTCGATGAGGTCGAGCCATGAGCGTTGAGGATCGGGCCCTGGATCCCCTGAAGCTGAAACTCCTGGTGGAGACCGCCGCGCTTCGCGCCATGTTGGTCAACCTCTATGTGGACAAATTCTCCGGCCTGCCCGATCCCCTCGCCGCCGCCCAGGCGCTTCAGAGCACACTGGCGCTCTCGCCGACCAAACCGCCCGACTCCGGCAACAAGGCCGACCCGGCGCTCTCCGACATGATCGCCGGCATGACCGACGAGGCCATAGAGGCCATCATGCAGGCCGTCGTCAAGCGCCTGGAATGCCGCCTGGCGGTAATCCAAGTCAGCTAATAGAGCCCTGGTTCTAACGCCGCTTCGCGACTCAAAGACAATGCGGTCTATGAGAAGATGTTCAGTGCCTTGCACTGCGTGCATTCGATGACTTCACCGTCGGGCAACTTCGCTTTGCATCGGTGACAGAGCCCTGGTCCGCTAGAGACATGATTCATAAAGCTTTTGGCCTCTGCCAAAGACACCTGATCTTCCTGGCGCAGCGTTGCTATGGCCTGGATCTTTTGGCCCGAACGAAAATGGCCTGCGAACTTGGCGCCTAGTCTCGACATCACTTCGTCAGGCATGGCCCACCTCGCGCCGCATTGCTTGCACTGAAACTCGGTCATGGGATGCCTACGGTGCGACCGATTTCACGCCGCCACCACCGCGATACCGTATTCCTGTGCGGCGTCCTCGAGCCAGAGCCACAGGTATTCGGCGAAGCTGCGCGCCACATAGATGTCATAGGCCGGCTCGTCGCCGACCTGATGGATCAGGATCTCGGCCTTGGCGAGCCTGCTCTGGGCGCAGTCACCGGGGTGAAAAACCCTCGGGTGCAGGTCCAGAGGGCAGCCTTTGGCCAGGAGGTCGCGGGCATGGGGGCCGGCGACCGTGATGCAGGTGCGGCTTTCGCCGACCTCGGTCACCGCCGCCGGGGCGCCGTCGAGAGCCTTGGCGAGCTTTTCGGCCAGTTTGGCGCCGTCGGTGCCGAGCACCCACCATTCGTCGGGACCGAGCCAGAGCGCCGTCACGCTTGACTTGGCACCGGCTTTGCCTTTGCTGGCGGTGCTGTTGGCGTTGGCCGGCAAGCCGAAGCCGAAGGCCAGCTCGAAGGCGGCCGAGACCGCATTGCGCGCGCCGCGCAGGTCGACGATGCCGGGAAACGGCCGCTCGCTCATGGCGACTCCCGCCGCGCCGCGATCTTGCCGGGTGCGCCCGTCCAGGCCGAGGTGGGCCAGCGCGCTTTGCCTCAAGTAACGCTCAGCCACGGAGCCGTTCTCCTTCCGGATCGAGGAACACCGGGCCGGTGATCTCGCAGGTGATCGTCTTGCCGTCGGCCAGGGACGCATGGAGCCGCTCGCCGTGCCGTGCCCGGCCGCCCTTGACCAGGGCGAGCGCTATGGAACGCCCGAGGTTCGGGCTCATGTAGCTCGAGGTGACGTGACCGATCATCGGCATCGGCGGCCTGGCCAGCACTTCATCCACGAGCTGCGCGCCTTCGGGCAGAACCTCGGCCGGATCCTCGGTCAAGAGGCCGACCAACTGCTTGCGGTCCGGCTTTGCCATGTCGCTGCGGTTGAGCGAGCGCTTGCCGATGAAGTCCTTCGTCTTGGAGACGATCCAATCCATCCCGAGATCGAGCGGCGTGACCGAGCCATCGGTTTCCTGGCCGACGATGATGTAGCCCTTCTCGGCGCGCAGTACATGCATCGCCTCGGTGCCGTAGGGCGTGATCCTGTATTTCTCGCCCGCGGTCACGATCGCCTGCCAGAGCGCCAAGCCATAGGACGCCGGTACGTTGATCTCGAAGGAACACTCACCGGTGAAGGAAATGCGGAAAACCCGCGCCGGGATACCGGCAACGGTTCCTTGGGCAACCCCCATGTGGGGCAGGGCGCCCGCCGACAGCTCGATGTTGTTGGTCAGCTCGGCCAGCAGGCGTCGGGCGTTTGGGCCGGACAACGAGACCGTGGCGAACTGCTCGGTCACGCTGGTCAGGAAAACCTCGAGTTCCGGCCATTCGGTTTGGAGCCATTCCTCCAGGTGCGACAGCACCGAGGCGGCGTTGCCGGTGGTCGTGGTCATCAGGTAGTGATCGTCGCCCAAGCGCGTGGTCACGCCGTCGTCCATGACCATGCCGTCCTCGCCCAGCATCAGGCCGTAGCGGCAGCGGCCGACTTCCAACTTGCTCCAAGCGTTGGTATAGACGCGGTTGAGCAACTCCGCGGCGTCCTTGCCCTTGATGTCGATTTTGCCGAGCGTCGAGGCGTCGAGAATGCCCAAGGAGTCGCGGCAGGCCCAAACCTCGCGCTGGACCGCCTCGTGCTGGGATTCGCTGCCGCGCGGGTAGTACCAGGGGCGGCGCCACTGGCCGACGTCCTCGAACAGCGCGCCGTTGCTCTCGTGCCAGGAATGGATCGGCGTCTTGCGGATCGGATCGAGCAGATCGTCGACATCGCGCCCGGCGAAGATGCCGAAGGTGACCGGCGTATAGGGCGGCCGGAACGTGGTCACGCCGACCTCGGGCAGCCGTAGGCCAAGCTCGTCCGCGACGATGCCGATCGCGTTAACGTTGCCGGTCTTGCCCTGATCGGTGCCCATGCCGGTGGTCGTGTAGCGCTTGATGTGCTCGATCGAGCGGTAGCCTTCGGTGAGGGCGAGCTTGAGGTCGGCCGCGGTCACGTCGTTCTGCTGGTCGACGAAGTGCTTGCCGCGCCGGCCGAGCGGTTTGTCCGATGGGACCAGCCAGGTCCAGCGCGCCGGCAGGAAGTCGTGGTCTGAAGCCTGCGGGAGTTCGCCGGCTTCCTTCACCTCGAAATCGGCCGGCGCGGCGGCGGCGATGCCCGCGGCTTGGCCTTGCCGGAGACACGAGGCAAGACCGAACGCGCCGTTGCAGGCGCCGGCCGCGTGGGTCGCCTGGGCCGGCCGGTCCGGCAGGAAGCAGCCTTGCCTTTCGTCCCACGCCAGCGATCCCTTGGACTGGGAGAAGAGGTGAACCGTCGGGTTCCAGCCACCGGAACTCAGCACCAGGTCGCAGGCGATGGCCTCGCCGGGTCCGGTAATCTCACGCCCGTCGGCGCTGACCGGTGCGACGGTCACCTGGTTCACCCGCTTTGTACCCTGGGTGCCGATGATCGCATGTTCGGTGAGGATCGGCAGGCCGGCGGCCTCGGCCTGTTCGGAAAACCGGCCGTCGGGCGAGGCGCGCAGGTCGACGATGGCGGCGACCGTGACACCGGCGCGCTGCAGGTCCAGGGCCGCGCCGTAGGCGCCGTCGTTGTTCGTGAAGATCACGGCTCGCTGGCCCGGTCTGACCGCATAGCGGTTGAGATAGGTCTGGTAGGCGCCGGCCAGCATGATACCCGGGCGGTCGTTGTCGCAGAACACCAGCGGCCGCTCGATCGCCCCGGTCGCCAGCACCACCTGTTTGGCGCGGACTTTCCAGAGGCGCTGGCGCGGCAGCTTGCCCGGCTTTTCCTCCAGGTGCTCAGTCACCCTTTCGGCCATGGCTAGATAGTTGTGATCGTAGTAGGCGAAGGCGTTGGTACGCGGCAGCAGGCGGACTTCCGGATTCCGGCCCAGCTCGATCAGCGCATCGGCGACCCAGTCCAGAGCCGGTTTTCCGTCGATCGTTTCGTGTGGCTGTGACAGCAGGCTGCCGCCCATCTGGCCGTCCTGTTCGGCCAGAATCACCCGGGCGCCGCCGCGCGACGCCGCCAGGGCCGCAGCCAATCCAGCCGGGCCGGCGCCGACCACCAGCACATCGCAGTGCGCATTGGTCTTGTCGTAGCTGTCCGGGTCGCGCGCGCCGGGTGCTTTGCCCAGACCGGCCGCCTGGCGGATGAAGTGCTCGTACTTCATCCAGAAGGCCGACGGCCACATGAAGGTCTTGTAATAAAAGCCGGCCGGCAGCAGGCGCGACAGCTTATCGTTGATGGCACCGACATCGAATTCGACGCTCGGCCAGCAGTGTTGCGAGCGGGCGATCAGGCCCTCGACCAGCTCGAGCTGCGTGGCCCGGATGTTGGGCTCGGTGCGCGGGTCGAGACCGACCTGGACGATGGCATTGGGCTCCTCCGGGCCGGCCGAAACGATGCCGCGCGGCCGGTGGTACTTGAAGCTGCGGCCGACCAAGTGCAGGCCGTTGGCCAGCAGGGCGGAGGCCAGCGTGTCGCCGGCAAAGCCCTTGTAGGCCCGTCCGTTGAACCTGAAACCCAAAGGCCGATCGCGGTCGATATGCCCGCCTTCGGGGAGTCGGAAGTCCTTCGCCACTCCGCCGGCCCCTCAGACGTAGTCCCGCGGGTCGAGCGCGGGTGGTTTCGTGCCTATCTCATAGACCGCCAGGATCTCGTAAGTCACGGTGTCGCGGGCCGCGTTGAACCATCGGCGGCAGCCGTGGCTGTGCAGCCAGCGTTCCAGGAATACGCCTTTGGTGTTGCTCTTCATGAAGAGGTAGTCGGCCCACTCGGCGTCGCTCATCCGGTCCGGCTGCCTGGGCCGCTCGATATGCGCCTCGCCGCCGTAGGAGAACTCGGTTTCCTCGCGCGGACCGCAATGGGGGCAGGTGATCAGGAGCATCCGACAGTTCCTCAGTGCGCCACGGCGGCGGCGCCGTGTTCGTCGATCAGGTAACCGGAGGTGAAACGGTCCAGGCCAAAGCCGGCGTTCAGCGGATGCGGCTCGTCCTTGGCGATGGTGTGGGCAAAGACCCAGCCCGAGCCCGGCGTCGCCTTGAAGCCGCCGGTGCCCCAGCCGCAGTTGATATAGAGCCCTTCGACCGGGGTCTTGGAAATGATCGGGCTGGCGTCCGGGCAGGTGTCGACGATGCCGCCCCAGTTGCGCAGCATGCGCATGCGCCGGAACAGCGGAAACAGCTCGCAGATCGCCGCCAGGGTCTCCTCGGTGACCGGCAGGCTGCCGCGCTGGCCGTAGCCGACATATTTGTCGACCCCGGCGCCGATCACCAGTTCGCCCTTGTCGGACTGGCTGATGTAGGCGTGTACGGCACCCGACATGACGACGCAGTCGATGACCGGCTTGACCGGCTCGGAGACGAGCGCCTGCAGCGGCAGGCTGGTCACCGGCAGGCGGAAGCCGGCCATGCCCGCCAGAACGCTGGAATGTCCGGCGACCACGATGCCCACCTTGCGCGCCTCGATCGTGCCCTTGGCCGTCTCCACGCCTCGAATCCGGCCGCTTTCGACCTTGAAGCCCTGGACCGGACATTGCTGGATGATGTCGACACCGCGCGCGTCGGCCGCCCGGGCGTAACCCCAAGCCACCGCGTCGTGTCGCGCCGTGCCGCCGCGCCGCTGCAGCGAGGCGCCCAGCACCGGGTAGCGGCCGCCCGCGCGCAGGTCGATGACCGGGCAGAACCGCTTGACCTGGTCCGGCGATAGGAACTCGGAGTCGACCCCGTTCAGCCGGTTGGCGTTGATCCGCCGCGACAGCTCGCGCAGGTCGTGCTGGTTGTGCGCCAAGTTCATCACGCCGCGCTGGCTGAACATGACATTGTAGTTCAGCTCCCGGCTCAGCCCCTCCCAAAGCTTCAGGGCGTGCTCGTAGAGTTGGGCGCTCTCGTCCCACAGGTAGTTGGAGCGGACGATGGTCGTATTGCGCCCGGTGTTGCCGCCGCCCAGCCAGCCGCGCTCGATCACCGCCACGTCGGTAATGCCGTGCTCCTTGGCCAGGTAATAGGCGGTTGCCAGGCCGTGTCCGCCGGCCCCGACGATCACCACATCATAGGACGACTTGGGTTCCGGCGAACGCCAGGCCTGCGGCCAGTGCTCGTGGTAGCTGAGCGCGTTGCGCAACAGGCTGAAGATCGAATAGCGGGATTTCATACTCGGGTTTGCCCTTCCCCCGTCTCAGGCGCCTGGGCCGAAAGGCCACACTTCACCGCGCCGATCCATCCCCACGGACCGAGCGCCGGACAACATAACAGGCCTCTCGACGGTGGCCCAGAGCACTCGATTGGTCGCGCCCCGGCTCGCGGGTTGACGCCATCAATTTTTCTATTAGCGACACCAAGTAATTTGTGCAAAAGTCCTTCGCAAATGGCCGAAATCGGCGTCACACTGGGAGTTTGACGAGACCGGGATGTTCGGGAACACGCCACGGGAATTACCCCAGCGGATCGGGTTTATCCTGACTCCGAACTTCTCGCTGATAGCCTTTACCTCGGCGATCGAGCCGCTTCGCCTGGCCAACCGGATGGACGGCCGGGAGCTCTATCGCTGGAAGCTGATTTCCGCCGACGGCCAGCCGGTCAGGGCCTCCAGCGGTGTCGTGCTGCACCCCGAGGGCAACCTCGAGGCGGCGAACGATTGCCACGCCGTCATCCTGTGCAGCGGCCTGGACGTGCACCGCTTGGACGACAAGGTGCTGTCGGCTTGGCTCCGCCGGGCCGACCGCCGCGGCGTGGATATCGGCGCGATCTGCACCGCCAGCCACCTGCTGGCGCGCGCCGGCTTGCTCGACGGGCACCGCTGTACCATTCATTGGGAGAACCTGGCCGGGTTCGTCGAGGATTTTCCCGAGATCGAGGTGACCACGGAACTGTTTGAGATCGACCGCAAGCGCTTCACCTGTTCCGGCGGCACTGCCGCGATCGACATGATGCTCAACGTCATCACCATGCAGCACGGGCACGAGTTGGCCGCCGCCGTCGCCGACCAATTCATGCACGAACGGATCCGCGACCAGCACGACCATCAGCGCATGTCGCTGCCGGCCCGCCTTGGGGTGCGCCATCCCAAGCTGCTGGCGGTCATCGACCTGATGGAAAAGAACCTTGAGGAGCCCTTGGCGCGTAGCGTACTGGCCCGCTCCGCCGGGCTCTCGACGCGCCAGCTCGAGCGGCTGTTCCGGCGCTATCTGAACCGCTCGCCGGCCCGCTACTATTTGGAGCTTCGGCTCAACAAGGCGCGCCTGCTATTGCTCCAGACCAACATGTCGGTGATCGACGTGGCGCTCGCCTGCGGCTTCGTCTCGGCCTCCCACTTCTCCAAGTGCTACCGCGATTTCTTCGGCCGAACGCCGCGCAAGGAGCGCGGCGTGCCGACGGCGGCCGAGCCGCCGGTCGAGGTCGAAGGGGCGGTTCCCTAGGGCTCCTAGACGTAAGCCTTGGGCGCCTTTGCGAAGAGTCGGCGCACCATGGACTCGAAGGTTTCCAGAGGCAGGGTGTCGTAGTCCGGGTCGAAAGCGGTCTGGTCCCAGCGTTCGCAGAAGCGGGCGGTCGCCTCGAAACAGGGGTGGCCGCGGTAGCGGTCGCGCTCGTTGCGGTCGCCGGCGCCGGTCAGGTGAAAGTAGTAGTAGCCCTGGAACAGGCCGTGGTGCTTGACCAGCCAGTGATTGTCCTCGCTGACGTAAGGACGTAGGACGGCGGCGGCCAGTTCGCTGTGGTTGTCGGGCGCCACCACGTCGCCGATGTCGTGCAGCAGCGCCACCACCTGCAGCTCCTCATCGGCGCCGTCGCGCCGCGCCCGTGTCGCGGTCTGCAGCGAGTGCTGGTAGCGGTCGATCTTATAGCCAAGCGTTGGCCCCCGCATGGCCTGCAATAGGCCCAGCACGCTGTCGGCCAGGGTTGCCCGCTTGTGCGCCTCGAACAGACGGCCAACCAGCGCGTAGTCCTCGACCGTGCCCTGGTCCATGCGGGTGAAGCTGACGGTGTTCATGGCGGGATCCTCCTTGCGCAGAGTTTTGTTCGGCATTTCGTCGCTGGCTATTCGGGCGGCGTCGCGTGCAAGGCCTCGCGTTCGACGGCGAAGGCCTGCCAGCCCTCGGGCAGGGCCGGCTTTCCACGTGACAAGGCCGCCAGCGCGAACTCCGGGGCCGGGCCCAGCACCATCTGCTTGCGCCAGACGCTGACCGGGCCTTCGACGCTCCCGGCGATCGCCTTGAGTGGCTTCTCGTAGCGAATGCCGCGCGGGCGCTTCAGCCACCACACGCGGGGCAGGCGCGTCGGGTCGATGTCGCCCTGGAGGTGCTGGTAAAGTCCGCCGTGGCCGAAGTCGGCCTTCTCCGCGATGGCGGCATGGGTGTCCCACATGGCCGGTGATACCGCCGCCTCGTTGAGCGGGTCCATGGCCCAGGAGCCGTCCAGCAGGGTCCAGTCCTCATAGCCCTTCCGATCGCCCAGCCAGGGCGTTTCCGAGATGCGATAGGTGGCCGCGCCCTGAAAGCCGGGGCAAGTCGTCTCCGCCAGCGCCGTATAAAAGCTCGTCAGCGCCTCTTCGTAGGCGGCGGGCTCGACCTCCGGATAAGGTCGGTGCCAGAATAGGAAAGCCAACATGGTGCGCCAAGATACTTGGAAGCTGCGGCGGATCGCTCACATTAGGCGCGCCGGTGGGTCGGATGCAACGCTAGGAGGCGACGATGGCCGGCAAGGCCGTACCCACGGTCCAGATCGACAACGAGCGCACGCGCGTGACGGAATGGCGCTTCGCGCCGGGCGCGGCGACCGGTTACCACCGTCACGCATACGACTACGTGGTGGTGCCGATGATCACGGGCCAATTGACCATCGTCGGGCCGGAAGGCGAGGTGAGCACGGCCGAGCTGACCGCCGGCGCTCCTTACTTCCGGCGGGCCGGCATTGAGCACGACGTGATCAACGCCAACGGCTTCGAGTTCGTCTTCGTCGAAGTCGAGTTCAAGTAACACCAGAGGTCATTATCAATGACCTGTGAAATCAGGTTTCCGCTCTCTGGCGCCGCCGCCGGCGCTCGCGGCCGTTCGTGGAGCTTGCGGCAGAGGGCGCCTTGGGCGCGGGTAACTGAACGACCTTTGATAGCTCGGGGAAGGCTGCCGTGGAGTGCGGCAGCCCCATGGCTTCGATGAAATGGGCCTGGAACTTGGGTTCGACCGCGGTCTCGATCTTCTCGACCCGGCGGATGACTCGCTCGATCTCGTCGCGCGCCTGCTGGTTCAAAAGCGCGACGATCGCGCCGGTGCCCGCGGCATTGCCGGCGGCAGAGACCTTCTTCAGGTCACAGTCGGGGATCATGCCCAGCACCATGGCGTACTTCACGTCGATGTGGCTGCCGAAGGCGCCGGCCAGCACGATGCGCTCGACCTTCTCGACGCCCAGATTATCCATCAGCAGCCGAGCTCCGGCATAGAGCGCCGCCTTGGCGAGCTGGATGGCGCGCACATCGTTTTGGGTGATGCGCATCTCCGGTTCGCCCTCGCGCACCAGGTAGGAGAAGGTGCGCCCGTCCGGCTGCACGCGCGGACTCTTCGCGGCCATGGCGCCGTCGATCGTGCCGTCGCCGGCGAGGATGCCGGTGAGAAACATCTCGGCCAATGTCTCGATGATGCCGGAGCCGCAGATGCCAGTTACGCCGGTCTTGCGGGTCGCCTCGGCAAAGCCTTCCTGGTCGGACCAGAGGTCGCAGCCGATCACCTTGTAGCGCGGCTCCAGGGTCTCAGAGTCGATGCGCAGACGCTCGATCGCGCCCGGCGCGGCGCGCTGGCCGCAGGAGATCTGGGCGCCTTCGAAGGCCGGCCCGGTTGGCGAGGATGCGGCCACCAGCCGTTGCTTGTTGCCCAGCACGATCTCGGCGTTGGTGCCGACATCGACCACGAGGGTAATCTCCTTGGCCTGGTGCGGGGCTTCGGAAAGAATCACGCCCGCCGTGTCGGCGCCGACGTGCCCGGCGATGCAGGGCAGGACGTAGACCCGGGCGCCCGGGTTGACCGTCATGTCGAGTTGCGTGGCCCACAGGGTTATGCCCGAATTGGCCGCCAGGGCGAAAGGCGCGCCGCCCAGTTCGGTCGGATCGATCCCGAGCAGAAGGTGATGCATGATCGGGTTGCCGACGAAGGTGGCGTTCACGATTTCCAGTTTATCGATGCCGGCCTCGGCCGCGACCTCGTCGGTCAGCGTGTTGACGGCTTCGCGCACGGCGGCGGTCATCTCCGCCTCGCCGCCCGGGTTCATCATGATGTAGGAAACCCGGCTCATGAGGTCTTCGCCGAAGCGGATCTGCGGGTTCATGATGCCGGAGGAGGCGAGGATCTTACCGGTCGAGAGGTCGCAGAGGTGCGCGGCGATCGTGGTCGAGCCGATGTCGATCGCCAGGCCGTAGGCCCGATCGTGGAAACCCGGCCAAATGACGGTGATCACCTGGCCGCGATGCACCGCCACGGTGACCTTCCAGTCGCCCTCCCTGAGCGCCTTCTGCAGGCTCTGAAGGACGCGCAGGTCGCATTCCAGACCGCTCAGCTCCCACTGCTCCTCGAGCGCCTTCAAGAGCCGCTCCAGGTCGCCCGTGGGATTGTGCATGTCGGGCTCTTCGACCTCGACGTAATGTAGCCGGATCGCCGGGTCGAGCAGGAAGTCGCGGGCCTCGGCGCGCTTGCGCACGACCTGCTTGTGGACTTGGCTGTCGCGCGGGACATCGATAACCACGTCGCCCAGCAGCAAGGCCTGGCAGGACAGGCGATGCCCGGGATTTATGCCCTTTTTCGCATCGTAACGCGTTTCGACCTCGTTGATCGCGGTCAGGTGTTCGGGGCGGCTGACGATGCCGTGCTTGGCGAACTCGCCTTCGCTCAGCTTGATCTGGCAGCGGCCGCAGAGACCGCGGCCGCCGCAAACCGAATCGATGTCGACACCCAGGCTGCGCGCCGCCTCCAGCACCGGCGTGTCGCGCGCAAAGCGCCCGCGCCGGCCCGAAGGCGTAAAGACGACAAGGGCATCCTTGGTCAATCTGGTTATCCCCTCCGACGTCGCCGCTCGCGTCGCTCGCGCACCTCGCCGCCGTCGGTGATGGTGGCCGGTGCGGGCGCGCGGAACTTCTTGAGCCAGCGGGCGCAATTGACGTCGACGCCGTTCATGACGTCGGCGCCCATGATGCCGGTCATCTCCTCCTCGTGCAGAGGATTGAGAATGGCCGAGGTCATGCCGGCGCCGGCGGCCATGGCCAGGAAGGTGGCATTGAGCGCATGGCGATTGGGTAGGCCGAAGCTGACGTTGGAGGCGCCGCAGGTGGTGTTGACGCCCAACTCGTCACGCAGCCGGCGGATCAGACGGAAGGCCGCCGTGCCGGCGTTGCCGAGGGCGCCGATCGGCATGACCAGCGGGTCTATCACGATGTCCGACGCCGGGATGCCGTAATCAGCCGCCCGGTTGACGATCTTCTTGGCCACCTCGAAGCGCACGTTGGGATCTTCGGAAATGCCGGTCTCGTCGTTCGAGATACCGACCACCGCCGCGCCGTATTTCTTGATCAAGGGCAGAACGGCTTCCAAACGTTCCTCCTCGCCGGTCACCGAGTTGACCAGGGGCTTGCCCTGATAGGCTTCGAGCCCACTTTCGAGGGCCGCGACGATCGACGAGTCGATCGACAGGGGCACGTCGACCAGCGACTGCACCAGTTTGATCGACTCCGCTAAGATCGCCGGTTCGTCGGCCAGCGGAATGCCGGCGTTGACGTCCAGCATATGCGCGCCAGCCGCCACCTGCGCCAGGGCGTCCGCCTCGACCGTGCTGAAGTCGCCCGCGGCCATTTCAGCGGCCAGTTTTTGGCGGCCGGTTGGGTTGATGCGTTCGCCGATCACGCAGAACGGCCGGTCGAAACCGATAACCACCTCTTTGTTGGGCGAGCTGACGACTGTATGCGTCATGACCTGGCTAACTCCTTCAACAAGTTCAGGCCGCCGGTTGTCACCGGACGGGCGTTGGATTGGCGGGCGCAGTTGTATGCCGATGGCGCACCGCCGCTGACCCAGGCGCGACCTCCGATAGTCAGTCCGCGCAACGACGCTCAATCATTTCAGTCAATCTCCCGATTGACCGTGAAGCCCTTGCCGTCGCGCTTCAACGTAAAATCGCCGTCAGCCACTGCATAGGCCCAAGCGGCCGAACGCCGCAGACCGCCGAGCGGGTAGATATGGGCCTTGCGGATGCCGCAATCGGGATCGCTCGCTTTGTAGTGGGCCAGGTCCAGCAGCAGCCGGTCCGGTGCGCTGACCGTCATCAATTTAGCGACATTGCGGGCCTGGCGGGTGAGGAAGCGCATCGAGGGCCCTATGCCACAGGCTTTGGCGTGGTTGATCAGCGTCTTGAGAGTTGCCAGACCCGGCACGCCGATATGGATAGGCAGGCGGTTGCCGTCGGCCCGGATCGCCTGGTCCCAGGCGATAATCGGTGCCGCCTCGAAGCAGAACTGCGTGGCGATATAGAAGTCCGCGTCGCTGCGTTGAGCGAAGCTGTTCTTCCAATCAAGCGCCTGCTTGAGGCCCTTGTCGGAAATGTCCGGGCTGCCTTCCGGGTGGCCGGCGACGCCGATCTGTTTGATGCCGTACTTGTCGAACAGGCCGGTCTCGAGCAGCTGCATGGAGCTCTCGAACGGGCCGAGCGGCTGATCGACGGCGCCGCCCAAGGCGACGACTTGGGTGATACCGACCTCTGCCTGCAAGCGCTTGAGATAACTCTCGAAGTCGGCTTGGCTAGGGATCGAGCGGGCAGCGAAATGGGGCGCCGGGTCGAAGCCTTCCTGTTTGAGACGCCCGGCGGTGCTGATCGTGTCGGCGAAGTCCGAGCCCGGCAGGAAGGTCACGCTGACCGAGGTGCCGGCCCTCAGGTGATCGCGGTAGTCCGGTATCTTGGCGGCCGAACCGGGTGTTGTCTCGATCGTGAAGTCCCGCAGGAAGTCGATGACCTGCCGGACTCGCACGTCGGCGATCTCGGCTGTCAGGCTGTTGGCGGCCATCGAGCGTCTCCCGTCAAGCCGGTTCGAGGCCGCCGGCGGCCACCAGGGACGCCAGGCGTTCGTCGGCGTAGTCGTTCTCCAACCGCTCCGCGGCCGCCTGCGCCTCGCTCTCCAGGTCATCGCCGCACTCGATGGGCGTGGCGCGGCGCCATTCCGCCAGATAGGAATCGGTATCGCGCAGCTTGGCTTTCATGGCCGCCCGGTCAATCGCCTTCTCGAAGCGTTCCGTCAACTGCCTTTTGGCGGTTTGGCGCCCGGCCTTGACGATCACCTGCGCCGGAATATCCCGCCAATAGACGATGATCAGCTGAGCCATCCTCAACCCTCTTCGCTTGCGGCGCGCATGAAGTCACCCAGTTCGCCATAGCCGGTATGGCGATAGCGATAGGCGAGGCCGAGCTTCGCGGCGGCATCCTCGGCCCGGCGCTTCAGATCTTCATCTTCGGTCTGCGCAAGATAGACGAGGGTCGTATAGTTGCCGAAGTAATCCGGCAGGAGTTCGGGGTGCCGGTCGATGCCGAGGCCCTCGATGATCAGGCGGTCGAAATGCCGGGCCAAGTAGTCCGTCAGATAGAAACAAGTCGGGTCCGCCTCGGCCAGATCGGTAAAGTCCTGCAAGCCAGTGTAGAAGGCGTAGCAGTGGGGCCCGTCGATCCGCTCCACACCTTCCTCCGCCAAGACCTGATCCAGCATGCCGCCGCTGCCGCAGTCGCCGTAGAGTACCAAGATTCGGTCGTAGTCGGCTTTGGCCGCGCGGATCTTCCGGCGCACGGCTTCGGGTATCTTCGCCGGGGTGTTGTGCCAGATCGCCGGCAGGCAGGTCACGCTCATCTGGGTCCAGCCGTTGAGCCGGATCAGCTCGACCACCTCCTTGGCAAGCGCACCACAGGCGATCAACAAGGTCCGAGGCGCCCGCTTGGCGCCTTGGCGGCCTTTCATAACGCTAACCTTCTAGCCGTGTCGCGGCGCTACTGCGCCGCGGCTTTGTCGCCGCGTTGATTGTGTCGGCGGGCAACGAACTCCTTTGCGGTCTCGACCGCCACCGCCGCGTCGCGGCAATAGGCATCCGCGCCGATCGCATTGGCAAAAGCCTCGTTCAAGGGCGCGCCACCGACCAGGACGATGTAGTCGTTGCGGATGCCCTTTTCCTTCAAGGTGTCGATGACGACCTTCATATAGGGCATGGTCGTGGTCAGCAGCGCCGACATACCCAGAATGTCGGGCTTGTGTTGTTCGAGCGCTTCCAGATACTTCTCGACCGGGTTGTTGATGCCCAGGTCGATGACCTCGAAGCCGGCGCCCTCGAGCATCATGCCGACCAGGTTCTTGCCGATGTCGTGGATGTCGCCTTTGACCGTGCCGATTACCATCTTGCCGACCTGTTCGGCGCCGGTTTCGGCCAGCAGCGGCCGCAGGATCGTCATGCCGCCCTTCATGGAGTTGGCGGCCAGCAATACCTCCGGGACGAAAAGAATGCCGTCGCGAAAGTCGATGCCGACAATCCGCATACCCTCGACCAGTACCTCGGTCAAGATCCTGTAAGGTGCCCATCCGCGCTCGAGGAAGATGTTGACGCCCTCCATGACCTCGTCCCTGAGGCCGTCATAGAGGTCGTCCTGCATTTGCTTGTTAAGCTCGTCGTCGTCGAGCGACCTGAGGTCCAGATCATCCATGTCCGACATGGCAGGCTCCACAAAAAAACGCAGGGAAATCTGCGCGTTTGATCCAATTTCGTAAGTTCCGCATGGATATCGCGCTTTATCTGGCGCGACGATTCGTTGCTGAAACGCGACAGACCGGCTAAATAGCAGGAAACATTGGGCTTTCGTTGAGTTTTTGGGTTCCGCGCGCCGCCCATAGGCCCGGCCGGGCCGGCTCAGAAGGCCAAGTGCTTCTTCCAAACCTTATCGGCCGCCGCCAACTCTTCCATTTCGCCTTCGACCGCGATGGAGCCGGTCTCAATGACATAGGCGTAGTCGGCGACCTTGGCGGCGAAACGGAGGTTCTGTTCCGACATGACCACCGTCAAACCTTCCTCTTTGAGGAAATTGATCGTTTCCGCCATCTCTTCGACGACCAACGGGGCCAGCCCTTCGGTCGGCTCGTCCAGCAGGAGCAGACGGGGATTGCCCATGAGCGTACGTGCCAGGGCCAGCATCTTTTGCTCGCCGCCGCTGATCTCGCCGCCGCGACGCTTGACCAGGCCCTCCAGGTTGGGAAACAGTTGAAACAGGCGCTTCCGGTTCCATACCGGCGCATCGCGGCGCTTGCCCTGCCGGCCGATGTTGAGATTCTCAGCGACCGTAAGTTCGTTGAAGATACGCCGATCCTCGGGCACGTAGCCGATGCCGCGCCGGGCAATGCTGTGGGGCGCCCCGCCACGGATCGATTTGTCCCGAAAAGCGATCTGCCCGCCGGCGACCGGGAGCAAGCCCATGATCGCCTTCAGCGTCGTCGTCTTACCGGCGCCGTTTCGTCCAAGAAGGGCAACCACCTGGCCTTCCGCCGCTTCCAAGGAAAGGCCGAACAACACCTGGGCTCGGCCGTAGAAGACGTCGATTTCAGATACTTGGAGCATGGAATTTTTCCTCCAGGTGACTGAAATCGGCGCCCAGATAGACGTCGCGCACCAGGGGGTCCATACGCACCTCGCCGGGACCGCCGTCGGCGATGACCTTACCTTGGTGAAGCACCACGATGCGGCCGGCAAACTGGAACACGATATCCATATCGTGTTCGGTGAAGACCAGAGCGGTGCCGTCCCGCAACGCGAGTTCGACGCAGGTATCCATGAACTCCAGGCGTTCCTCGGGACCCATGCCGGCGGTCGGTTCGTCCATCAGCAGAATTCTGGGGTTGTGGGCCAAGGCGATCGCCAGCTCGATCCGTTTGAGTTCGCCGTAAGACAACACCCCGCAAGGGCGGTCGGCCAAGCGGGAGATCCCAACCTCTTCGAGCAGCTCGATCGTGTCGGCGCGGTACAGGCGCTTTGCCGGCGGGCCAAAGGCGCTCGCCTCTTTCTCCGCGGCGATCATGGCCATCTGAACGTTTTCCGCGACGGTCATCGAGTGGAAGACCTCGGGTATCTGAAAGGTCCGGCCGATCCCCAGGCGGGAGATCTGCCGCGGCTCGAGGCCGGTGATGTCGTGACCATTAAATGAGACCCGACCGCCGTCCGGTTTGATCTGGCCGCCGATCAAGTTGAAACAGGTGCTCTTTCCAGCGCCGTTCGGACCAATGATCGCCAGGCTGTCGCTGCGCAAAACGCGAAAGCTGACCTGATCGACGGCTCGGAAGCGGCCGTAGTTCTTGGTCAGATTCTCGATCGTCAGCAGGTCGCTCATCGTCGGAATTCCAAGATTCGACTTAGGCTGCCCAGGATGCCCTGCGGGAACAGCAGCACGATCGCGATAATCACCAGACCAATGGTCAGGCGCCAAAGATCCGTGTGGCTGATGAGTTCCGCGCGCAGGCCATCATAGATGGCCGCGCCGACGAGGGGCCCGTTCAGCGTATTGACACCGCCGAGCAGGACCATGACCAAGGCGTCGACCGAGTTCGGTATGGCCATCACGTCGGGAAACACGCTGCCTTTGAGAAACGCGTAGAACCCGCCCGCCAGGCCGGCAAAAGTCCCGGCCAGGACAAAGGCGGCCCAGCGATGCTGGCTGAGGTTTATGCCGATCGCTCCGGCACGCAGCGGCGAGTCTCTTGTTGCCCTCAAGGTATAGCCGAATGGCGCGTAGGCGACGCGGCGCAACGCCGCCAGCGACAGCAACACCACGCCTGCGGTCAGGCCGTAAAAAACCACCGGAGCCTTGGCCCATTCGCTTGGCCAGACGCCCAGAATTCCATTGTCCCCGCCGGTGATCTCGACCCATTGAAATGCCACCGACCAGCCGATCTGTGCGAAGGCGAGCGTCAGCATCGCCAGATAGACGCCCGAAAGACGCACGCAGAACCAGCCGAAAACGATCGCCCCGAGTGCGGCGGCAAAGGGCGCGACGAGCAGGGCGCCTTCCATGGGCAGGGCGAAGTGCTTCACCACCAGCGCCGAACCGTAAGCGCCCAATCCGAGATAGGCCGCGTGGCCAAAGGAGATCATGCCGCCAAGGCCCATCAGAAACTGCAGCGAGGCAGCAAAAAGCGCGAAAATCAGGATCTCGCTGGCCAGGTTCAGAATGAAATCTCCCGCCACGAAGGGCAGGAGAGCCAGTATTCCCAAGCCTGAGACGAGACCCAGCATCAGCACCACGCGGGGCAGCGTGACCGGCGGCCCGGTCGCTTGCGGCCGGTCGGCGATGCGCTCCGGCCGCCCGAGCAAGCCCTGTGGCCGGAGGATCAGGACGATAGCCATGACCAAGAACAGCAGTACCAGGGTGATCTTGGGAAAGATCAGGATACCGAACGCATCGAGAATGCCGATCAGGAGCGCGGCCAGGAAAGCACCGGGCAGGCTGCCCATGCCGCCGACCACCACGACGACGAAGGCCTCGACGATGACGTTCAAATCCATCAGCAAGTTGGCCGGTTCGCGCGGCAGCTGCAGGGCGCCGCCAAGCCCGGCAAGGGCGGCGCCGAGAAACACGACGGAGGTGAACAGCAGCTTCTGTCGGACGCCCAGCGCCGCCAGCATTTCGCGGTCCTCGGTGGCGGCGCGGACCAGGACGCCCCAGCGCGTGGCGTGGAACAGCAACCACAGGCCGGCGAGCACCAGCGGGCCCACGACGATCAGAAAGATATCGTACTGCGGCAGTTGCAGCCCGAGGACCTCTAGAGAGCCGGCAAAGCCCGGTGCACGGGGACCGAGCAGATCCTCCGGCCCCCAGACCTGGAGCACCAGGTCTTGCACCACGAGGACGACGCCGAAGGTGGCCAGCAGCTGGAACAGCTCGGGCGAGCGATAGAGCCGTCGCAGCAGCGCGAGCTCCATGACCGCACCCAGCAAGCCGACCGCGAAGGCGGCCAGGAGCACGCCAATCCAGAATCCCAGGCCGCCCATGGCGGGCATGAATTTGCCGACCAGGGAGAACGCCAGATAGGCCCCAAGCATGTAGAAAGAGCCGTGCGCGAAGTTGACGATCCGAGTGACGCCGAAAATGATCGACAAACCACTGGCCACCAGAAACAACGACGAAGCGTTCGCCAGGCCCGTCAAAAACTGCGCAACGAGGAAACTCATGGCGGCCAAGCTAGCCAACTATGGTAAACGAAACCGTAACCAAACTCGCGAGAATCGTGCATTCCAGTTGGCTACTCGCCCCTGATGACATGATTCCGCCGCTCTGGCGAGAGCATGATGGCCGCTCTGCAATCAGGCCGCTAAAACAGGCCGAGGATCCTCTATCGGCTCTATCCGATGGCACGTCAGCCTTGATCGTCCGCGCCGATTCGGTCAACACGAAGATCGTCAATGCGTAGGTTCAGGCGCGCCAAGGTCTTTTGACATAAAGACAAGAAGCGAATCTGGGTGCTTTGGGTGAGGGTGCCGCGCCGTCTCGCTGTAACCGATTCGCTGATAGAATTGGATATTCTCGCCCATCAGCGCGTTCGTGTAGAGCAGCAGTTCCGACAGCCCATGGCGTCTGGTTTCACGTTCGGCCAACGCCATCAGTTGTCGGCCATAGCCGCGGCCCTGGTGCGCCGGATCAACCACGACGCTGTAAATCAGCATATGGTCGGACTGGGGCATAAGCACCAGCACGCCGACACACCCGCTCCGCGCTTCCATGATCCAGACTTGGTGTTCGGCAATAGCTTGCCGGTAGTCCATGGTCATGGGCTCGAGCTGTCGACCCAGCCGGACGACATACTTGGCATAGGCGGTGCGTGTGCAGGCGGTTACCGCGGCCGCATCGGCATGGCCGGCGTGGCGAACCCTGGCCTCGTCAGGCGCCATTTCGATTGGCCGGCCTTGCCATGTCGTGCTTCACCTCAGGCAAGAAGGGGACGGACCCTGGCCGCTACTCCGGCCGCAGCTTTTTCGCCTCGGCCTCCGTCGGCAGGTAAAGGGCGCCGTCGCGGAACACCCAGTCGCGCAGGGCGCCAACACCGTCCTTTACGGTAGTCCGCCCGACGAAGGTGCCCATGGTCGACTGCTGATCGACTGCCCGGTAGACGATGGGCCCGAAAGGCGTATCGATCTTCAGGCCGCGCAGCGCGATCACCAGGGCTTCACTGTCGATTGAACCGGCTTTCTCCATGGCCGCGGCTACGGTCTTGAGCGTCACGTAACCGACCACCGATCCCATGCGCGGCGCCTCGTCGAACTTGGCCTGATAGGCGGTAAGGAAGCGTTGGTGCGTCGGCTCCTCGATCTCGTCCCAGGGATAGCCGGTGACGATCCAGCCCTCCGGCACCTCGTCCTTGAGCGGCGCCATCCATTCCGGTTCGCCGGTCAGTACGCTGACCACGTCGCGGCCTTCGAACAGGCCGCGCAAGGTGCCCTCGCGCACGAACTGCACCAGGTCGCCGCCGAAGGTCACGTTGAAGATTGCATCCGGCTCCGCGCGCGCGACCGCTTGGGCAGTGGAGCCGGCGTCGATCTTGAATAGCGCCGGCCATTGCTCGGCGACGAACTCGACGTCGGGGCGACGCTGCGTGAGCAAGGTCTTGAAAGCGCTGACCGCCGATTGACCGTATTCGTAGTTGGGTGCCACCGTGGCCCAGCGTTGGGCCGGCAGTTTGGCGGCTTCCTCGGCCAGCATCGCCGCCTGGACGTAGGTTCCGGGCCGCAGGCGGAAGGTGTAGCGGTTGCCCTTTTCCCAGGCAAGGGCGTCGGTCAAGGGTTCCGCAGCCAGGAACACGATCTGCTTCTGCTTGGCGAAATCCGATACGGCCAGCCCGACATGAGACAGCAGCGTCCCGATCAACACCGCGACACCCTCGCGGCTAACCAGCTCATTGGCGGCGGTTACCGCGTCGCCCGGCTTGCCGCCGTCATCCCGGCTGATCACCTCGAGCGGCCGGCCAAGCACGCCGCCGGCGGCGTTGATCTCATCGAGTGCCAGTTGCCAGCCCTTCTTGTAGGGCAAACTGAAGGCGGGCAGGCGGGTGTAACTGTTGAGGTCGCCGATCTTGATCGGCTCCGCGCCATTTGGCGCTGTCAGCGGTGCCAGGAGCAGGAGCAGTCCCGCCGAAACGGCGAGCAAATTTCGACGGCAGGTCATCAAGACGGATCCCCATGTTTTCTCGGTCCGATTCGGCAATGCCTTGCGAGGACCGGGCCTTGTTGTAGGCAAGCTTGAGCCTTGGCATAGCCGCCGTCAAGCCGTCCATAGCTCATAAGAAAGATGAAAGACGGCTTATAACCTACGACACCAGAACTGATACATGTTGTGGAAAGTATCGGGCTTCTCCAGTTCGAAAGCATTCCACTGACGCAAATCGGTCAGCGTGGGATCCGCCGGGAAGCGGGTAGCGTAAGCTTTGCGCACGCCCGGGTCGACAAATTCGAACCCCAGGAAAGCGAGATCCAGATCCGCCAAGGCTTCGGCGACCTCGGGCAGTGTGTACGCGCGCTCCTGGACATTGAACAGAAGGTCGCGACAACCGTTCAAGCCGTAGAAATCGAGTTCGCCCGCCACCTGGCGGGCTGGTGTCGCCGGGTCGAGGTCGAGAATTGCCCGCCGGGCCGCGCGAATGCCTGAGGCCTCCGCGGAAAAACCGCCCTGCCGAACGTAGGCACGGGCCGCCGCGATGAAGCGTCGAGCGTGCTTGCTGTAGAGCCCGACCTTCATCAGGCCGTCCGGGGCCAGCTGTTCGACCAGTTGCCGCCAGCCGCGCTGGGGATCGCCTAGGTGATGCAGCACACCGACCGATTCGATCAGATCGAATTCCCGATCCAATGCGCCGAGCTCCAAGATATTGGCCTGGGCGAACTCCAGGTTCGCGAGACCGGCCTCGCACGCCTTGCGTTGCGCATAGGCTAGGGAGCGCCGGCTTAGGTCGATCGCCAGGACTTCTGCGTCGGCGTAGCGCGTCGCGACGTCGACGGCATGTTTGCCGGTACCGCAACCGGCCACGAGGACCCTGAGCGGCCCATCGGGCTTGGGGATCTTCGCCAGATGCGGAAATAGGGACGACACGACATCGCCGAACGGCTTTGCGGCTTTCCCGCCGGTCGACAGCCATCGCGGATAGGGGTTCGCTTCGTATTGCTGGCGCACGGCATTCGAAATCGGATCATCGACGCGCGTCAGTGCAGGCAGGTTTGGCTCGATTTCGCGTTCGGTCAGCGGCTCCACGAGCTGAAGCCGAATGAGCCGGCGAAATGACTCCGGAAGCCGATCCGCCCGCTCGGCAAGCGGCCTATAGGCCGGCAAATCATGCAGTGGGCGGTACATCGAGAGGACGATTAGCTCACACGACAGCTTTCCGGCAGGGATCGCACGGTCGCGCAAGCGCCTGAGCAGTTCCTTTTCGTCTTGGCCCTCCGCATAGGCGTAGTCGGCGATAAAGCACTGGGCGGCAAGCGCGGCAACGAACCCCGCCGATTCCTCGAACAGGGCCGGGGGCGTTTTGTCGGCGTGCACGACCAGACGCAGACAACAGCGCCGGAGCATGGTCAGCAGAACCTCGAAGGCGGCGTCAAGCACCAGCGACATGGTCAGAACCGCCTGAAACAGCGGATCGTCCACGAGCGGCTTCAAGGTGCCTCTCTGAAACGCGGCCATCAGTTCCTGCTCTGCTCCGGCCGCCGACAGCTTGAGCGCCATGTCCGCGGCCGGGTTCAGTCTAAGGAGGCTGAGCGCCACGGGCGTGAGCATTTGATGTTCGATGCCGCTAGCCTGGAAGCAGGATTCGACTGCCTGGGAGACCAGCGGGCTGGCTTGGCTGAAGCGCATCGTGCGGAGCGCGCCGGCCAGCATTTGCAGGTGCGCCGAATTGCCGGGCTCCAGGCGAACCGCCTCGAACGCGTGCCTGAGACCTTCCTGGTGATTGCCGAGACTCAAGAGGGTGCC
>JBFJPL010000052.1:0-29360 GCA_041617155.1 Kiloniellales bacterium
CAGGGGCCAGAACGCCAGCGCCGGTGCCATCTGCTCGATCAAAAAGCCGAAGAACAGGGCCAGGACCACAAGGCCCGGCACGACGGCCACGACAAGGCGGACCGCGAAGGGGAGCGGCGGGAGTTCCAGGAACTGTATCGCCAAGATCAAAAAAATCAGGCCGAAAAAGCCGGCTCCCGCCCCTGTACGGTTCAGCTTTATGCGATGGGTGATCGATTCCATCGCTGGGTCTCCCCTAGTCTCCGCCGGGCGCACCGGCCAGCGCTTGTTCGCGGTAGTCGTTCAGCCTGGCGGCGATCTCGTCGAGCGGCGCGTCGTAGATGTCCCCGATCCGGCCGCTCTCGACGCCGGCATGCGGTGCGCGCCCGCGGAAGAAGAAGTAGATGGCAGGGCGGGACAGTTGGCCCTTGTCCAGCTCGAACTCCGAGAGGTCGTACCAGAACCAGCGGCGTCGGCGGAACAAACCGCCAAGGGTCAGGCTCTTGCCATCGAGGCGCAGGCACAGGCGCGCCGCGACACGCGGATGCAACGGCGCGGCGATCGCCGCCAACAGCATCAGGATCAGCCCGCCCGCCGCCAGGATAGGGCCGGATTCCTGTGCCCAATAGGCGCCGAAAGTGTCGAAGGCCAGAAGGTAGCGGCCGTACAGGACGGACAGCAGCAGAACCAGGGCACCTAGAAAGGTGGCATGCCGTACACGGCTTTTGCCGCTCTGCCGGTAGGAGATCTCGGGCAAGTCCGCGCCGGTCCAGGCCTCGCCCCGGCAGTCCTCGATACCGGCCTCGCGACGCACGGCCAACGCGTGCGCGCGGCGCTCGTTCAAGCTGGTTAGAACCGCGTCAAGCGGCCTGTTCCAGACGTCGGTGAGCAGCGCCTTGTGGCCACCTTCTACGGCCACGACGCGCCCAAGCAGGCGGCCGATCAATCCGCTGGGCGTGCGCAGCTCGAACGCCGGCAGCTCATGCCAGGCCCAGCGCCAGCGCTTGTCATAGACCGAGCAGGTCAGGCCGTCATCGCCCAGGGTGAGGGTGCCGCCCTTGCTTGCCCGAACGGCAAGCAGGATCCAGATGACCGCGGAAATCGCGAAAAGCGGGTCGAGCGGACCGTTCCCGGTAAGCCAGGTCCAGAAATCCCCGGCCACTGAAGGCGCGGCAACTTGCGCCAAATAGACTGCATAACCGGCGAAACCAAACGCCGTGGTGGTTAACAACAGAACATTCGCCAGCTGGCGCAGGAACGGCACGCGGAGCGACAGGAGGTAGACAAGTCCCTCGGACAGTAGGACAAACAGGCTCCAAAAGAGCACAACGTAGAACCAGAACCATTGGGCTGCTTCGGGCCGCGCGGTCTGGGCCTGGTAAAAAAGCAACAATATGGAACCGGCGGCGAGTATGCCGCCGATGGCCGCCGCCAAATTCCCACTTCGAAGCTTCGGCCTATCCATCGTGTAGGTGATCGCTTGCACGGCCGTCGCCCCCTAGGGCCGGTCCGGCATACCGGCCAGCGCCCGGTCGCGACGGTCCTTCAGCGCCGCAAGGATTTCGTCGAGCGGCTTGTCCCAGACGTCGCTCAGTAAAATGCGGTGGCCGCGCACGATCGGGTTAAGGGCGATATGGCGCCCAAGGATCATGCCCATCGCCCAGCGGTGTGCGCGCAGTTCGGGCCTCGCTGATTCGTGCCAGCCCCAGTACCAGCGCTTGCCCCACACCTCGCAAGACAGCCCTTTGTCGTCGAGGACTAAAGACTGCTTCGCTGCCGACCGGCGCATTTCCCGCAACGCGGCCCCGGTCGCTAGTAGCCCAACCGCCGCAACAGCGATGGCAACAAAGACTCCAGAGACAAGCGAAGGGTCAAGACGAGAGGGCCAAAGGCCCGGAGCTGCCAGCCAATCAAGGTCGCCCGTCGCGAGTATGTTCCGCGAATGCAAGACGATCATCCCGGCCGAAAGACACATCACGGCTGTCATCACTGAGAAAAATCCGATGGGACGAAAGATCGGCACGCGGGAGGACAAAAAGGCCAAGGCGAGCGGCCCGACCAGCAGGACAAGCACGGCCAAGGCGAGCGCGACATAGAGCCAGAACCAGCGGTCCCCGTCTGCCTGCAAGGTCTCGGCCAGGTGCAAGCTTATTGATATCGAAGCGGCGCCGAGTATGCCGCCGATGATCGCCACCAGAGCCGCGCGGCGAACCTTTGGGAAATCCATGGCGTAGGTGATCGGTTGCATGGCCGTCTCCTTCTAGGCCGGCCTCGGCGCATCGGCCAGCGCCCTGTCGCGGTAGTCGTTCAGCTTGGCGGTGATTTCGTCAAGCGGGGCGTCATAGATATCGCGGACCACGACCATCGCGCCCTTGGGCGTCACTTCGTGGACCCAGCGGTCGCGCCGGGCCCGTTCGGGTTCGAGATCCGGCAAGAGGAACTTGATTCTGGCAAAGCTGTGATCGCGCTCGAAAGGGGAAAGCTCCGGCCAGACCCAGGTGCGGCTCTTGCCGAACCGCGCAAAGGTCAGGCCGGTCTCGTCGATCCGCAGGAAATTTCGCTCCGGCGCCGCCAAACGGATCTGTCCGACTATGAGCACCGGCACGAGCAGGACCGCCGCCACCGCCAACACGGCCTGCGCAGCGGGCAGCCAGGTCAAGGAGGGGGAAAGATCGCGGCCGGGACCATCGAGCACCCCGACAAAATAGAACGCGGCTACGGTCGAGGCGACCCCCAGCGGAGACCATATCAAGACGGCCGTCCACCGGCCCGACGACCGGGCGCTGAATACGACGGGCTCCACGAAATGGCTCTCCCCGGACAGATGTCGTCTGTTTCGCTCGGCGAATATGCAAGGTGACTGCCTAGCAGCCCGGCGGCCGGACGACGTCAATAAATGCGCCGCCAGCTAAGCGTTCTAAGGCTAAGAAACCTATAAGAGAACAGGTTAACGCACGCCACAGGCGAGACGGCAATCGGGCGGTCAGAGGTGGTTCCCGGACACAACGGGTGGCCGGGCGGCAGCCCAGGCCACGCCTAGGCGCGCTTGGCGGCCTTCTTTTTCGGCGTGGCCTTGGCCGCCGGTTTGGCCTTGGCCGCCTTCTGCAGCCTCTTGCAGGCCTCGACCAGGCCGCGCACCGAGGCGACGGACTTGTCGAGCATCTTCTTTTCGGCGGCGTTCAGCTTGAGCTCGACCACGCGCTCGATGCCGCCGGCGCCGATCACCGCCGGCGTGCCGACGTAAAGCCCCTTCACGCCGTACTGGCCGTTCAGATAGGCGGCGCAGGGCAGCACGCGCTTCTTGTCCTTGAGGTAGGACTCGGCCATGGCGATGGCCGAGGCGGCCGGGGCGTAGAAGGCCGAGCCGGTCTTCAAGAGGCCGACGATCTCGGCGCCGCCGTCGCGGGTGCGCTGGACCAGCTCGTTCACGCGCGCTTGCGTGATCCAGCCCATCTTGACCAGGTCGGGCAGAGGGATGCCGGCAACGGTGGTGTAGCGCACCATCGGCACCATGGTGTCGCCGTGGCCGCCGAGCACGAAGGCGCTAACGTCCTCGACCGAGACCTTCATCTCCTCGGCCAGGAAGTAGCGGAAGCGCGCGGAGTCGAGCACGCCGGCCATGCCGACCACCATGTTGGTCGGCAGACCCGAGGCCTGCTGCAGCACCCAGACCATGGCATCCAGCGGATTGGTGATGCAGATCACGAAAGCCTTGGGGCAGTTCTTCTTGATGCCGTCGCCGACCGCCTGCATGACCTTGGAGTTGGTGTCGAGCAGGTCGTCGCGGCTCATGCCCGGCTTGCGCGGGATGCCGGCGGTGACGACCACCACGTCGGCGCCCTTGATCGCGGAATACTTGCTGGCGCCGACCAGCTTGGCGTCGAACCCGATGACCGGCGAGGACTCGGCAATATCGAGTGCCTTGCCCTGCGGTATGCCGTCGACGATGTCGAACAGGGCGATGTCGCCCAGTTCCTTGAGGCCGGACAGGAGCGCGAGCGTGCCGCCGATCTGACCGGCGCCGACCAAGGCGATTTTTCTGCGTGCCATGCTGCTGATTCCCCGGAGATGTGCTTCGGCCTGGGGACCGCCAGCTCAACCCGCCACCCCCCATGCCCTCGACCTAGTGTCGATGTCCTAGCGCGTTTCCGGGAAGCGGGCAAGCGGCCCGAGCTAACGCGCCGAAGGGATTTCGGCCATGTAGTCCTTGGCGCGCATTTCCTGCAGTCGGCTGACCGTGCGTTGGAACTCGAGCGCGCCGTCGCCGATGGGATAGAGCTTCTCGGGCGGCGCCTCGGCGGAGAGGATCAGCTTCACGCGGTTCTCGTAGAGCGCGTCGATCAGGGTCATGAAGCGGCGCGCCTCGTTGCGCCGGTTCGCGCCGAGCAGCGGCACGCCGGCCAGGATCACTGTGTGAAACCGCCCGGCGATCGCCAGGTAGTCGCCGGCGCCCAGCGGTTGCTCGCAGAGCTCGGCGAAGCCGAAGCGCGCCACGCCGCGCGCGGCCAGCGGCACGGCGAGCTTGCGCTTCTTGACCGTCAGGCTGTCCGGCTCCGCGACGGCGCCCTCGGTCAGCTGCGCGAAGGCGGAGTCCAATTCGGCGTCGGCGCGCGGGCCGAGCGGCGCGTGGTAGACCGAGATGTCCTGCAGGCGCGCCAGGCGATAGTCGCGGCCGCTGTCGAGCTGGAGGATGTCCAGGCGGTCCTTCAGCAGGTCGATGAAGGGCAGGAAGCGTTCGCGCTGCAGCCCGCCGATGTAGAGCTGGTCGGGCGGCCAGTTCGAGGTCGCGACCACCACCACGCCGTGCTCGAACAGGGTCTCGAACAGCCGGCCGAGGATCATGGCGTCGGCGATGTTGACCACGTGGAACTCGTCGAAGCAGAGCAGCCAGACCTCGGTGGCAAGCTCGCCGGCCAGTTCCGGCAGTGGGTCGGCCTTCTTGCCCTTGGTCTTCTTGCGCCAGACGTGCAGGCGGTCGTGGATTTCCTGCATGAAGGCGTGAAAGTGGACCCGCCGCTTCAGCTCGACCGGCGCGGTCTCGAAAAAGATGTCCATCAGCATGGACTTGCCGGTGCCGACGCCGCCGTAGAGGTAGAGGCCCTGGGGTGGATCGACCCGGCGCCGCCCGAGGCCGAGCCGTTCCTTCCAGCCGCCCTGCCCGGTCGCCGGGTCGTAGTGCCGCAGCGCATGGGCCAGGCTCTGCAGCTTTTCCGCGGTCAGCTCCTGGCCCGGATCGTGTTGCAGCTCGCCGGCGCGGCGTCGGGCGCGGTAGGCGGCGAGCGGTCCTTCCGTGGTCAACGGATCTGTCATCGGCGGCCGGACCTGATGATCGGAGTCACGGGAACTCAAGTGATAGTCTTCGGCGCCCGCCTGTCAACGCCCGCCGGCCACGCGCAGGACCGTCCCGGAGGTGTAGGAGGCGGCCTCGGACAGCAGCCAGAGGATCGCCTCGGCGATCTCTTCCGGCTCGGCGGCACGAGCCAGGGGCACCTTGAGCGCGTCCCGCTCGAGCCGGTCGGGCAGGCCCGAGGCGGCGTGGATGTCGGTCCTGACGAAACCGGGCGCGACCGCGTTGACCCGGATGCCTTCGCCCGCGACCTCCTTGGCCAGGCCGAGGGTGAAGCTGTCGACGCCGCCCTTGGCGGCGGCGTACCAGACGTATTCGTTCGGGCTGCCGATGGTCGCCGCGCCGGAGGAGAGGTTGACGATGGCGCCGCCCCCGCCGCCGTGCCGGGTCGACATGCGCCTGATCGCCGCGCGCGAACACCAGATGGTGCCCAAGAGATTGACCGCGATTACCGTCTCGATGGTCGCAGACGGCGCCTCGTCCAGGCGGTCGACCCGCCCGGCCAGGCCGGCGTTGTTGACCAGGGCGGTGACGGGACCGAGCTCGCGGTCGACCGTTTCGAACAGCCGCGCGACCTCGGCCTCCAGCGCGACGTCGGCCTGGACCGCCAGCGCCCGGCCGCCCGCCGCCTCGATCCCGCGCCGAACGCCCTCCGCCGCCGCCTCGTCGGAGCGGTAGTTCACGCAAACCCCATAACCTCGCGCCGCGGCCAAGCGCGCGGTCGCCGCGCCGATGCCCCGGCCGCCGCCGGTTACGATCATCACTGGGTCCATGGCTTGCGTTCCACACTCGGTCTCGAGGACAAGACTATACCATCCACGCGGCCGGCGCCTCAGGCGGCGCCTTCGCCGGCCACATGACCGGCCCGGCGCCGGACCGGCGCAAGCGCCAGCGCGTTGCCGAGCAGCACGAGGCCGACGCCTAGGACGGCGCCCGGGGTCCAGAGATAGCTTTCGAAAAAGGTTGAAAGCCCGAGCGCGATGACCGGGAACAGCACCGTGGCATAGGCCGAGCGCTCGGCGCCGATGCGCCCGAGCAGGGTGAGATAGGCGGCAAAGGCGACGACCGAACCGAAGACCGCCAGATAAAGCAGCGAGGCGACGTAAGGGAAGGCCGGGTCGAAGTTGAAGGCCGCCCCCGACAGTAAGGCGAAGACGAAGAGCAGCAGCGTGCCGTAGGCCATGCCCCAGGCGTTGGCCGAGACCACCGGCAGACCGCGGGCCTGGTTGCGGGCGGAGACCATGTTGCCGAGCGAGAAGCAAAGCGCGCCGCCGACCGCAAGCAGCAGGCCCCGGGTGCCCGCGCCGTCCAGGTCGAAGCCCGCAAGCTCCGGCCAGAAGATGACGGCAATGCCCATCGTGCCGCAAAGCGCGCCCACGAGAACCCGAGGTGTCACCCGCCGGCCCAGAAAGAGCGCGCCGTTGGCGATGTTCATGATCGACACGGTCGAGAAGATCACCGCCAGCAGGCCGGTCGTCAGATCGAACGCCGCCAGATAGAAGACATAGAAATTGGTCGAGAACATGAACGCGCCGGTCAGCGCGAAGCAGACGTGGTCGCGCCACCCGAAGCGCAGCCTGAAACCCTTGGTCCCGACCCAGCAGAACATGATCGCCGCCGCCAGCGCGAAGCGATAGGCCAGGGAAACCTCAGGCGCCACTACGCCGAGTTGGAATTTGATCGCAAGCCAAGTCGAGCCCCAGACGAGCACGGTCACGGCATAGAGCAGGACGTTGGTCATGGCGGCGAATTTCACGGTTGGCCCGAGCGACCTGTCAGGCTACGGCTCCAGGGTGCGGACCGGCAAGCACTGCATTGTCATGGCAACAATGCGCGGGACGCGCAGCTCAGGGGCCATCGAGCGGGAAACAGCGGGCCGCCGACCCGTGAACCATCTTGCGAGCGTTTTCGACCAGATTGAAGGGCCGGACCCTTGATCTTCCGAAATAAAGTGACATGGTCAAAAGTCGGCAACGGGCGGGGTCGACCGCCCAATAGGGAGATGGCATGCGCGACATAGCCGAACTGGTAGAGGGCTACCGCCGATTCCTCGCCACCCGCTATGCGCAGGAGGCGGCACTCTATCGCGAGCTGGCCGAGACCGGCCAGGCGCCGAAAACAATGGTGATCGCCTGTTGCGACAGCCGTGCCGATCCGGCGACGATCTTCAGCGCCGGTCCGGGGCAGCTGTTCATCGTGCGCAACGTGGCCAATCTGGTGCCGCCGTTCGAGCCGCACGGCGACTACCACGGCACCAGCGCCGCGCTCGAGTTCGCGGTCACGGGGCTCGCGGTCGAGACCATCGTGGTGATGGGCCATGCCCGCTGCGGCGGTGTGGCCGCGTACTTGAACGGGATCTACGACCGGACCGCTCCGCGTGGGATGATCGGCCGCTGGATGTCGTTGTTGAACGCGGCACGGACCGATGCGTTACGGGCCGCCGCCGGGGCACCGATCGAGGCGCAGCAGCTTGCACTCGAGCAGGCTTCGATCCGCCATTCGATCGAAAACCTGCAGACCTTTCCGTTCATCAGGGAGAGATTGGACGACGGTCGACTGCGTCTGCGCGGCGCCTATTTCGATATCGCCGACGGCCGGCTGCTCGCGCTCGATCCCGAAAGCGGCCGATTCCAGCCGGTCGAGTGACGCCGGGCCAGCGGCGCGGGCGACTACTCGGCGGCCGCCGCGTTGCCGGCGAAGGCCGCCTCCATCTCGCGACGCACGCGCACCGCGTCGTCGGTCTCCTCGAGCGCGACATCGGACCAGGTGACGGCCTTGCCGGCCTCGACCGGCCGCAGGACCTTGACGCCGTGCGCCAGGCCGATCGGCAACGCGCCCGCGGCCAGGCTGTCGGCGGCGGGCATAAGCCGGCCCCAAACCGTATAACCGCCCTCGCCGTCGAGCATGTCGCCCGGATTCAAGTCGCGCTTGGCAACCGCGGCGACGTCGCCGCGGAAGCCGGTGGCCGCACCCGTCGCCTCGCCGCGCAGGGCGGCCGACAGCACCGAGACGGCGAGTTCCATGCCGATCAGGTGATAAGGCCGGTAGAGCGCGCTATAGCGCCCACTTTCGTCGGTCGCCATGCCGTATTCGCGGAAGCAGCGCGCCGAATAGGCGCCGGGCGCCTCGATCACCACATAGACGCCCCAGCGCAAGTCGCGCTCGACCGGCCGGCCGTCGCGCTCCAGGCTGGAGACCACCTCGACCTGTCCCTTGTGCTCGAGGGTGCCGCCTTCCGACTGGGGGCGCAGCACCTCGGCCAGACGCTCGGCGCCGACCGGGGGGAAGATCAGGCCGCCGTGCGCCGGGGTCAGGCCCGTGGCGTTGGCGACCGCCGCCATCTCGATCGCCGACTTGGTGCCGTCGACGAAGGAGTTGAACATCTGCGGGTTCATGCCGGCCGCCGCCGCCCGCTCCGCCGTGATGCCGAAGCGGTCCCAGACCGTATCCGGCGTCGAGGCGTGGTAGTCGGGCAAATACTTGGTGCCCTTGCCGGCGGCGATGACCGCATAGCCGCAGGCCCGCGCCCAGTCGACCAGCTCGCAGATCAGCGCCGGCTGGTCGCCGTAGGCGAGCGAGTAGACCAAACCGGCGTTGCGCGCCTGGGCGGCCAGCAACGGGCCGGCCAGCACGTCGGCCTCGACGTTGACCATGACGATATGCTTGCCGGCGAGACGGCAGTTCTGGGCATGGGCGATGCCGGCGGCCGGGCTGCCGGTCGCGTCGATCACCACCTCGACCTCCGGCGCCGTGATCAGGCTTCCGGAGTCCTCGGTCAGCGTCACGCCGGCGGCCTGCTCCACGCTCCAGCCGGTGGCGGCGAGCGCGGCGCCGGCGCGCGCCACATCCAGATCGGCGATGACCGCGATCTCGAGCCCCTGGACCGCCCGCGCCTGGGCCAGAAACATCGAGCCGAACTTACCGGCGCCGATCAGCCCGGCGCGCACCGGGCGGCCGTCGGCCGCCCGCTGTTGCAGCAGCGAAAACAGGTTCATGACAGGACCACCCCTCTCATATCAAAGGTCCGGTCCTGCGACGAGCTCATGACCAGGCGTCGAACATCAGCCGCAGGGGACCCTTGGGCGGATAATCCCGCAGTTTCGGCGGCAAGTCGATAAGCAGCTCCCTGGCCGCCGGTTTTTCTTCCCCCGATTGCTCGCCGAGCGCGGCCCAGTGGTATTGCAGTGAGACCTCATCACCCTGCAGCCCGATCCCGAAGTGCAGCCGGTCGTTCATGATCCAGTCGCTTTCGGAGCGCGAATCGCGGATCCAGCCGTTGTGGGTGAAGTGCGGCTCGAGGCGGAGATCGGCGGCGCCGCGCAGATCGGGATCCTCGAAGGCGTGGGCGCCGTAGGCCAGGCGCACGGCGGCGGCGTCCTCCTTCTGGCGCACGATCTACGGACCGTCGTAGGCCAGGAGGCGCGGCAGGCCGGCGCGCAGTAGCTCGACCTCGGCCGCCGAGAAAGGCGACGCGAAGAGCAGGCAGCCCGATTGGCGAAAGGTCTCGATCTGATCCTGGTCGAGCTTCATGGCAAGGTCATTCCGCCGCGCTCGGCGTGCGGGCCAGCTCGGCCAGGCAGTCGTCGGCCAAGCATTCGATCGGCGTGAAGTCGCGGTGGGCGATCCACTCGGCCCGCTTGAAGCGGCGGATGTGGTTGTCGACGTGGCACAGGCTGAGATAGACGATGGTGCGGCCGAACGGGCTGATGTTCGGCGGGCTGGCGTGCACCAGGTTGCAGTGAAACATCAGCACCGAGCCGGCCGGCCCGGTCGGCGCCACGATGCCGCCCGCCTCGGCCAGCCGGGTCACCGTCGCCCGGTCGAGAGTCCAGAGCGGATAGGAGGTGGTCGCCAGGTCGTGCCCGGCCGGCAGCGTGCCCTGGCGGTGGCTGCCCGCGATCAACATGAGCGGCCCGTTGACGGCGCTGACCTCGTCGAGGAACACCGCGATGTTCATGGCCCTGGGTTCCGGCATCTCGTCGTCGCGCGCCCAGGTGCCGTAATCCTGGTGCCACTGCCAGACCTCGCCGTCGAAGGCGGCCTTGGCGTTGACCTTGTACTGGTGCATGTAGACCGGCCCGTCCAGCAGCTGCATGACCGGTTCGACCAGGCGCGGATGGGCGCCCAGGCGGCGGAAGCCCTCGTTGTAGGTGTGCGCCGCGAAGGCGGTGCGGGGCACGCCGGACGACTCGCGCCAGACCTCCTCCCGGTCGAGCGCATAGACCTTGGCCGCTTCCGCGCGAAGCAGGCCGGCCTCGGTCTCGGTGAAGACCTTCGGCAGGAAGAGGTAGCCCTGGTCACGGAAGCGGTCGATCTGCTCGGAGCTCAGCTTCATGGTGTCCTCCCCGGTAGCCGAATGATGGTAGCGCCATCCTTGCTGGGCGTGAAGGCCCGCGCCGGCGGTCGTGCGGCACTCCGCCGGGCCGTTACTATTCAAACGTGCATCCAGCGGATCGGCGGGCTAGTCTTCCGGCATGGCCAAGTCCTTCAGCCCGGCGGAGTGGAACCAGGTGCTGACCCTGGCACGCACCCGGGGCGAGGACTTCGGCCTGCCGGAGCGACGGACCGACTCCGTGGTGCTGGGCTCCTTCAACGTGCGCAAGCTGGGCGCCGTGAAGAAGAAGAGCGCGGGCGCCTGGCAAATGCTGTCGCTGATTTGCGAACGCTTCGACCTGCTGGCCATCCAGGAAGTGCAGGACGACCTCGAAGGCCTGATCCATATCAAGCAGTCCCTGGGCGACAAGTACGGCATGGCCGCCACCGACATCACCGGCAGCTATCCGGGACAGAGCCCGCCGCCCGAGCGCCTGGCCTTCCTGTTTCGCTGGGACGTGGTGGCACGGACCGAGATCGCCTCGGACATCAGCTTCGACCGCGGCGAGGTGGTCAAGACGCTCTATGGCGAGCGCACGGCCTTCCACGAGGCGTTCGAAAGCCATGCCGCCGATCTCGAGGCCTGGGAGCAGGAAAAGGCGCGGCGCAAGCTCGCCGGCAAGCGGGCGCCGGCCAAGCCGGCGGTCCACCTGCCCGGCTTCGTGACCTTCATCCGGCAGCCGTCCTGCGTGACCTTCCGCATCGCCGGAAGCAACGGCGCGAAGCCTTACGAGTTCCTCGCGGTCAACGCCCACCTGCTGTTCGGGAAATACAAGGACGAGCGCTACAAGGAGTTCCTGGCGCTGGTCGGCTGGCTGATCGCCCGGGGGCGGCAAGCCGAACGCCTGTATCACAAGGACATCATCCTGTTCGGCGATCTCAACCTGGATTTCGACAGTCCCGAGACCGACCGCGAGACGATCGACGCCGATCTCAAGGCGATCAACAATAAGCGGCTGAGCGGCAAGAAGAGCGGCAGGCTCTATCTGCCGTTCCTCGACCCGCACCCCAGCACCGGCGCGGTCCTGACCTCGAACGCGCGTCTCGATCAGACCTACGACCAGATCGCCTTCGTGGCGCGCGACCCGCGCCTGCCGACACCGGACGTAAAATCGACGGCGGGGCAGGTGCCCGGCGGTTTCGATTTCAACCTGTTCAATTTCGTGCAGCTGTTCGCCCGGGCCCTACACGGAAAGCCCTACGAAGAGCTCGGCAAGGCCGCGAAGAAGACTCTGCTCGGCAAGTTCGAGCACGACCTGAGCGACCACATGCCGATCTGGGTCCGCCTGCCCAAGCCCGCGTGAGCCACCGCGGCCATAGGTGTAACCCGATCGATGGCGCGACAGGGACCTGTCCTGCTATCCTGCCGGCCAAACTCGGGAAAATAGGGGAAAGACGACGATGAACGAAGACCAGTTCAACATGGAGGTCCGCAAGTTCCTGAAAAAGGTCGGCGTGACCTCGCAGCGCGAGATCGAGACGGCCGTGCGCGAGGCGCTGGCCTCCGGCAAGCTGAGCGGCAACGAAAAGCTGAAAGCCAAGGTTCATCTGAGCGTCGAGGGCCTGGACCTCAGCCACGATATCGACGGCGAGATCTCCCTGGGTTAGGCACTATCGAGCCGCTGGCCACCCCGGCCCGGTCACTCGGCTTGCGCCGCAAAGGCGGGCGGCAGCGCCATGCCTTTGTCCGCCATGACGCGACGCAGGCGATCGGGGTAGTCGGTGATGATGCCGTCGACGCCGAAATCGATCAGCGAGGCCATGTCGGCCGGGTCGTTCACGGTGTAGGGCACCACTTTGAGGCCCAGGCCGTGGGCTTCGCTCAGCTCGGTTTCGCGCAGATCGCGGAAGAACGGCGACCAGACGGCTCCCCCGGCGTGCGCGATCAGGCGCGGTATCGAGGCCTCGAAGCGGTCGACGTCGAGCCCGGCGGTCCAGGGCGAGGCGCCGGGCTTGCCGCGCTGGACATTGTCGAGCCAATCCTGCTCGGCGGTGAGGTAGACCGTGGCGATCTCCGGCGCGACCTCCTGGACCCGCTGGAGCGTGCGCCAGTCGAACGACTGGACCATGGCCCGCCCGGTCACCGCTGCGGCCCGCAGCACGGCAACCACCGCGTCGGCGAAACGCGCCGGCGTCGGCGACTCCCCGGGCGACAAGGGCGAGATCTTGGTCTCGACGTTGTAGCGGATGGTGTTGCCGGATAGCACCTCGGTCCGGTCCAGGATCTGTTCCAGGGTCGCGATGCGGACCCCGTCGAGGCCGAGCTGATCGGGAAAGCGCCGGGCCAGCTCGCCCGCGGGCCGCAGGCGGCCCAGGTCGTAGGCACCGAGCGCGGCCAGCTCGAGCTCGAGCAGGGCCGGGGTCGGCGCCTCGATCCAGGCGCCGTCGATCCCGCGGGTCCGCTCCGGGTCGAGCCGGCGGTCGTGGTGCACCACCAGCACGCCGTCGCGAGTCATGCCCAGGTCCATCTCCAGCGTGGTGACGCCGAGCGCCAGCGCCGCCTCGAACCCGGTTAAAGAGTTTTCCGGATAGAGCCCGCGGGCGCCGCGATGGCCCTGCAGATCGAAGCTTGGCGCCATGGCATGCTCCCGGCCTTTGCCGTTGGGCGGAACGATGTAGGTGCCGAGCGCCAGACCGGCGAAGATCAGCGTCACGAACAGCCAGGTCAGCGACGATCTCGAGATCTTCCCGGCCAAGCTCAAAGGCCCCTATTCCGCGCCATGGCCGGCGATGACGCCCAGGAAGTGGGTACCGTAGCGCTCCAGCTTGGCCGCGCCGACGCCGGTGATGCCGGCCAGCTGCTCCAGGCGCCGGGGGCGGGCCCGGGCCATCTCGGCCAGGGTCGAGTCGTGAAAGATCACGTAGGGCGGCACCCCCTGGCTTTTCGCCAGCGCCAGACGCCGCGCTCGCAGCGCCTGGAACAGCGATTCGTCGGCCGGGTCGTCGAAGATGACCGAGCTGCGCTTCTTGGCCGCCGCCGGGCGCACCGGGTCGCGGCGCAGCTTGATGCTTCGCTCGCCGCGCAGCACCGGCCGCGCCCGGGCGCCGAGTCTCAGGCCGCCGTGCCCCTCGATATCGACGCTGAGCAGACCGAGCGCCACCAGCTGACGGAAGATCGAGCGCCACTCGTTGCGGCTGAAGTCGCCGCCAATGCCATAGGTGCTGAGCTTGTCGTGGCGGAAGCGCCGCACGCGCTCGGTATCGCCGCCGAGCAGCACGTCGATCAGATGGGCGACGCCGAACATCTGCCCCGTGCGGTAGACGCAGGAGAGCGCCTTCCGCGCCGCCTCGGTGCCGTCGAAGCTGTCGACCGGCTGCAGGCAGGTATCGCAATTGCCGCAGGGTTCGGCCAGGGACTCACCGAAATACTCGAGCAGCACCTGGCGGCGGCAGCGGGTGGTCTCGCAGTAGCCCATGAGGGCGTCCAGCTTCTGCCGCTCGACCCGCTTCTGGCCCTCGGGCGCTTCCGAGTTCTCGGTCATCTGGCGCAGCTTGACCAGATCCTCCAGGCCGTAGGTCATCCAGGCGTCCGACGGCAGGCCGTCGCGCCCGGCGCGCCCGGTCTCCTGGTAATAGGCCTCCAGGCTCTTGGGCAGGTCCAGGTGGGCGACGAAGCGCACGTCGGGCTTGTCGATGCCCATGCCGAAGGCGATGGTCGCGACCATCACCACCGCCTCCTCCTTGAGGAAGCGTTCCTGGTGCCGGGCCCGCAACGCCTTGTCGAGGCCGGCGTGGTAGGGCAGGGCGACGAAATCCCTGGCCGCCAGCCAGCGCGCCGTCTCCTCGACCTTGCTTCGGCTGAGGCAATAGACGATGCCGGAGTCGGAACGGTGCTCGCCATCCAGGAAGGCGAGCAATTGGTCGCGCGGCGCGGCCTTGGGCTGCACCCGGTAGCGGATGTTGGGCCGGTCGAAGCCGGCGACGAAAACCCGGCCCCGCTCGAGCTCCAGGTGCTGGACAATGTCGCGCCGGGTCGGCCCGTCGGCGGTCGCGGTCAGTGCCAGCCGCGGCACGCCGGGAAAGCGCTCGCGCAGCACGGTGAGCCGCCGGTACTCGGGCCGGAAGTCGTGGCCCCACTGGGAGACGCAATGCGCCTCGTCGATCGCGAAGAGCGCGATTTGGCAGCGCGCCAGCAGGCCCAGAAAGCCGTTGCCGAGCAGCCGCTCCGGCGAGACGTAGACCAGATCCAGTTCGCCCGCCTCGAGCGCCCGCTCCAGGTCGATCGCCTCGCCATAGGCCAGGCTGGAGTTGAGCGCCGCGGCGCGCACGCCGAGCTGGCGGAGCGCCTCGACCTGGTCCTGCATCAGGGCGATCAGGGGCGAGATGACGACGCCGGTGCCGGGCCGGCAGAGCGCCGGCAGCTGATAGCAGAGCGACTTGCCGCCGCCGGTCGGCATCAGCACCAGGCCGTCGCCGCCGGCGATCACATGCTCGACGATCTCGCCCTGCTGCCCCCGGAAGGCCTCGAAGCCGAAAACGTTCTTGAGGACCTCGAGGGCTTGGCGCGTCATGCGCCTCTTATAACAACCGCGGCGTCCGCTCGGCTAGCCTGATGTCGAGAGTTGCCGCATGGTTTCGGCCAGCTCCAGGTCGCCGGCCCGGCCGCTCGCCTCCAACGCGGCGATGACGCTCCGTCGGTCGGACTCCGACCGGTTCTGGCTCAGCTTGGCCTTGGCTTCGATTCGGCTGACCGGGATCTCGAAGGCGACGATGCCGCGCAGCATGCGCCGGATATACTTGTCGTCCTGGCCGGCCATGGACCAGGGCATCGCGCTACCCGCTTCGAAGCTCTCGACCAGGCGTTCCTGCTGCGCGCGCACCCGCACCTGGTCCTCGATCAGGCGCGGCCGGCCATAGGCGTGGACCGCCACGTAGTTCCAGGTCGGCACCGCCGGCCCGGGGCCGTACAAGTTGGGCGAGATATAGCCGTGCGGCCCCTGGAAGATCACCAGCGCCTCGCCACCCGCCGCCGGGCCGGCAAAATCGCGCCACTGCGGATTGGCCCGGGCCATGTGGGCCAGCAAGGTGCCGTGCGGCCCCGGTGTCGGTTCGTAGATGAACGGCAGGTGCGTCGCCCTCGGCACGCCGCCCGGCGCCGTCACCAGCAGGGCGAAACTATAGCGACGCATGACTTCCGCGGCGACCGCTTGATCGGCCACTATAAAGGGTTCGGGAACGTACATCGCCAAATTACCTGTATTGAGACGCTGTGCGCTGACTTGCCTAGGCACGCCGACCGCGACAGGAAGGTGCCATTTCCCGCAGACCTATGAAACCAATGTATCGACAGGCCGCTTGGGACCGGCGCGGTTTAGCCTCTTCTCGCCACCATCAGCTTCTTGATTTCCGCTATCGCCTTGGCCGGGTTGAGGCTTTTCGGGCAGGTCTTGGTGCAGTTCATGATGGTGTGGCAGCGGTACAGCCGGAAGGGGTCCTCAAGTTGGTCGAGCCGCTCGCCGGTGGCCTCGTCGCGGCTGTCGGCGATCCAGCGGTAGGCCTGCAGCAGGATCGCGGGACCCAGATAGCGATCGCCGTTCCACCAGTAGCTGGGACAAGAGGTCGAGCAGCAAAAGCAGAGGATGCACTCCCACATGCCGTCGAGCTTCGCGCGTTCCTCCGGCGACTGCAGGCGCTCGCGCTCCGGCGCCGGGGTCTCGACCTTGAGCCAGGGTTCGATCGAAGTGTACTGGGCGTAGATCTGCGTGCAGTCGGGCACCAGGTCCTTGACCACCGCCATGTGCGGCAGCGGATAGACCTTCACCGCGCCCTTCACGTCGCTGATGTACTTGGTGCAGGCCAGGGTGTTGGTGCCGTCGATGTTCATGGCGCAGGAGCCGCACACCCCCTCGCGGCAGGAGCGCCGGAAGGTCAGGGTTGAATCGACCTCGTTCTTGATCTTGATCAGCGCGTCCAACACCATCGGACCGCAGTCGTCGAGGTCGAGGTGATAGGTGTCGAGGCGCGGGTTGTCGCCCGAATCCGGGTCCCAGCGGTAGACCTTGAAGGCCTTGACCCGCTGGGCGCCCTCGGGCTTGGCGAAGGTCTCGCCGCTCTTGATCTTGGAATTGGCGGGCAGGGCGAATTCGGCCATGACGTCGGCGTCTCCTAGTAAACCCGCGCCTTGGGCGGGAAGGACTGCACCTCGTTGGTCATGGGCTGGAGGTGCACAGGCCGGTAATCGAAGCTGACCTTGCCGCCCTCGTCGCACCACAGCAGGCTGTGCTTCATCCAGTTCTCGTCATCGCGCTCGGGAAAATCCTCTCGGGCGTGGCCGCCGCGGCTTTCCTGGCGGTTGTAGGCGCCGTTGATGGTGACGGCGGCCTGGTAGATCAGGTTGTCGAGTTCCAGCGTTTCGACCAGATCGGAGTTCCAGATCATCGAGCGGTCCTTGACCCCGATGTCGCCGCGCTTGCTCCAGGCCTGGGCCATCAGATCGACACCCTCCTTCAACACCTCGCCCGTGCGGAACACGGCGCAGTGGTTCTGCATGACCTTCTGCATCTCTAGGCGGAGCGCCGCGGTCGGGATATCGCCCTTGGCGTGGCGCGCCTTGTCGAGCCGGGCGAGCGCCGCTTCGTCGGCGTCGATCGCCAGCGGCCTGTGCGGCTCGCCGGGCTTGAGGATCTCGGCACAGTGCTTGGCCGAGCCGCGGCCGAACACAACCAGGTCCAGGAGCGAGTTGGAGCCCAGGCGGTTGGCGCCATGCACCGAGACGCAGGCCGCCTCGCCGATCGCCATGAGGCCGGACACCACGGCGTCGGGATCGCCGTCTTTGAGCGTCACCACCTCGCCGGTATAGAGCGCCGGGACGCCGCCCATGTTGTAGTGCACCGTCGGCAGCACGGGCATCGGCTCCTTGGTCACGTCGACGCCGGCGAAGATGCGCGCGGTATCGGAGATGCCGGGCAGGCGCTGGTGGATCAGATCCGGGTCCAGGTGCTCGATGTGCAGGTGGATGTGGTCCTGGTTCGGCCCGACGCCGCGGCCTTCGCGGATCTCCATCGACATGGCGCGGCTGACCACGTCGCGGCTGGCCAGGTCCTTGGCGCTGGGCGCATAGCGCTCCATGAAGCGCTCGCCCTCGGAGTTGGTCAGGTAGCCGCCCTCGCCACGCACGCCCTCGGTGATCAGGCAGCCAGCGCTGTAGATGCCGGTCGGGTGGAACTGCACGAACTCCATGTCCTGCAGCGGCAGGCCAGCACGCAGCACCATGGCGCTGCCGTCGCCGGTCTGGGTATGGGCGCCGGTGCAGGAGAAGTAGGCCCGGCCGTAGCCGCCGGTCGCCAGGATCGTCTGATGGGCGATGAAGCGGTGGATCGTGCCGTCGTCCAGGTTCCAGGCGACCAAGCCGCGGCAGGCGCCGTCCTCCATCATCAGGTCGATCGCGAAGTACTCGATGAAGAACTCGGCGCGGTGCTTCAGGCTCTGCTGGTAGAGCGTGTGCAGCATGGCGTGTCCGGTGCGGTCGGCCGCCGCGCAGGTGCGGTGCGCGATGCCCTCGCCGAAGCGGGTGGTCATGCCGCCGAACGGGCGCTGATAGATCTTGCCCTCGGGCGTGCGGCTGAAGGGCACGCCGTAGTGCTCCAGCTCGATGATCGCCGGGATCGCCTCGCGAGTCATGTACTCGATGGCGTCCTGGTCGCCCAGCCAGTCGGAGCCCTTGACCGTGTCGTACATGTGCCAGCGCCAGTCATCTTCGCCCATGTTGCCGAGCGCCGCCGAGACACCGCCCTGCGCAGCTACCGTGTGGCTGCGGGTCGGGAAGACCTTCGAAATGCAAGCAGTCTTCAAACCGGCTTCGGCCAAGCCCAGCGTCGCGCGCAGGCCGGCGCCGCCGGCGCCGATCACGATCACGTCGTAGCTATGGTCGATCACCTCGTAGGCGTTAGTCATGAGGTTTCAGCCCCTGAACAGCAGAATCAGCACCGAAAGCACCCCGGCGAGCGCTAGCAGGATGCAGGCCGCCTTGACCGCCAGCAGGCCGGCGATCTTCAGTCCCTCGTGGTGAACATAGTCCTCGATCACCACCTGGACACCCAGGTAGGCGTGATAGAAGACCGCGACGATCAGCAGGATCAGCAAGCCGGCGACGATCGGCGAGGCGACCCAGGCGGCAACGGTTTCATAGCCGGCGCCGGTCATGAAGGCGATCGAGCCGGTGAACCAGAGGGTCAGCGGTATCAGGGCCAGCGCCGAGAGCCGTTGGCCCCACCAGTGCTCGACGCCCTCCTTGGCGGTACCCAGGCCACGCACCCGGCCGAGTGCCGAACGCCGGCTCATAACGCTCCCCCGCGCACGGCGTAGCCGAACCACCAGCTGCCCAGTGTGAGGCCGAGGCTGACCACCACAACGAGCCAGCCGGAGCGGTAGACCGTGGTCAGCTCGAAGCCGAAGCCGGCGTCCCAATAGAGGTGCCGGATGCCGTTGCAGAGGTGATAGAACAACGCGAAGGTCCAACCGAGCAGCAGCAGGCGACCAATGATAGAGCCGATCAGGCGCTCGGCCTGGGCAAAGTCCTCGGGTCCGCTGGCGGCGGCCACCAGCCAGTAGATCAGCAGCAGGGTGCCGAGCGTCAAGGCGACGCCGGTGAGGCGATGCAGGATCGACAAGGTCGAGGTGAGCTGCGGACGATAGACCTGCAGATGGGGTGACAGCGGACGATTTTCGCTAGACATCTCTAGACTTCCCCCAACAGACCCGATGGCGCGCCCGATGACCGGAGACGTCGTAAAACGCGCGCGGGCTAGAAATGATTTAGTCCGCATGAGCAGGAGTGTCAACGAAACCGCCCGGCCGGTGCTGGTCACGCGCATGTGGATCGTTGGCTGGGTCCCGGTTCTTTCAAACACCGGTCGGCACCATCCGCCGGTCTCGGCCGGGCAACACCGCAAGCAGGGCAAGCCCATGCTGTCGAGTTCGCGCAGGCGGAAACCCCAATATTTAGTTTGTGCAGCGCTGCCAATCTTAGGACGACGCAAGATCTGTGGATAGTTCTGTGGAAAAACATAAGTGATCATGTGCAGTAAGCCGAGAGTTATGCACAGAAAAATGACTCCCTACCGGGATTTTTTCTTGTCGAAAAAAGCTCGCTCGGCGACTCTAGACCTGCACGCGAAAGCGCCGGGTTTCTGGCGGCGCGTGGTCACCCGCCGGGGCGGGATCGGCTTTCGGGCTTCGGTTCGGACAGCCTTCCGGTTCAGGCGACAGTGGTCCATGCGACGTTGGCCCCGGGGGCCCGCGGTCTCCTTCGGGAGCCTCGTGGTCCGGCGAGACCGGCGGGGTCCACTTCGGTGGTCCGGGGTCGTTTTCGGAGGTTCGCCTCCGATCTCGATCTTGCTACGCCGGTCCGGAAGGCGACGCTCGGGCGATCGCGCTCTTGGCCTTCCGGCGTCAGTCGCCACTCCCCCCTGCGCGGGAGCGGCGGCCCGGTTGGGCGAGGAGTCTTTTCGGAGGCTTCGAACCGCCGGATGCTTCGGGGGCCTTCGGGATCCCTCCAGGTTCTTCGGAACCTCGGCGGAGTCCTCTCGGCCCCGCGGGAACCTCGGGGTTGCCGAGAAGGTTCTTCGGAACCGGACTGGCTACTGTGAGGGTACCAGGGAAATCTTCGGGTTTCCGCGGAGCGTTCGAGGTTTTTCGTCGCGGGCCTTCGGGTCCAGGCGGGTCGACCGATCGGAGCGCTTGAGATCGTTTGCGGCGAAGCCTGCCTTCCCGCCTTGGTCCGAGCGCCGCTGGAAGCCTGGAGTCCGCCCGGCGGAGCCGACCGGAAGGGTTGCAGCCCTTGGGAGGTTCGCCTTCCGGGTTTACCTTCTCGGGGCTGCCGTCCGCGCCACCGCCGGTATCTGGCCTCGCAAGGTCCGCTATCGGTCGAGCGCCGGACGTAAAAAACCCCGCCGCCTTCGTGTGCGGGAGCCCTCATCGGCTCCACGAGGCGTCGGGGTTCGTGTCCTCCTCCAGAGGCACCGTCGAGAGAGCGATCTCTCGGACCCGGCGCCTCACTTTTTGCATAAGCCGAATCGGTGTGTCAACCAGATTTTGCGGTGGACGTTGGAATAATACTAGATATGGGAGTAGGCTCCTAGCCCCGCCGCGATATCAGGACCGTGTAATCCAGGTCCAGCACGACCGCCGGGTCATATTTGCCCGCGCCGTTCTTGTCGGGGAAATCGGCACAGGCTCGATCCTTGGTCGCCACGGTGCGCAGGCGCAACGCGCCGACATCGGTGCGGTCCGGCAGCGGCTGCTTCTCCAGCACCTCCGACCAGGCATAGATTGTGTCGCCCGCGAAGCTGGGCGCCGTGTGGACGCCGCCGTTGATCGCGGCAATGCGGAATGCATTGGCCAGACCGTTGAACGACAACGCGCGCGCCATCGACATGATGTGTCCGCCATAGACGATGCGCCGGCCAAAGCGGCCATCTTTGGCCAGGTGCTGGTTGAAGTGGACCTTGGCCGTGTTCTGATAGAGGCGGGTTGCCATCTGGTGTTCCGCCTCCTCTATGGTGACCCCGTCCACATGGTCGATGCGCTCGCCCACGGCATAGTCGTCCCAGAGGTGTGGACTACCGGCCAAGCCGGTATCGTAGGCGCTTAGATCGACACCGTCGGGCAGCTCCAGGTGTGCGACCTGAACCCGGTCGGGCAGATCAGGCACGAACGCATCGGGCGCCGGCGACTTGGGGTCGCGCTTGTTGACCATGACCCAGCGCACATAGTCGAGCGCGATCTCGCCGCGCTGGACGATCCCCGTGGAGCGGACGTAGACCACGCCGGTCTTGCGGTTGGAGTTCTCCTTCAGGCCGATCACTTCGCTGGAGGTCGTGATGGTGTCGCCCGGATAGACCGGCGCCCCGAAATCGCAGGCCGCGTAGCCCAAGTTCGCCACGGCGTTCAGGGAGATGTCCGGCACCGTCTTGCCGAACACGACATGGAAGACCAGCAAATCGTCGAGCGGTGCCCGAGGGTAGCCGAGCGAACGGGCGAACTCGTCCGACGAGTGGAGCGGGAAACGGCCGCCGTAAAGCGCCGTGTAGAGCGCCTGGTCGCCGGCCGTCACGCTGCGCGGCGTGGCGTGATCGATCTCCTGGCCGAGCGTGAAATCCTCGAAAAAGTTGCCGGGGTCGGTCTTGCTCATTCGCCCGCCGCCGCGGCTTTCTGTTCGTCGGCGGTGCGTTCGGCGATCGCCGCAGCCATGGCGACGATGCGCTTGGCGTTCTCGACGTGCAGGTTCTCGATAAGCTTGCCCTCGAGCACCGCCACGCCTTTGCCCTCCAACACCGCGGCGGCGTGGGCGGCGATGATCTTGTGCGACCAGGCGACCTCCGCTTCCGTCGGCGCGAAGATCTCGTTGGCGATCTCGATGGTCCGGGGGTGGATCAGGGTCTTGCCGTCAAAGCCGAAATTGAGGCCCTGGCGGCAAGAATAGGCCAACCCCTCGTCGTCGCGCAGATCCAGGTGCACGCCGTCGAGGATCGCCAAGCGATAGGCGCGGGCCGCCAGCAGGCAGAGCCCCAGGCTGGTGATCATCGGCATGCGGTCCCGGGTATGACTGGCCTGCAGATCCTTGGCCAGATCCGAGGTGCCCATGACCAGGCAGTTCAGGCGCCGGCTGGCACCGGCGATCTCCTCGGCATGCAGCATGCCAAGCGGCGTCTCCATCATGGCCCAGAGGGCCACGCTGTCCGGCGCACCCAGGCTGACCATGACCGCCTCGGCCTGGCGCACCATGTCGGCGCTCTCGACCTTCGGCAGCAGGATCGCATCGGCGCCGCAGTTCGCCACCGAGACCAGGTCCTGATAGCCCCAGGGCGAAGCCAACGGATTGATCCGAATGATCAGCTCGCGGTGGCCGTAACCGCCGGCCGTGACCGCCTTGACGATGTTTTCGCGCGCCTGCTCCTTGGCGTCGGCGGCAACGGAATCCTCCAAGTCCAGGATCAAGCAGTCGGCGGCCAGGGTTCGACCCTTCTCCAGCGCACGGGTGTTGGCGCCGGGCATGTAGAGCGCGCTGCGGCGCGGCCGGTCGGTCCTGCTCATGACTGTAATCCCCTCTCAAGGCTCCCGAAAACCGGGCGACTATAAACAATGACATGCCTGTGGCAAGGTGGGCCGAATTTGTCCCGGAGTCGTCAATCCCGCCCATGGCCATCCTATCGATCCAGTCCCACGTCGCCTATGGCCATGTCGGCAATTCGGCGGCGGCCTTTCCCCTGCAGCGCCTGGGTTTCGAGGTCTGGCGGGTGAACACCGTGCAGTTTTCGAATCACACCGGCTATGGCGCTTGGCGCGGCCAGGTCTTCGAGGCCGCGCAGATCGCCGAGCTGATCGAAGGGATCGCCGAGCGCGGCGTGCTGAGCGGCTGCCAGGCGGTGCTGTCCGGCTATCTGGGCGACGCGGCGCTGGGTGCCGTGGTGCTGGGCGCCGTGTCGCGCGTCAGGGCGGCAAACCCAGGCGCGCTCTACACCTGCGACCCGGTCATGGGCGACGTCGGACGCGGCCTCTACGTGCGGCCCGACATCCCGGATTTCATGCGCCAACAGGCCTTGCCCGCAGCCGACATCATCACGCCCAACCAGTTCGAGCTCGAGCTCTTGACCGGCCGCAAGGTATCGCGCCGCGCCGATGCGGTCGCGGCCGCGGTTCAGGCGCTCGCCCTGGGCCCCAAGGTGGTGCTGGTCACCAGCCTGCAACACGACGAAACGGCGGCCGAGGAGATCGAGATGCTGGCGGTGACCGCCGAAGGGGCGTGGCGCGTGGCGACCCCCTTCCTGGCGATCGAACCGCCGCCCAACGGCGCCGGGGATGCACTGGCCGCCTTGTTTCTGGCGCACTACCTGAAGGCTGGCGCCACCCCCGGCCAGGCGCCGGAAGCCCTGGGCCGAGCCGCCGCGGCGATCTACGCCATCGTCGCCGAGACCGAACGCGCCGGCACCCGGGAGCTGCAGCTGATCGCCGCCCAGGAGGATTTCGCCATGCCCAAGAGCAGATTTCCGGTCGAAAAATTGGCCTAGCACCTATGTCATCTCGGCCTCGGCGTCCTGGGCGAAGAGCTCTTCCAGTTCCTCGGCCGACTTCTTGGCCAGCATCACCATCATTTCTTCATCGTTGTGGTGCTCGTAGCTGCTGCGGAGGCGCTGTTCGTCGTGTTGCCTGAAGGTCTCTACCGCTTTCTCGGCGTCGAAGTGGGACAGACCCAAGCCCTCCAGCACGGCGCGGGCGATGTCGAGGCTCGACAGGAAGGTCTCGCGCTGGATCACCTCGACCCCCAGGTCCATGAGCTGGTAGGCGTGCGTGCGGTTGCGCGCCCGGGCGTAGATCTTCAGGTGCGGGAAGTGCTTTCGCACGGTCTCGGCCGTGCGTAGGGAGGCCGCGACATCGTCCATGGCGAGCACAAAGATGACCGCCCGATCGGCCTTGGCGGCGCGCAGCAGATCCAGGCGCGCCGGGTCGCCGTAGTAGATCTCGTTGCCGTACTTCTTGACGAAATCGACCTGCTCCTGGGAGATCTCCAGCGCCGTGAAGCCGATCCGTTTGGCGCGCAGGATGCGCGCGACGATCTGTCCGAAGCGGCCGAAGCCGGCGATGATAACCTGGTTTTCCCCGCCCGCGGGCATCTCGTGGTCGGCTTCCCGGTCGTCCCGTGGTCGTCCTTGGCGCAGCCTTTCGTTAGCCGCGAAGAGCAGCGGCGTGACCACCATGGAGAGGATCACCACCAGGATCAAAAGCGCCGCCAGATCGCCCGCCATGACTTGCGAAGCGACCGCGACGCCGAGGATGACGAAGGCGAACTCGCCGCCCTGGGAGATGGCGAAGCCCAGATTGCGGGCGCTCTCGCCGGTCTGGCCGATCGCCTTGCCGAGCCCAAACAGCACCAGAAACTTGACCGCGACCAACCCGGCGACCAGGGCGAGCACCAGCAGCGGCTGTTCGAGCAGCAGGTTGAAGTCGACCGACATTCCGACAGCGATGAAGAAAAGACCCAGCAGCAGGCCCTTGAAGGGCTCGATGTCCGCTTCCAGCGCGTGGCGAAACTCCGAGTCGGCGAGCAGCACGCCGGCCAGGAAGGCGCCGAGCGCCATGGACAGGCCGACGGTCTCCATCAGCAACGCGGTGCCGACCACGGTCAAGAGCGCCATGGCCGTGAAGACCTCTCGAATCCGGGTCATGGCGATCACGCGGAAGGCGTGGCGCAGCAGATAGTGCCCGCCGACGATGACCCCGACCAAAACGGCCACGACCTCGAGCACGGCGACCAGCGTGCCGGCGTCCGCCGCACCGCCCGACCCGGCGCCCAGCAGCGGCACCAGCGCCAGGATCGGGATCGCCGCCAGGTCCTGGAACAGCAGGATCGAGAAGGCCGCCCGGCCGTGCCGCGTGGTCAGCTGGTTTTTCTCGGCCAGCACCTGCAGGGCGAAGGCGGTCGAGGACAGTGCGAGCGCCAGGCCGGCGACCACGGCGGTCACCGGCGTGAGGCCGAGCAGGGCGCCGGCCAGTGCGAAGATCGCCGCGGTCAAGACCACCTGGGACCCGCCCAGTCCGAAGACCGCCTTGCGCATCACCCAGAGGCGGCTCGGCTGCAGCTCCAGTCCGATGATGAACAGCAGCAGGACGACGCCGAACTCGGCGAAGTGCAGGATGCTCTCGACATCCTCGATCAGGCCGAGCGCGGCGGGGCCGATGATCGCGCCGGCCGCCAGATAGCCCAGCACGGCGCCCAGGCCGAAGCGTTTGGCAATCGGCACGGCCACCACCGCCGCGCCGAGGAAGATCACGGACTGCACGAGCATCGACATGGGTTTCGTTCGACCTTGTTCCGGTTGCGGGGCACTCGGCCCGGCAAACAATATGACAGCGTGCCGCCAGGGTCCGGTATCCTTGACGATCGGTCGAAAAATAGGGCGGCCGGCGGCGAGCGCCAGGTGGCCGCCGGCTACGCGCGCTCCAGGCGGACGACCGCTGAATCGACCTCCGCGAAGAAGCTGGCCAGCTTGTCCGGGTCCAAGCGGCCGTCGGTTCGAACGCCGGTGCAGAGATCGACCGCGTAGGGCCGCACCTGGTCGATCGCCTGTCCAACGTTGTCCGGCGTGAGGCCGCCGGCGAGGAACACCGGACAGGCCACGGTCTCGACGATGCGCCGGCTGAGCGTCCAATCGTGCAACCGACCGGTGCCGCCCAGCTTCTTGACCGCGCCGGTCGGGTCGCCGGAGTCCAGCAGGATGGCGTCGACGGCGGTCGCGATCCGGCGCGCCGTTTCGAACACCTTCTCGTCCGTTACATGCAGCACCTGAACGATCTTGAGCTGCGGCAGGGCACGGCGCAGCGCGGCATAGACAGACGGCTCGACGATATCGACCAGTTGCACGGCGGTGGTGCCGCACTGCCGGGCATGCTCGATGATCGCCTCGGGCTCGGTCCGGCTGGTCAGCAGAAAGGTCGAGACCGGCGCCGGCACCGCCGCCGCGATCTCGGCGATCAGCTTGTCATCGATCACCCCCGGGCCGCTCGGCATGGCCGAGACCAGGCCGAGCGCCGAGGCGCCGTGTCGAACCGCCAGGCGCGCCTCGTCGAGCGAGGCTATGCAACAGATCTTGACCCGGATCATGGGAGCTTTAGCCGCATAGGGCCGGCCGCCGCTGTCAATTCAGGTAGTCGCTGGTCAGCTTCTCGGCGATCTGCACCGCGTTCAAGGCCGCGCCCTTGCGCAGGTTGTCCGACACGATCCACATGGAGAGGCCGTTTTCCAGCGTCGGGTCGCTGCGGATGCGGCTGACGAAGACGGCGTCCTCGCCGGCGCACTCGGCCGGCGTGACGTAGCCCTCGTCGACCCGGTGGTCGACCACCGTGACGCCCGGCTGGTTGCGCAGGGCCTGGCGCGCCTCCTCCTCGTCGATCGGGTTCTCGAACTCGATGTTGACCGCCTCGGCGTGGCCGATGAAGACCGGCACGCGCACACAGGTCGCGCTGACCAGGATCGAGGGATCGAGGATCTTCTTGGTCTCGGCCATCATCTTCCATTCCTCCTTGGTCGCGCCGTCCTCCATGAAGACGTCGATCTGGGGGATCACGTTGAAGGCGATCTGCTTGGTGAACTGCTCCGGTCGCAGCGGCTCGTTGACGTAGATTCCGCGGGTTTGGTTGAACAGCTCGTCCATGGCCTCCTTGCCGGCGCCGGAGGTCGACTGGTAGGTCGAGACCACGACCCGACGGATCCGCGCCAGCTCGTGCAGCGGCTTCAGGGCCACCACCATCTGGATGGTCGAGCAGTTCGGGTTGGCGATGATGTGGCGCCGGGTATAGCCGGCGATATCGTCCGGGTTGACCTCCGGCACGACCAGCGGCACATCGGGGTCCATGCGGAAATGGGAGGTGTTGTCGATCACCACGGTGCCGGCTTTGGCCGCGCGCGGCGACTGCTCGGCCGAGACCTTGGCGCCTGGCGAGGACAGCAGGAGGTCGGTGCCCCTGAAGTCGAACTTCGCGAGGTCCTGGACCTTGAGGATGTCATCCTCGCCGAACGAAACCTCGGCACCGGCCGAGCGCTCGGAGGCGAGCGCCACCACGTCGTCGAACGGAAAGCTGCGCTCGACCAGCGTGGTCAAGATCTCCCGTCCGACGGCGCCGGTGGCGCCGGCAACAGCTACCTTGTATCCCATGGGACCCGTCCGCCTGCTCGCACAAGTTAGTCGGCATGAGTTACGCTGCCCGCAAGCATATTGCAAGGGGCCGGAATCATGGCGCGGGCTAGCCGCCGGCAGCCGGGAGATCCGGCGGCGTACAGCATAAAGAAGGGCCGCCTGTCGCCAGACGGCCCTGATTCGGAGCTTTCCGTAACGTAGAGATTACTTGGAGCTGCTCCCCGGCTGTGACGGCCCAGGCAAGGAGTACCCCGCCTGTTCGATCTAAGCGACTTCCGTACTCGTGAGCCGGACGCTTTGAACGCCCGACCCACAGCCGCCGCCGGTTAAAGCCGGCACCCCGGAAGTGATCACGATTCCAAGTCCAAACGCGATGGCCGCAAGGGCTTTGTTCATGCTTAGTCCGTCTTGTGAACCGAAGGGCCATCTACCCTACGGCTATTGCCCAAGGGGATCTAATCAAGGTTGCGTGAGTGTCCCGCGGGTATCTCCGAAGGTTGTACGACGCCGCCGCCGTTTCGCGCCACCGCCATAAACCAAGAATCAGTGACAGTGCCCTTTGGCACTATTCCGTCAGTTTTTCGAGCTGGCGCAGTACGGAATTGCCCATCACCGTGGTCGAGACCTTGGCCATGCCCGGCTGCATGATATCGGCCGTGCGCATGCCGCTGGCCAGCACCTGCTCGACCGCCCGGTCAAGCAGGTCGGCGCAGTCCGCCAGATCGAAGGAATAGCGCAGCATCATCGAGAAGCTGAGCAGGCTGGCCAAGGGGTTGGCCAGGTCCTGGCCGGCGATGTCGGGCGCGCTGCCGTGCACCGGCTCGTAGAGCGCCTTGCGTCGGCCGCTCGAGTCGGCCGCGCCGAGCGAGGCCGAGGGCAGCATGCCGAGCGACCCGGTCAGCATGGCCGCGGCGTCCGACAGCATGTCGCCGAACAGATTGTCGGTAACGATCACGTCGAACTGCTTGGGATCGCGTACCAACTGCATGGCGCAGTTATCGGCGTACATGTGGCTCAGGCGCACGCCGGCGTAGTCCGCGTCGTGCAGCTTTTGCACCTCTTCGCGCCAAAGCACGCCGGATTCCATGACATTGGCCTTCTCGACCGAGCAGACCCGATTGTCGCGCTTGGCCGCCAGCTCGAAGGCGACGCGGGCGACCCGGTGGATCTCCGGCGTGGTGTAGACCTGGGTGTTGACGCCGCGCCGGGTGCCGTCGGCCAACGCTTCGATGCCGCGCGGCTCACCGAAGTAGACGCCCCCGGTCAACTCGCGCACGATCATGATGTCGAGGCCGCGCACGACCTCCGGCTTCAGGGTTGAAGCATCGACCAGGGCGTCGAAACAGATCGCCGGACGCAAGTTGGCGAACAGCTCCATCTCCTTGCGCAGACGCAAGAGGCCGCGCTCCGGCTTGATCTCGAAGGCCAGCTCGTCCCACTTGGGCCCGCCGACGGCGCCCAGCAGCACCGCATCGACGGACATCGCCTTTTCCAGCGTGGCATCGGCCAGGGGCACGCCGTGAGCGTCGATCGCCGCGCCGCCGACCAGGTCCTGCTCGACCTCGAAGCTCGCCAGGCGGCGCTGGTCGAACCAGGCGATCACCCGTTCGACCTCGCGCAGGCATTCCGGCCCTATCCCGTCGCCGGGCAGCAGCAGCAGTTTCCTGTTGGACGCCATGAACCTTCCCCTTCCCTCTATCCCCATGAAGTGGCGCGGTCTCCCGGCCCCACGCAACAAGATCCATCCGCCCCGCTCCCGACGCCGGGTTTGTCACCACAAAGACACGAAGACACAAAGAGTTTCAATAGCTTCTTCGTGTCTTCGTGGCTTGCTGGCGAGTCCTTTGTTAGCTGCGGAGGGACACCATTTGTCGCAATCGCGATTCTAGTGGTCTAAATCAGACATATGGGTCCCCTAGGACGGCCTTCCGAGATCATCCGGCTAGGCGCGTGGCGCGGCGTGATGCGGGCGCATCACAAGCGCCGCGCAACGACGCCGGGGGGCTCGCAAGGCCGCCCGAAGGGTCGCC
>JBFJPL010000053.1:0-29160 GCA_041617155.1 Kiloniellales bacterium
GGCGAAAAGCCTCAGTTTCATGGCGGCGGCCTTATCAGGTGGTTGGTTTGGGCAAAAGGTAGGCGGTGACCGAAGCGTTGGCCCGCAGGACCGCCTTGGCGGCCTCGTTGACCTGGTCGACCGTCACGGCCTTGATCCGCTCGGGCCAGGCTTCGACGTCTTCGACGCTGCTGCCCGTGGTCAGCGCGGCACCGAATACCCGCGCACCGGTGCTCAGGTCGTCGCGGGCGTAGACCGCGACCGCCTCCAAGCGGCGCTGCGCGGCGGTCACCTCCTCCTGGTTCACCCCGTCGGTCAGCAGACGCTTGATCTCGGTGCGCAAGGCGCGCTCGAGTTGCTCGATCTCGACACCGAGGCGCGGCGATACGTGGAAGCCGAAGGTGCTGACGTCGTAGGCGCTGGGGTCATAGGAGCTGCCGGCGCCCGCGGCAAGGCCCTGCTCGACCACCAGCGCCCGGTACAGCCGGCTGGTCGTGCCGCCGCCGATGATCTCGTCAAGCACCTGCAGGGCATAGGCATGCTGGCTGTCGCCCCGCTTATAGCTGGGCGCCTGGTAGGTGATCGAAAGCGACGGCTGGCGCACCCGCGGACTTTCCAGGGTGACGCTACGCGCGGCGTTCTGCGGCGGTTCCTCGACACGCCGGCGTTCCGGGACATCGCCACGTGGGATCACCCCGTAATACCTTTCGGCCAGGGGCAGCACATCGTCGGCCGTGACGTCGCCGGCGACGATCAAGATCGCGTTGTTAGGGGCGTACCAGCGACGGTAGAAAGCCAAGGCGCCTTCGGTGGTGAGCTGCCTAATCTCGTGTTCCCAGCCGATCACCGGGACGCGGTAGGGATGGTTGAGGAACAGGGTGGCGTTGACCATCTCCCACAGTTTGGCGCTGGGCTCGTTGTCGACGCGGCTGCGCCGCTCCTCGAGCACGACGTCGCGCTCCGGATCGACGATCTCGTCGGTCAGCTGGAGGTTGGTCATGCGGTCGGCCTCGTAGCGCATCACGATCTCGAGCCGGTCGCGCGCCACGGTTTGGAAGTAGCCCGTGTAGTCATGGCTGGTAAAGGCGTTCTCGACACCGCCGTTTTCCGCGACAATCCGCGAGAATTCGCCGGGCGCCAAGGTCTTGGTGCCCTTGAACATGAGGTGTTCGAGGAAGTGCGCCAAACCGGACTCGCCGGGCGCCTCGTCGGCGGCACCGACCCGGTACCAAAGCATATGGGTGACGATCGGGGCCCGCCGGTTGGTAATCACGACGACCTGCAAGCCGTTGTCGAGCGTAAAGCTCTGCGGATCGAAGATCTTCGCCTTTAGGGCGTGGGGGCGCAGGACCAGGGCGCTCCCGGCCAGAGCGACGGCCAGCAGAACGAGAGCGAATCGGTGCCACGGGGCAGAAGCGCGCATACGACCTCCGGCTGAGCTGTGTTTTGCAAGGCGGGACACGCCGCCTGGGCGGTGCGTCCGCTGTCTATATGGCCCTTTTTGTCCGACAAGCAACCGCCCGCCAGGTCGCCGGCGCAGGTTCAGAAGATACCCTCCAAAAGGGCTTTCCTCTTGCGTTCGATGGTCGGCGTCCGGCCTTCGGTTGCCGCCTTGCCGAGGGCGGCGTTCTCGCGTAGGCGCCTGGCCTCCTCCTCGGCATCGATCACGACGCCGGGCGGCGCCTCCTTGCGCCAGAAAACGATGTAGTCGAGGAACCGCTTGTCCGACTCGTTGAACTGTTCGGTCTCGCTGTTGACGAGCCGGCGAATGTCGGGCTGTGACCGGTCGGCACCGGCGGCCGCCAGCAGGGCCCGCTCGCCCGGCGAACGGGTGTCGCCCGGCGCGGCAACCGGCGGCGCCCGATACGGCTCTCCCGAGCGGAAGATAGACTGGCGTGCCTGCTGCTGCACCGTGCCTTCCTGCGGCCGCGGCGCGCCGGGCCGCGGTGGCGGAGTTTCGAAGAAGTTCGGCGGCATGCTGAGCGGGGCGCGTGCCTGCACGCGAAACTCGTTCGGCGGTTTCTTGGAAAGCCCAAGCTGTTCTTTGACGCCTTCGCAGGCGCCCAGCGCCAATACAAGGCCAAGCGCACCGGCGGCGGGCAGGCGCAGCAATCTCTTGGTGCGCAACTATTTTCCTCCCAAAGGTAAATTTTGTTTAACTATCTACTCCCCTCCCGATCCAAGAACAAGCTGTCGAACAGCAGCAGGCCGACGCCGAGCGTAATGGCGCTGTCGGCCACGTTGAAGGCCGGCCAATGCCCATGGAAGGGCGGGAAATCAAATAGCCTGCCGTGAAAATCGAGAAAATCGATCACGCCGGGCGCATGCAGCCGGTCGATCACGTTGCCGACCGCACCACCGACAACCAAGCCGATGCCGAGCGACGGCAGGCCACGGGTCTGGTGGCGCAACCAGACCAGCAAGCCGGCCGCGATGATCAGGGCGAGGCCGGACAGGACCCAGGGCTTCCAGGCCGACTGGCCGGTCCAGATGCCGAAGCTGACTCCGGTGTTGTGGACCAGCACCAGGTTGAAGAAGCCGGTCACCTCGATGATCCGCGGCGGCTGCATAACTACCGTCACGATTAGCCACTTGGTGAACTGGTCGAGCAGCAGCACGGCAGCGCCCAGGCCAAGCGCGATCTGAATCCGAGCACGGCGCGTCTTCATCGGGCTTACGGCTTGCCCAGGTGGCGCATCGCGTCGGCGCAGCGCTCGCAGGTGCCCGGCGCGTCGACGGCGCCGCCGACCTCGGGCAGGACCTTCCAACAGCGCTGGCACTTCTCGCCCTCGGCGAGGCACACCTGGGCGGCCACTCCGGGCACCTCCTCCATGGTGAAAGTTCCGGGCGGCGGCGCCTCGTCGCTCAACGTCAGGTCCGAGGTAATCGCAATGTCGGCAAGGTCCAGGCCGTCGAGCGCCTGACGCAGCTCCGGCCGCGCGACGTAGACCGCCGGGTGGGCCTGTAACGACGAGCCGATGCGCTTCTCGTTCCGTTCGATCTCGAGAGCACCGGTCACTACCCGGCGCACCTCCCGCACCTTGTCCCATCGGTCGGCCAGAGCCGGGTTGCGCCACCCGGCCGGCACCTCGGGGAAGCTTCTCAGGTGCACGCTTTCCTCGGCGCCGCCCCGGTCCGGGCCTGCACCGCGCACCAGCCAGGCTTCCTCGGCGGTGAAACAGAGGATCGGCGCCAGCCAGGCGGTGAGACAGGAGAACACCTGGTCGAGCACCGTGCGGCAGGCCCGCCGGCGCGACGCGTCCGGCCGGTCGCAGTAGAGCGAGTCCTTGCGGATGTCGAAGTAGAAGGCCGAGAGGTCGACGGCGCAGAAGTTATGCAGCTGCTGATAGATCCGGTGGAAGTCGAAATCGGCACAGCCCTGGCGCACCACCTCGTCAAGCTCGCTCAGTCGGTGCAAGACCCAGCGCTCCAGCTCCGGCATCTCCTCGGCCGGTAGGCGCTCGGACGGCTCGAAGCCGTCCAGGTTGCCGATCAGGTAGCGCAGGGTGTTGCGCAGCCGCCGGTAGGCGTCGACCTGGTGGCGCAGGATGTGCTTGCCGACTCGGATGTCCTCCTCGTAGTTCGAGGCGACCACCCAGAGGCGCAGGATGTCGGCGCCGTTCTGCTCGATGATCTCTTGCGGCGCTATGATGTTGCCGAGCGATTTCGACATCTTGCGGCCTTCCTCATCGAGCACGAAGCCGTGGGTCAGCACCGCCTCGTAGGGCGCCCGTCCGCGGGTCCCGGCGGATTCGAGCAGCGAGGTGTGGAACCAGCCGCGGTGCTGGTCCGAGCCTTCCAGGTAGAGCGAGGCCGGCCACTTGAGCTCCGGCCGCGCCTCCAGCACGAAGGCGTGGGTCGAACCGGAATCGAACCAGACCTCGACCACGTCCGTGATCTGCTCGTAGTCCTCGGCCTTGTGGTCGTTGCCGAGGAAGCGCTGTGGATCGCTGGCGAACCAGGCGTCGCCACCCTCCGCCTCGAAGGCGGCGGCAACACGGTCGATCACCGCCTGATCACGCAGCGGCTCGCCGGTCTTCTTGTTGACGAAGAGCGGCAGCGGCGTGCCCCAGAGGCGCTGGCGCGAGATGCACCAGTCCGGACGCTGTTCGATCATGGACCTGAGTCGCTTTTGCCCGGCCCCCGGCACGAAACGGGTCTCGTCGATCGCCTTGAGCGCCTTGTCGCGCAGCCCGTTGGTCTCCATGGAGATGAACCACTGCGGCGTGTTGCGGAAGATCAGCGGCGCCTTGGAACGCCAGGAATGGGGATAGCTGTGCTTGAGCTTGCCCTTCGCCAGCAGCCGGTCGCTGGCCGCGAGCTCGCGCAGCACCGCCGGGTTGGCGTCGCCCATCTTGCCGTTCTGGTCGTAGACCACGGTGCCGGCGAACAGCGGCACGTGCTCGAAGAAGGCGCCGTCGGGCCCGACGGTCTGGGGGATCTCCAAGCCGCGCTGCCGACCCAGCGCCCAGTCGTCGGCGCCGTGGCCGGGCGCGACATGAACGAAGCCGGTGCCCTGTTCCATGGTCACGAAGTCACCGGGAAAAAGCGGCACCTCGAAATCGTAACCGCCGGCGGCCTGGGGGTGGCCGTTGAAGGGGTGCCGGCAGACCAGTCCCGCCAGGGCGCTGCCCGGTCCTTCCCAGACCACCTCGGATGCCTCGATGCCAAGCTTGTCGCAGAGGTCCGCCGCCAGCTCGGTGCCAACCACAAGCGTCTCGCCAAGCCGGGCCCGGCTGTTTTCACCGACCGCCGTCACCTTGATGGCCCGGTAGCCCACCTGCTCGCCGTAGGCGACCGCGCGGTTGCCCGGAATCGTCCAGGGCGTGGTGGTCCAGATCACCACCGACGCGCCCTTCAAAGCCGGCACGCCGGTCTTTGCCACCGGAAAGCGCACCCAGACGGTGATCGAGGTATGGTCGTCGTACTCCACCTCGGCGTCGGCCAAGGCGGTCTTCTCCACGACCGACCAGAGCACCGGCCGGGCGCCCGGGTAGAGCCCGCCGTTCATCAGGAACTTGCCGATCTCGCGCACGATCTGCGCCTCGGCGGCATAGGCCATGGTGGTGTAGGGCCGGTCCCAGTCGCCCTCGACGCCGAGGCGCTTGAATTCCTCAACCTGGACCTTGATCCATTGCTCGGCGAAGTCGCGGCACTCGCGCCGGAAATCGACCGGCGCCACCTCGTCTTTGTCCTGGCCGCGCGCGCGGTAGCCCTCCTCGACCTTCCATTCGATCGGCAGGCCGTGGCAGTCCCAGCCCGGCACGTAGTTGGCGTCCTTGCCGAGCATCTGCTGTGAGCGGTTGATCACGTCCTTGAGGATCTTGTTGAGGGCATGGCCCATGTGCAGGTGGCCGTTGGCGTAGGGCGGGCCGTCGTGCAGGATGAACTTCTCGCGGCCCTTGGAGGTCTCGCGCAGGCGCTTGAACAGCTTGATCTCCTGCCAGCGCTGGAGGATTTCCGGCTCACGCTTGGGCAACCCGGCGCGCATGGGAAACTCGCTTTTCGGCAGGAACACGGTTTCTCTGTAGTCAACGCTCATGGCGAGACGCTCTCACTTCAACGATCGGGGCTGGGGGCCGGGTCTTGGCTGATCCGGCCCCGGTTGATCCGGTCCGGAACGATCAGCCTCGGCCGGCGCCGCGCCCTTGTCCCGCGCCGCCGTTTCGTGCTGCTCGGCGAGCAGGGCCCGGGCCCGCAGGCAATCCTCGGCGATTTGTGCCCGCAAAGCCTCCAGGCCGTCAAACTTCTTTTCCGGTCGCAGGAACTCGAGCAGGCGGACCCGCAGGTGCCGGCCATAGAGATCCTGGTCGAAATCGAACAAATGGACCTCGAGCTGAATCCGGCTGCCGTCCACGGTCGGCCGGCGGCCCAGGTTGGCGACCGCCGGATGCCAGGCGCTTTCCGCCGCCTCCTCGATCATGACACGCACCGCGTAAACGCCAAGCGCCGGCACCACGTAGTCGCCCAGCGCCATGTTGGCGGTCGGAAAACCCAGGGTGCGGCCGCGCCGGTCGCCCTGCTCGACCCGGCCCTCGATCTCCCAAGGCCGGCCGAGCAGACGGGCGGCGGCGGCCGGCCGGCCCTCGGCCAAATAGTGTCGGATCGTCGAGGAGGAATAGACCTCGCCGTTGTCCGACTTGACCGGGTCGACCGCGCTGACCCCGAAACCCAGCTCGCCGCCCAGACTCTGCAACAGGGCGGTGTTGCCGGCCCGCTTGTGGCCGAAACAGAAATCCCAACCGACCACCAAGTGGCGCGCCGCTAGCCCCGCGACCAGGATCTCACGGACGAAGACCTCGGCGGTCTTGGCGGCGAAGGCGCGATCGAAATGCAGCACGTAGAGGTGTTCCACCCCGAGCGCCTCCAGCGCGTGGGCCTTGGCGCGCAGGGGGGTCAAGCGGAACGGCGGGTCATCGGGCCGAAACACCGATCGGGGGTGCGGCTCGAAAGTCAGGACTCCGAGCGGTGCGCCAAGCCGCTTGGCGCGACCGGCCGCCGCCTCGATCAGCGCCCGGTGCCCGGGATGCACACCGTCGAAATTGCCGATCGCCACGACCGCGCCGCGCGCCGCCGGCGGCAAAGCGTCGATGTGCCGGAAAATCGCCATACCCGATACGCCCTCGCCGTCGTTCGCAGACCGGGCAGCAAACTAGCCCGCCAGAGGCGTCATGGATAGGGGCGCGGAATGACTGTCGTGCGGCAACTGGTTTCGGCCGTTTACCGGGCTGCCGCCGCGGCCGGCGCCGCGCGCCGGGCGACCATCAGCATGGCCTCGCCGTCGACCACCACCTTGTCGCCGACCTTGCACACCGTATCGAGAATGATGCGCTGTTTGTCCTGGTTGACTTCCTTGACCGTGACGCTGGCCTCGACAAGGTCGCCGATCATGACCGGTGCGCGGAACCGCAGGGACTGGCTGAGGTAGATACAGCCGGGGCCGGGCAGGCGGGTGCCCAGGACGGCGGAGATGAAACTGGCCGACAGCATGCCGTGGGCGATGCGCTCCTTGAACATGGTGCCGGAGGCGAAGTCGTGATCGAGGTGCACCGGGTTGGTGTCGCCGGTAATGTCCGCGAAGCCGACGATATCGGCATCCGTAACGGTCTTGGCGACGGTCTCGCTCATGCCGACCGAAAGATCCTCCAGATAATAACCCCGCTGCTCGTCCATCCTGACGATTCCTTTTCCCACCAACGCACCCACGCGTTGCACTTTCCTTACTCCGCAATGCTGCGATGCGGCAATTTTAAGTTGGTGCACTGTATATAAGCTTATTTCGAGCCGCAACCCGGGTTTTTGCGTATGCGAAAGACCAGCCGGCAAGGCGCCGGCTTCCCGCGACGCCGGCAGCCAGCTGTTTAGTCTTTGCCGAATGCATTAACTTCCGATTAGCGCCGGACCCGGGCGGCTTCCCGAGGCATCGAATAGTCTTTTTTTACTAGCCCTTAAGTCGAGGCAGGCATTTTGCTTACCCGCCCGGCTCCTGGCCCGCCATGTCGACGGACCAGCCGGAGCGATCCGACGAGCCGAGTCAGCCCGGCAAGAGAGGTGTGCGTGCCCAAAGACGACCAGACGGCGATTCCGACCGCACCGCTCCAGCGGCGTACGGCGTGACTATGTCGCTGGTCGAGGGCCCCTATTCCGCGTTGCTGCTATTGGTGCTCATGCTGGTGCCGGCGGTGGCATTCGCGGGAGTCTACCTGCTCCGCGGCAAGTTGCGCCAGCTGCAGGCCGTGGCCGAAACCATGACACGCCTGGCCCGAGGCGAGACCGGGATCGAGATCCCGCGGCTCGATCGCGAGGGGGCTTTCGGTGCCATGGCGAACGCGCTCCAGACGTTCAGGGACCGATCGGCCGGGCCGGCCGGGCCGCGCGAACAGCCGTGCCGTGCGGCGGCGCGGGAGCGGCCGGCGCAGGGACCCGAGGCCATGGAGGCGCTGGCCGCGGCCGTCGAAGCCAGCATCAAGGGTGTGGTCGATGCCCTAGCCGCCGCCGCCGCGGAGCTGCAGTCGACCGCCGAGGGCATGTCTGCCACCGCCGAACGGAGCAGCCGCCAGACCAGTGCCGTGGCCGCCGCGACCGAACAGGCGATGCACAACGTGCAGACCGTGGCCAGCGCGGCCGAGCAGCTATCAGCCTCGATACTGGAGATCGGCCGCCAAGTGTCGCACTCCACCCAGATCACCGGCCAGGCCGCCGAGCAGGTGCACAAGACCAATCGTGAGGTCGAAAACCTGGCCAGTGCGGCGCAGCGGATCGGCGAGGTGGTCGAGGTGATCTCCCGGATCGCCGAGCAGACCAACCTGCTGGCGCTCAACGCGACCATCGAGGCCACCCGCGCGGGCGCGGCGGGCAAGGGCTTCGCGGTTGTCGCCGGCGAGGTCAAATCGCTGGCCGGCCAGACCGCCATAGCCACCAGGGAGGTCGCCGAACAGGTCGAGGGCATACAGAGCGCCTCCGCGGACGCCGTGGCGGCGATGACAGCAATCACGACGACCATCGGCCAGGTCGACCAGATCGCCACGGCGATCGCCGCTGCGGTCGAGCAGCAAGGCGCGGCGACCCAGGAAATCTCGCGCAGTGTCCAGCAGGCCGCCAGCGGCACCGAGGAGGTTTCGATCAACCTGGGCGACGTCGACCGGGCGGCCGGGGAAACCGGCGCGATGGCCGGCCGGATGCTGGAAGCGGCCAATCGGCTGACCGCGCAATCCGGCCTCCTGGGCCAGGAAGTCGAGCGGCTCCTGGCCCGGGTGCGCGGCGCCTAAATCCGCCCGAGGTGCCGGTCCGCGCCGCCAGGCGAGAATCGCAACCGCGGCGCTTTTGCGCTATCCTCTCCCGGATACGGGAGGAAGACGACACCATGACCGCGCGTAGCCGGCGCCAGGAGCACATACTCGATCTGGTGCGACGCCAAGGGTTCGTCTCGATCGACGCCCTTTCGCAGCAGCTCGAGGTCACGCCGCAGACCATCCGACGCGACATCAACGAGCTGTGCGAGGATGCCCAGCTCCAGCGCTACCACGGCGGCGCCGGCCTGCCATCGAGCGTGGAGAACCTGTCCTATTCGACCCGCCAGGTGCTGTGTCTGGAGGAGAAGATCCGCATCGCCCGCGCGGTGGCGCGGCAGATTCCCGATCAGGCCTCGCTGTTCATCAACATCGGCACCACGACCGAGGAGGTCGCCAAGGCCCTGCTCGACCACAGCGGCCTGCGCATCATCACCAACAATCTCAACGTGGCCGGCATCCTGAGCGGCAAGAGCGACTTCGAGGTGATCGTCGCCGGCGGGGTCGTGCGCTCGCGCGACCGCGGCATCGTGGGCGAGGCCACGATCGACCTGATCCGCCAGTTCAAGGTCGATTTCGGGATCATCGGCATCAGCGGCATCGACGCCGAGGGCGAACTGCTCGACTTCGACTACCGCGAGGTGCGCGTTGCCCGCGCCATCATGGAACATTCCCGCCAGGTTTTCCTGGCCGCCGATCACAGCAAGTTCGGCCGCAGTCCCATGGTCCGCCTCGGCAGCATCACCGAGGTCCACGCGCTGTTCACCGACCGGCCGCCGCCGGCCGCGATCGACCGCCTGCTGAAGTCCGCCGGCGTCCTGGTCCAGCTGGCCGAACCGGAGGCGGCCGCCGCCGCGGAATGATGGCCTCAAGAGCCTAAGGGTCACATCGCCGGCCACGGCAACCGGCAGGGGCGCCGGCCCGCCCTTTATGTTGCGTCGCTGACGCGCTGATGCCGTTCCAGCGATGTTCGTATTGTGACAAAAATCAGAACCCTATTTTCGTTTGTGAAATTTATCCACCCGACATAAAGTCGAGTCACAGCGGCGGGAAAGGCCTCCGGGACCGATCGAATCGGGCCAACAGGGGGCAATGCGCAATGCCGCCGCCGCGGACGGGGAGGAGCAGCATTGGCCAGCGCCGTAGTGGCCGAGCAGGAGCCTTATGATCTGTTGATCGTGGGGGGTGGCATCAACGGTGCCGGCATCGCGCGCGACGCCGCCGGCCGTGGCCTCAAGGTGTTGCTGTGCGAACAGGACGACTTGGCCTGCGCCACCTCCTCGGCCAGCACCAAGCTGATCCACGGCGGCCTGCGCTACCTGGAATACTATGAGTTCCGGCTGGTCCGCGAAGCGCTGATCGAGCGCGAGGTGCTGCTCAGGGCGGCGCCGCATATCATCTGGCCGATGACATTCATCCTGCCCCATAGCAATGAACTGCGCCCGGCCTGGATGCTGCGCCTCGGCCTGTTGCTCTACGACCACCTGGGCGGCCGCCGCAAACTGCCGCCGTCGCGCGCCATCGACCTGCGGCAAGACCCGGTCGGCAAGCCGCTCAAGAGCCGCTTCACTAAGGCCTTCAGCTACGCCGACTGCTGGGTCGAAGATGCGCGACTGGTGGTGCTGAACGCCATGGACGCGGCGGAGCGCGGCGCCGAGATCCTGGTGCGCACTCGCTGCACCGGCGCCCGGCGCGACGGCGATCACTGGCAGGTAACCTTGAAGCCGGGTGCCGGCGGACTGGAACGCCGCGTGCACAGTCGCGCCTTGGTCAACGCGGCCGGGCCCTGGGTGACCGAGCTTTTGGGCACGGTCACCGGAATCAACCGGCAGAAGGGCCTGCGCCTGGTCAAGGGCGGTCATCTCGTGGTGCCCAGACTGTTCGAGGGCGACCATGCCTATATCCTGCAGAACGACGACCGGCGGGTCGTCTTCATCATTCCCTACGAGCGGGATTTCTCCCTGATCGGCACGACCGAGATGCCGTACGACGGCGACCCGGCGGAGGTCCGCATGACCCCAGCCGAGGCAGACTACCTCTGCACCGCGGTTAGCCGCTATCTGGCCAAGCCGGTGCGCCCGGAAGACGCGGTCTGGACCTACGCCGGCGTCCGCCCGCTCTTTGACGACGCCAGCGCCGACGTTTCGGCGGTGACCCGGGACTACGTCTTCGATATCGACGGCGAGGCGGGGCGCGCGCCGCTGCTGTCGGTCTTCGGCGGCAAGATCACGACCTACCGGAAACTGGCCGAACACGCGCTGGACAAGCTGCAGCCTCTGCTCGGCATCACCGCGGCGACCTGGACCGAGGGCGCCGTGCTGCCGGGCGGCGACCTGCCCGGTGCCGACTTCGAGCGCTTCCTGGCCGGGCTCCAGGCCGAGCGGCCATGGCTGCCTGCGGCCTTGGCCCGGCGCTACGCGCGGGCCTATGGTACGCGGGTGGAGGGCTTCCTGTCCGGGGCCACGGGCCTGGACGATCTGGGCGAGCACTTCGGCGACGGTCTGTACGAAGCGGAGATCGGATATCTGATGCGCAAGGAGTGGGCGGCCTCAGCGGCGGATATCCTCTGGCGCCGTTCCAAGCTCGGCCTGCACATCGTCAAGCAAACCGAGGACCGGCTGACTGACTGGCTCGAGCGTCAGCGCGCCGGCGACAGCTCGCGGGTGGCCGCGCGATGAGCCTGACCCTGAGCGATATTTCCAAGACGGTGGGCGGCGAGCGCCATCTGGCCGATATCAACCTGGAGCTGGCGGCCGGGTCGCTCAACGTGCTGCTCGGCCCGACCCTGGCCGGCAAGACCTCGCTGATGCGCATCATGGCCGGGCTCGACCGGCCGAGCGCGGGCCGCCTGCTGCTCGATGACCGTGACGTGACCGGAGTCTCCGTGCGCCGGCGCAATGTGGCGATGGTCTACCAGCAGTTCATCAACTACCCCTCCTTCACGGTCTTCGAAAACATCGCCTCACCGCTGCGCCGCGCCGGCATCGGCGAAGAAGAGGTTCGGAAAAGGGTCCAGAAGGCCGCCGCGGCACTGCAGATCGAACCCCTGCTCGGGCGCCTGCCGGACGAGTTGTCCGGCGGCCAGCAGCAGCGCACCGCGCTCGCCCGCGCGATGGTCAAGGAAGTCGAACTGCTGCTGCTCGACGAGCCCCTGGTCAACCTGGACTACAAGCTGCGCGAGGAACTGCGCGGCGAGCTGCAGGGCATCTTCCGCCAAGGCCGGTCGATCGTGGTCTACGCAACGACCGAACCGCTGGAGGCCTTGATGCTGGGCGGCAACACCGTTGTCATGGACGAAGGCCGCGTGCTGCAGAGCGGGCCGACCATCGAGGTCTACCATCGGCCCGCGAGCGAGCGGGTCGGCCAGGTCTTCAGCGACCCACCGATGAACATGATCGAGGGCAAGGTGTCCGACCGGGAGGCCGAGCTGGGCAGCGCGCTCAAGGTGCCGCTGAGCGGCCATCTCGCGGGCATCGCGCCGGGCAGCTACCGCTTCGGGGTCCGCGCCAACCATCTTTCCGTGGCCCGCGGCGCGGCCGAGGAGATCGAGTTCCCGGCCCGGGTCGAGCTGGCGGAGATCAGCGGTTCGGAGACCTTCATTCACGCGGCCCATGGCGAGGCCTCCTGGGTGGTCCAGGAGGAGGGTGTGCATTCGATCGGCCTGGGCGAGGAGGTCAAGGTGTTCATCAACCCGCGCCGGCTTTTCGTGTTCGACCAGAATGGCGGGCTGGTCGCGGCGCCTCAGGACGCGGCCAGCCGCGTCGCGGCGCAGTAGGGGAAGCGCAAGTGGCACGAATCGAACTGAAGCAGGTCGCCCATTCCTACCAGAGCCAGCCTCGGTCCGAGGCGGACTACGCGTTGCGCCGCATGGACCACGTCTGGCAGGACGGCGGCGCCTACGCTCTGCTCGGACCCTCGGGCTGCGGCAAGACCACCCTGCTCAACGTGATTTCCGGCCTGATCCGGCCGACCGAAGGACAGGTGCTCTACGACGGGCAGGACGTCGTGGATCTGCCGCCGCAGCAGCGCAACATCGCCCAGGTGTTCCAGTTCCCGGTGATCTACGACACCATGACGGTCTACGACAACCTGGCTTTTCCTCTGCGCAACCGCGGCGTCGAGCCGGCCCAGATCGACGCGCGGGTCAAGGAGGTCGCCGAGATGCTTGAGCTGACCGGCGACCTAGGCCGCCGGGCGCGGTCGCTCGGCGCCGACGCCAAGCAGAAGATCTCGCTCGGCCGCGGCCTGGTGCGCAGCGACGTGGCAGCGATCCTGTTCGACGAACCGCTGACCGTGATCGACCCGCACCTCAAGTGGCAGCTGCGCCGCAAGCTGAAGCAGATCCACGAGCGCTACCACCTGACCCTGGTCTACGTCACCCACGACCAGAACGAGGCCCTGACCTTCGCCGACCAGGTGGTGGTGATGTACGAAGGGCAGATCGTCCAGGTCGGCACGCCGCAGGACCTTTTCGAACGGCCGCAACACACCTTCGTCGGCTACTTCATCGGCAGTCCGGGCATGAACCTGCTGCCCTGCGCGGTAGCGCCCGGCGAGGCCGTGGTCGAGGGCCAGCGCATTCCGCTGAGCGGTCGGGCGACCGACAAGGCCGAGGCGGCGGGCGGCCGCCTGGAATTGGGCATTCGACCGGAGTTCCTGCGCCTGGTGGCGGGTGGCAGCGAGGGGGCGGTGCCGGTTTCCGTGTCGCGGGTCGAGGATCTGGGGAACTTCAAGATCGCGACCCTAGGCCTGGGCGCGCAGACCCTCAAGGCCAAGCTGCCGGAAGACGGCGAGGTGCCGGGCGAACAGGCCTTCGTCAGCTTTCCGCCGGAGCGCACCAAGCTCTACGCCGACGGCCGGCTGATCGACTGAGGGACGGCACCGGCCATGGAAAAGTGGGAAAACAATAAGGCTTGGTTCCTGGTACTGCCGGTGTTCTTCATGGTCGCGATCTCGGCGATCATCCCCTTGATGACGGTGGTGAACTATTCGGTTCAGGACATTTTCGGTCCGGGCCAGCGGGTCTTCGTCGGCACCGAATGGTTCGTCGAGATGCTATCGAACCCCCGGCTGCACAGCGCCTTGTGGCGACAGTTCCTGTTTTCCGGCCTGGTGCTGCTGATCGAGATCCCGCTGGGCGTGCTGATCGCCCTGGGGATGCCGAAAAAAGGCTGGCGGGTCTCGCTCTGCCTGGTGCTGCTGGCCCTGCCCCTGCTGATCCCCTGGAACGTGATCGGCACGATCTGGATCATCTTCACCCGACCGGACATCGGCCTGTTCGGCGTGTTCGTCAATTGGCTGGGGATCGAATTCGACCATACCGCCGCGCCGCTCGACGCCTGGGTCACGGTGGTGCTGATGGAGGTCTGGCACTGGACTTCGCTGGTCGTCCTGTTGGCCTACGCCGGCCTGCGCGCCATTCCCGACGCCTATTACCAGGCCGCCCGGATCGACGGCGCGACGCCCTGGGCGGTGTTCCGCCACATCCAGCTGCCGAAGATGCGCGGCGTCTTGACCATCGCGATCCTGCTGCGCTTCATGGACTCCTTCCTGATCTATGCCGAGCCCTTCGTCCTGACCGGCGGCGGCCCGGGCAATTCGACAACCTTCCTGTCGATCTATCTGGTCAAGCTGGCAACCGCCATGGACCTGGGGCCGGCGGCGGCCTTCTCGATCATCTACTTCCTGATCATCCTGCTGTTCTGCTGGCTGTTCTATCAAGCGCTGCAGAACGTCGGCACGGGGGACAAGGCATGAGGATCAGCAAGGGCACCGTGGGGCTGGTTCTCTATCTGGGATTCCTGCTGCTGCCGATCTATTGGATGCTCAACATGTCGCTCAGGACCAACGCGGACATCCTGGGCAGCTTTTCGCTCTACCCGACCGACCCGACCTTCGAGAACTACATCAAGATCTTCACCGAGGAGGCCTGGTATTCGGGCTACATCAACTCGATCATCTACGTCAGCATCAACACCGCGATCTCACTCTCGGTCGCGCTGCCGGCCGCCTATGCCTTTTCACGCTATCGCTTTATCGGCGACAAGCACATGTTCTTCTGGCTGCTGACCAACCGCATGGCGCCGCCGGCGGTCTTCCTGTTGCCCTTCTTCCAGCTCTATTCGACCTTCGGCCTGATCGACACCCATATCGCGGTGGCGATCTCCCACTGCCTGTTCAATGTGCCGCTGGCGGTCTGGATCCTGGAGGGCTTCATGTCGGGCGTGCCGCGCGAGATCGACGAGACCGCCTACATCGACGGCTACAGCTTCCCGCGCTTCTTCACGACCATCTTCGTGCCGTTGATCCGCGCGGGTATCGGCGTGACCGCCTTCTTCTGTTTCATGTTTTCCTGGGTCGAGCTGCTGCTGGCCCGCACGCTGACCACCACGGTGGCCAAGCCGATCGCCGCGACCATGACCCGGACGGTCAGCGCGACCGGCCTCGACTGGGGCCTGCTCGCCGCCGCCGGCATCCTGACCATCGTGCCCGGCGCCTTGGTGATCTGGTTCGTGCGCAACTACATGGCCAAGGGCTTCGCCCTGGGCCGGGTGTGAGGGTCCGTTCGAAAATGAACGCCTTGAATTCGATAGGATGGCCCGTAATGCGACGCTCTCTGTCATTGCCGGACTTGATCCGGCAATCCAGGAAGGCGCCTGCGGCTGGCGTGTCCCTGGATCACCGGGTCAAGCCCGGTGATGACAAAAGTAAGAGCGGATCTGCCGTTCGCCTGCAAATCTCCGAGTTCGAACGGACACAGAGGGTCGGAGCCGACGCGCCATGAGCCTGGAATGGATGGCCTGGACCACGCCGACCGCCGTGTTCTTCGTGGTGATTGCGGCGATCCTGATCGCCATGACGATCTGGCAGCTGGCCCTGCCGTCGGCCGATCGGCGCGGTTTCCTGCCGATGGCGACGACGCGCGGCGATCGCCTGTTCATCGGGCTGCTGTCCGCCGCCTACCTCCATCTGGCCTGGATCGGGCTGACCGATTTGAGCCTCTGGTGGGCGCTCGCCATTTCCATCATCCTGATGGCGGTGCTGATGCGTTGGGGATAACCCATGGCAAAGGACGGAGACCGGTCCCGGCTCCGCCCGGCTCGACAAACGGGCCTTTTCGCGGGATCTTATGAAGCGATTGGTTCAAGGGAGGAACGAATGCGATTAGAACAGAGAGGACGGAAACTGCGGCAGAGCCTGCTCTCGGCCGCCGCGGTTTTGGCGTTCGCCGTAACGAGCGCACCGACGCCCGCCTCGGCGGACATGGCGGCCGCCCGCAAATGGGTCGGCGAGGAGTTCCGGCCTTCGACGCTCTCGGTCGACGAGCAGATGAAGGAGATGGAGTGGTTCGTCAAGGCGGCCGAGCCCTTCAAGGGCATGTCGATCAAGGTGGTCTCGGAGACCATCCCGACACACGAATACGAGTCCAAGGTGCTGACCAAGGCCTTCGAGGAGATCACCGGCATCAAGGTGACCCACGACCTGATCCAGGAAGGCGACGTGATCGAGAAGCTGCAGACCCAGATGCAGTCGGGCGAGAACGTCTTCGCCGCCTACATCAACGACTCCGACCTGATCGGCACGCACTTCCGCTATGGCCATGCGGTCCCGCTGAGCGACTTCATGTCCGGCGAAGGCAGGGACGTCACCCTGCCGACGCTCGACGTCGACGACTTCATCGGCAAGTCCTTCACCACCGGGCCAGACGGCAAGCTCTACCAGCTGCCCGACCAGCAGTTCGCCAACCTTTACTGGTTCCGCTACGACTGGTTCCAGCGCCCTGACTTCAAGAAACGGTTCAAGGACATCTACGGTTACGAGCTGGGCGTCCCGGTCAACTGGTCGGCCTACGAGGACATCGCCGAGTTTTTCTCCGAGCATGTCCGCGAGATCGACGGCAAGGCGGTCTATGGCCACATGGACTACGGCAAGAAGGCGCCGGACCTGGGCTGGCGCTTCACCGACGCCTGGCTCTCGATGGCCGGGGCCGGTGACAAGGGCATCCCGAACGGCAAGCCGGTCGACGAGTGGGGCATCCGCGTCGACGGCTGCCGCCCGGTCGGCGCCAGCGTCAGCCGCGGCGGGGCGACCAACGGCCCGGCCGCCAAGTACGCGCTGCGCAAGTACATGGAATGGCTCCGCAAGTACGCCCCTCCGGGTGCTCTCGGCATGGACTTCTACCAGTCGCTGCCGAGCCTGGCGAAGGGCAACGTGGCCCAGCAGATCTTCTGGTACACCGCCTTCACCGCCTCGATGGTCGAGCCGGGCCCGACGGTCAACGAGGACGGCACGCCCAAGTGGCGTATGGCCCCCTCGCCGCACGGCCCCTACTGGCAAGAGGGTCAGAAGCTCGGCTATCAGGACGCCGGCTCCTGGACGCTTCTCAAATCGACCCCGCTGGAGCGGCGCAAGGCGGCCTGGCTCTATGCCCAGTTCACCGTCTCCAAGACGGTGTCGCTGAAGAAGACCCACGTCGGCCTGACGCCGATCCGGGACAGCGACATCAACCACGCCTCCTTCACCGAGCGGGCGCCCAAGCTGGGCGGTCTGGTCGAGTTCTACCGCAGCCCGGCCCGGGTCGCCTGGACGCCAACGGGCACCAACGTGCCGGACTACCCCAAGCTGGCACAGCTTTGGTGGCAGAACATCGGCGAGGCGGTCTCCGGCGAAGTGACGGTCGATACCGCCATGGACAACCTGGCCCGCGAACAGGACAAGGTCCTGGCCCGGCTCGAGCGGTCCAATGTACAGGGCGACTGCGGTCCCAAGCTCAACAAGGAGCAGGACGAGTCCTTCTGGCTGGGCAAGGACGGCTCGCCCAAGGCCAAGCTGGCCGACGAGAAGCCGCAGGGCGAGACGGTCGACTACGACAAGCTGATCGCCGCCTGGCGCGCCGGCAAGGTGAAGTAGCCACCCGGCGCATCCGGATCACCTTATCGAGGGCGGGGGTTTCCCCGCCCTTTTTTTGCCCGCACGGGCCGGTCAATAGCCGCGCGCCGGATCGACGACGTTAACAAGCGCCCGGCCGACCTGCCAGCGTTCCAGGTTGTCGCAGAACATTTCCACGGACCGCCGCTCCCAACCGTCGTCGGTGCTGGAGGAGTGCGCCGTCACGATCACGTTTTCCAGGCCCCAGAACGGCGAGTCCGGCGGCAGGGGCTCCTGTTCGAAAACATCGAGCGCCGCGCCGCCGAGCCGGCCCGCCGCGAGCGCGGCCGCCAGGGCGGCACCGTCGACCACGCCGCCGCGCGATACGTCGACCAGCAAGGCGCCCGGCTTCATGGTCTCGATCGCCGCCCGGTCGATGACGTGGCGCGTGCGCTCGGTCAGCGGCAATGACACCACCACGTAGTCCGCCTCGGCCAGCGCCGCGCCGAGCGCTTCGGGCCCATAGACCCGTGCAATGCCCGCCATCGGCTGCGGATGGGCGCGCACCCCGACGACCCGCAGGCCGAGCGCCTGGGCGCGTCGGGCCACGTCCTGCCCGGTGTGACCGAGGCCGATCACGGCCAGCGTCCGGCCGGCGATCGAGCCAACCTGCTGCGGGTCCCAGCGGCGATCGAATTGCGCGCGCAGGAAGGCCGGAAAACGGAAAGTCAGCGCCAAGATCGCCGCCAGGGCATACTGCGCCATGACGTCGCTCGCCACGCCGGCCGAGTTGGTCACCCGCAGCCGCGCCGGATCCCAGGGCGCCAGGTGGTCGACCCCGACCCCGCCGACCGCGACCCACTTTAGCGTGGCCTGACCCAGCACCGCCGCGCGCGGGTAGGGGCGGCCCTCGAACTTGATGCAGTAGAGGATCTCGGGACCGAAGGCCGCCAGATCCGCGGCAAGCGCCCGGTAGCTGCGGCAGCAATGGACCCGGACCCCGGGAAACCGCGCGCGCAGCACGTCCAGAAAAAGCTCGGGCCGGTCGTAGTGAACCAACAACTTCAACGAAAACCTCTCCCCGAAACATACTTCGGATCGCGGGGGTTGCGAAAAATCACAGCATCGCTTGCTCGCCTCGACGGCACCCGCCACCAGCGCGGATCTCGGGCAGGGCACTAAAGACCATGTACATCGACGCCCTTGACGTGCAAAGATGCATAGTGGGAATAGTCGGTTTTTGATGACAGATACGTGTGTTAGCCGGAGATTTGCACCTACTAAGCGGATAGTTCGTCCTGCCGGTCCGAGGGCATGGCGGGGGGACGGGTGTGTTTGTTGTGGAGCTGAGTATCGATGAGTAGTCGTGATATGGACCCGCCGGTCATCTCTCAGCACGAGATCTCGGCAGTGGTCAAGTGGTTCAACCCTGTCAAAGGGTTTGGTTTCGTGCAGCCCAGCGATGGATCGCCAGACGCTTTTCTGCACATTTCGGTGGTCGAGCAGATCGGCCACCGGGATCTCCCTGAGGGCACGAAAATCGTCTGCGATATCGCCGAAGGCCGTAAAGGTCCCCAAGTCGCGGCCATCGTCAGGGTCGATGAAATACCCGACGCGCCGCCCGGTCCCAGCAGCGCTCCGCCCGGCGCCGTGGTCGAGGGTACGGTGAAGTTCTTCAATCCGGAAAAGGGATTCGGCTTCGTCACCCCGGACGACGGCGGCAAGGATGTCTTCGTTTCCGCCAGGACCCTGGAACGGATCGGCCTGGCCGGCCTGGAATCGGACCAGCGCGTGCGCCTGACCACCCGCATGGGCCAGAAGGGCCCGATGGCGGAGAACGTCGAAATTATCTGACCCATCGAGCCGGCATGAACAGGGTCGCAGACCGGTGATGCCGGGCTCCCGCTTGCTTGCGGTAAAAGAACTCAGGTGCGCGCTTCTGGAGCCGGTCTCCTTCGAGCTCGCGGCACGGGAATGTCTGGCTGTGGGCGGCCCTTCGGGCTCGGGCAAGACCGTGCTGCTGCGGGCGCTGGCCGATCTTGACCCGAACCGCGGCGATGTCCGGCTCGACGGACAGGCGCGCGACGCCATGCCGGCGCCCGCCTGGCGGCGCATGGTGACCTATCTGCCCGCCGAAGCCGGCTGGTGGGCCGAAACGGTGGGCGCGCATTTCACCGACTGGTCGGCGGCCGAACCGGCCGTGGTCGCCCTGGGACTGCCGGCGGCATGCCGCGATTGGCCGATCTCGCGGCTCTCGACCGGCGAGCGCCAGCGTCTGGCCTTGGTTCGCGCGCTGGTCCAGAAACCGCGCGTACTGCTGCTCGACGAGCCGACATCGGGACTCGATAGCGCAGCCCGGGCCGCGGTCGAGAAGATGATCTCGGCTTACCTGGCGGAGGGCGCGGCGGCGCTCTGGATTACCCACGACGACGAGCAGGCCAGGCGCCTGGCCGGGCGCCGCCTCGCGGTCGAGCGCGGCCGGGTTTCCGAGGCCCCGCTATGAGCTACATCCAACTCGAGCTGACCGACCTGGCGGTGGCGGCGTTGCTGGTCGTCTTGAACGCCGGGCTGTCGATCGCGCTCCAACTCAAACTCGAGCGGCAGCTGATCATCGCAACGCTGCGCATGATCGTCCAGTTGCTGCTGGTCGGCCTGGTGCTGACCACCCTCTTCGCCCTGGTCTCGCCGCTGTGGACCGGCTGCGCCGCGCTCGCCATGGTGTTGTTCGCCGGGCGCGAGATCATGGCCCGCCAGGAGCGGCGCCTGGCCGGCTTCTGGGCCTACGGCGTCGGCACCGGCTGCATGTTGATCGCGGCCAGCCTGGTGACGATTTTCGCGCTGACCACGCCGGTCCAGCCCGAGCCCTGGTACAACCCCCGCTATGCCCTGCCCTTGCTCGGCATGATCCTCGGCAACACCATGACCGGGATCAGCCTCGGGCTGCACACCCTGACCAGCACTCTGGTGCGCGAGCGGGTCGCGGTCGAAGCGCGCCTGACCCTGGGCGAGACCCGTCGCGAGGCCATGCTGCCGGTGACCAAATCGGCGCTGCGCAGCGCCCTCATGCCGATCATCAACGCCATGGCGGCGACCGGGCTGGTCGCGCTGCCCGGCATGATGACCGGCCAGATCCTGGCCGGTGTCGAACCGGCCGAAGCGGTCAAGTACCAGATCCTGATCATGTTCCTGATCGCCGGCGGCACCGGCCTGGGCGCGACCGCCGCGGTCCTGGCCGGCGGCCTGCGGCTCAGCGATCGGCGCCACCGCCTGCGCCTCGATCGCCTGGCCCCGCTCAGGGACTAGGTTTCTGCCGGCACTTGCTCGCGATCCGCGGGTCAAGCAATTCCATTTTCACACATGGATTCGATTCTCTCGATCAGCTCGGCTAGTCTCCGTCGTCGGGCGCGACGCGCCTCGCACGCGTTGGAAGGAAACAAACCGTGGCCAGGAAACGGATGGCGGATACCAATGCGAGGGCTCCCGCCAAGCACCGGCCCGGCGGCGGAGACGGGCCCGACGGCAATGTCGTGGCCCTGCTGGCCGAGGCTTTGCTGGCGGTCCTGAAGCGACGTCAACCGTCGATCGCAGAACTGTTTTCGCAAGGCCGTGCGCCAGGCGTGGGCGATAAGCAGGAGGTGCTCCGCTATCTTCAAGCCATCGGCATCTGGTTCCAGCTTCTGGCCATTGCCGAGGAGCAACTTGCGATGCGGGCGCGCCGCCTGCGCGAAACGGAGGGCGGGCGGGAATCCGTCGACGGCACCTTCGCCCGGGTGATCGCGCGGGCTGCGGCCTCCGGGGTTCCGGCCAGTCGCATCGAATTGCTACTCAAGGGCGCCCGCATCCGTCCGGTGGTCACCGCGCATCCGACCGACATCAAGCGCGTCACGGTGCTGCAAGCGCATCGCCGGATCTATCGCCATCTGGTCGCCCTGGAGTCCGAACGCTGGACTCCGGCCGAGCGTCGAAAGCTGTTGCAGACGGTGCGCAACGAAATCGATCTGCTCTATTTGACCGGCGAGATTCGGCTGACCAAACCGACGGTCAGAGACGAGGTTGCCTGGGGGCTCTATTTTTTCGAGGAGAACCTTTACGACTGCGGCCCTCAAGTTCTTCAACAGCTTGAAACGGCCCTGGCCGCCCACTACCCGGATCACCGCTGGTCGGTTCCGGCCTTCCTCCAGTTCGGCTCGTGGATCGGCGGCGACCGGGACGGCAATCCCTTCGTCACCACCGAGATCACCTGCGAGACCTTGCAGCGCAATCGGCTGGCCGCCCTGCACCGTTGCCGCGGTCGATTGCGGACGGTCGTGTGGACCCTGAGCGTCGCCAAGCATACGATCGAACTGTCCAACAGCTTTATCGCCGCCCTGGACCGGGCGCTCGCCGAGAGCGGCCGGGGCGAGGAGATCGCCGCGCGCAACCCGGGCGAAGTGTTCCGTCAGTTCGCCGCCTGCATGCTGCAAAAGGTCGAGACGGCGATCTCCCGCATGGAGGATGACGAGGCCATCGAGGCGCCGGAATATCGTGATCCCGCCCATCTCGTCGCGGACCTGCTGGTCATGGAGCAGGGGCTGGCCGAGGCGAACTGCCAGGCGCTCGCCAAGGAGTGGGTAACCCCGCTGCGCCGCGAGGTCGAGATCTTCGGCTTCCGGACGGTGAGTTTGGACATTCGCCAGAACTCGGCGGCGATTAACGCCTGCCTGGGGGAGATCCAAAGGGCACAGGCCGGCGCAGAGCCGGGCGACGGGACCGCGGCCCCGGCCCTCTCCGGCCAATGGATCCTGGGCGAGCTCCTGCGGCCGCAGGAAGCTCTTCCCGCTTTCACGGGCCTCTCCGCGCAGGCCGAGGAAACCCTGGAACTGTTCCGCGCGCTGCGCCGCATGCAGGACGATCTGGACGACGAGGCGCTCGGTTCGATCATCGTCAGCATGACGCAATCGGTCACCGATCTGCTGGCCGTCTATCTTTTGGCCAAATACGCCGGCTTCTTCCTGGACCCGGAGGCCAGGGAAATCTGTTCCTGCCGCATCGTGCCTCTGTTCGAAACCATCGAGGACCTGAAGGCGGCGCCCGGGATCATGCGCGAGCTTGTTGCGATCCCGCTCGTGCGGCGCAGCGTGAGCTACCAGGACCGGTTTCAGGAGGTCATGCTGGGCTATTCAGACTCCAACAAGGACGGCGGCTTCTTCGCCTCCAATTGGGAATTGGCGAAAGCCCAAACCAACCTGATGGCGGTCGCAGCGGAAGCGGGCATTCCCATCGTCTACTTCCACGGTCGCGGCGGATCCGTCAGCCGCGGCGGCCTACCTCTGGGCGCCGCCATTCAAAGCCAGCCGCCCGGCACCGTTCAAGGCCGCTTCCGGCAGACCGAGCAGGGCGAGATCGTGACGGCAAAGTACGCCAACCGCGGCACCGCGATGTTTCAGCTCGAGCTGATGGCCTCGTCGGTCCTCAATGCCACGCTGGCGGGTGATGGCAGGAAGCCCGGGGCCGGCGAGCTTGATGAGGTCATGGAAGCGCTTTCGGGCATGTCCTACGCCGCCTATCGGCGTTTGATCGAGCACCCGAAGCTGGTGACCTATTTCCAGGCCGCCAGCCCGGTGGAAGAGTTGGTCCGCCTCAAGATCGGATCGCGGCCGGCCCGGCGTACCGGCGCCAAATCACTGGACGACCTGCGGGCCATTCCCTGGGTCTTCGCCTGGAGCCAGAACCGACATCTGGTGCCCGGGTGGTACGGGGTCGGGAGCGCCCTGGACAGCCTGATGCGAGTGCGCGGGGACGAGGGGCGGCAGACTTTGCGCCGTATGCTGCGCGAACACCCGCTGTTCCAAACCATCATCGAGGAGGTCAGCAAGACGCTGCTCCTGGTCGATCTGGACCTGGCCGGGGAGTATTCGCGACTGGTGCCGGATCGGCAGGCGCGCGAACAGATCTTCGGGATGATCGAGGCTGAATTCCACCTGACGCGGGATGCGATCCTGCGGGTTACCGGGCCGGAGCCACTGGAAGACCGATACCAAGGCTTCTATCGCCGGGTGGAATCACGCCTGCGGCTGCTGGCCAATGTGGGCCACCAGCAGGTGGCGCTGATCCGTGGCTTTCGGGACAAGAGGACTGAAAAAATCAGCGCGCAAAGCAATCTCGTGCCGCTTCTCGTATCGATCAACTGCATCGCGGCCGGCCTGGGCTGGACCGCCTGAGAACCCCGGTCAGTTGCGCCAGTTGCGGCCCATCTCGTCGAACAGTTCGGCATTGGGGCAAAACCGCTGTGGCGTGTCGTTTGCCGCGCCCCGGTTGAGCCAGCGCCGGCAGCGCGCCGTGTTGTCACAGCGGGCGCAGGCCCGCTCGGCATCCCGCAAGGCGCCCTGGTAGCGCACCGCAACCCGATCCGGCCTGACGCCGAAATGCGACAGCATCCGCGCCATCAGCGACCAGCTCCCGCTGCGGTCGCCCAGGCCCGAAGGCAGATCGCGGCGGGTCAGGCCGGCATCAGCCAGAACCCGATCCAACTCGCTCGGGCCAATTCGGGCCAAGTTTATTTTCAAGCGGTTCTCTGCGTGCCATTGAGCCAAGGGCTCGACAAGGCGCCACAGCGTCGGGATGGTTTTTTCGATGGTATTTTCAAGCATACCGCCGCCTCCAACACTCAAACGGCTTCCGTCACGCTGCAGGATAACCGGGCGGCCGGCAGGTCTCTTTGATACAGGTCAATTGGGGAACGGCCGGAAGCGCGGCCCGTTCGGGTCAGCGGGGGCCGCTGAAGCGGCGCGGCTTGTCGGATGCCAGGGCAAGGTCGTAGCGGGCGAGAAGCTGCTCGAGCTTGACGATGGCGGCCGGGCCAAGGTTCGGTACGGCACGCAGATCGCGCCGGGTCCAGGCGGCAAGTTCCACCACATCTTCGACGCCCTCGGCCGTGAGAGCCTCGTAGATCCGTGTATCGATCAGCCGGGCGCGCCAGACGCCACGTAATGGCAACACAGTAATCATGGGTTTATTAGAGCACGGTCTCCACGGCGTTGTAAAACAAACAAGGTGTCGAATGCGCGGCAGCGACGGCGTCTTGTTTTGCGCCATCCGACCAACGTAAAGTGGCGTCGACACAAAGGTGCTTCAAATTTTCACCTTGAAGCGGCCGGCAAAGAAAAAACACAGAACGGGGAGGACACCGATGGGACAGATTTACCGAGCGATTGTTTTGGCCGCGGCCGCGGCCATGTTCAGCCAGCCGGCGGCGGCCGAAAAGGTGCTGCGCCTGACGCTGCAGCTGCCGATCACCAACATCCTGGGCCAGAACGCCCAGGCTTTCAAAGAGATCGTCGAGCAGGAGTCGGGCGGCGAGATCAAGGTCGAGATCTATCCCTCGGCGCAGCTCTACAAGGACAAGGAAGTGCCTCAGGCGGTCGCCTCCGGCGCGATCGAAATGGGCATTGCCTCGATCACCCGCTTCGCCGGCACCCGGCCCGCGGTCGATCTTTTCTACTTGCCGTTCCTCTTCAACGACAACGAGTCGATCGCCGAGGCGACGGCGCCCGGCCACCCGATCCGCGAGGCGCTCGACCAGGAGATGCTGTCGACCGGCGCCCGGCCCCTGTGGTGGCAAGCCTTCGGCCTGGCGATCATGCTGGGCAAGAAGGAGCCGCTGGCCGAACCGGCCGCTCTCGAAGGCAAGAAGGCGCGTGTCTTCGGCAAGATGCTGGGCGAGTTCGTCAAGGCCGCCGGCGGCGCGCCGGTGCTGCTTTCCGGCTCCGAGCAATTCCTCGCCTACCAACGCGGCACGGTGGATTTCGGCATGACCGGCGTGACCGCGGTCAAGTCGCGCAAGCTCTACGAGGTGATGGACTATCTGACCAACACGAATCACGCGGCGATCGAATTCGTCGTGCTGATCAACGACAAGGTCTGGTCCGGACTGAGCGACCAGGAGCGCGTGATCATGTCGAAGGCGGCGGTCAAGGTCGAGAAGGACCTGCGCGACACCTACGGCAAGCTGCACCAGGACACGCTCGATTGGGTCGCGGCCAACACGAAGATGAAAGTGATCGACCTGACGCCGGCGCAGCTCACCGCCTGGCGCGGCAAGGTGCAGCCGGTCTACGACCTCTATGTCGAGCAGACCGGCGAAACCGGCAAGCGGTTGCTGGAGGAGGCGAAGAAGCTTCAGTAGCGGCAACGGTCCAGCGATGTGCCGAGCCGTCGGGGGATGCTCGTGGCTGGGCACCAGATATGGTCCTGCAATGTTGTCATGCCCGGACTTGATCCGGGCATCCAGGTTGCTGCCCGAATTCTGGATGGCCGGGTCGAGCCCGGCCATGACACGAGGGGTCGCTCACGGAGCCGTCGGCGACCCGGCGTCGCCGCCGTGCCGGAAGCCAGTCTCGCAGTCCCAGCACCATGACCAAGCACGCCGAAGCGCTCGCTGAGTTCTGTGGCCGGCTGGCCGCCTGGACCTTCGTGGCCATCGGCGGCATGGTCACCTTCGAGGTGGTCATGCGCTACCTCTTCAATGCGCCGACCATCTGGGCCGAGGAGCTGTCGCGCTTCGCCCAGATCTGGGCGACCTATCTGGCGGCGGCCTATGTGCTGCGCCACCGCCAGCTTATCCGCATCAACATGGTCACCCGGCAATTGGGGTCGAAGGGCCGGTGCCGGGCCGAGGCTTTCTCCCTGCTCTGGATCGCCGTGTTCAGCGGCGTGGCGATTTGGTACGGCACCGATATCGCGCTGGAATCGATCCGCGTCGGGCGGGCCAGCTCGACCATGCTGGCCGTGCCGAGCTGGATGACCGAGTTCGCGATTCCGGTCGGCTTCTCGCTGCTTCTGCTTCAGGTCGCCGCCGAGCTGCTGAAACTGAAGCACGGCCCGCCGCCGGACGACGGCCACGGGGAGCCGCTTTGAGATGAGCGGCCTGGTCATCCTGGCGCTCCTGATCGGTCTGATGATGACTGGGTTGCCGATCGCCTTTGTGCTCGGCGGTCTCGGACTCGGTATGCTGGTCGTGGGCGGCTTTTCGCCGCTGATCGTGCCGCAGGGGCTGTACAGCGTGATCGACAACTTCATCCTGCTAGCGGTGCCGCTGTTCCTGCTCATGTCGAACGTCATGCTCAAGGGCGGCGTGGGGCGCGACCTCTTCGCCGCGGTGCAGAGCTGGGTCGGGCACTGGCCGGGCGGTCTGGCGGTCGCAACCATCGTGTCCTGCGCCATCTTCGCCGCGATCTCCGGCAGTTCGGTGGCGACCGCCGCGACGATCGGCACCGTGGCGATCCCGGAGATGATCGAGCGCGGCTATCAGCGGCGTTTCGTACTCGGGCTGCTGGCCGCCGGCGGCACCCTGGGCATTCTGATCCCGCCGTCGATCCCCCTGATCGTCTACGGCGTGGTGACCGAGGAATCGATCGTCAGCCTGTTCCTGGCCGGTATCGGACCGGGTCTGCTGCTGGCCGGGCTGTTCATCGTTTTTTCGATCGGTTACGCCCACTTCACCAAGGCCTTCACACCGGTGCCGCCGGCCGGCTGGGCGGAGCGGCGGCGGCTCACCCTGCGAACCCTGCCGACGCTCGTGATCGCCGGCGTGATCGTCGTCGGGCTCTATTCCGGCGCCTTCACGCCGACCGAGGCCTCGGGCGTCGGCTTCGCGCTGGCCATCCTGCTGACCGCGGGAATCCTGCGCACCCTCACCTGGCAGGGCTTCAAGGCGGCGGTGATCGACGCCATGCGCACCACCGTCACGATCTTCCTGATCGTGGCCGGCGCCAAGGTCTTCGCCAAGGCGATCACGCTCTACCGCATCCCGCAGGACGTCTCGAGCCTGATGGCCACGGCGATCGGCGAGCCGGGCACCTTCATCCTGGTGATCTGCCTGGTGCTGCTGCTGATGGGTTTCGTGCTCGAGGCTCTGTCCATGCTGCTGATCATGATGCCGGTGTTATTGCCAACCGTCCTGGCGCTCGGCATCGATCCGATCTGGTTCGGCATTCTCTTCGTGATCATGATCGAGTGCGCGCTGATCACCCCGCCGGTCGGACTCAACCTGTTCGTCATCCAGGCGGTCGGCAAGGCGCCGATGGGCGAGGTTGCGGCCGGAGTCTGGCCGTTTATTCTGCTGATGCTGCTCACTGTCGTCTTGATCTATGTCTTTCCGGGGCTGGCGCTCTACATCCCGTTCCAGCTCTGACGTCCAGGAGAGGGCCCGCTCATGACCCCAGCCGCCGACCGACTGCGCAACCTGCTCGCCGAGCCCGGCCTCAAGGTGATGCCGTGCTGCTTCGACGCGCTTTCGGCGAAGCTGATCGAACGGGCCGGCTTTCCGGTCACCTTCATGAGCGGTTTCGCGGTATCGGCGGCGCGGCTCGGCCTGCCGGATACGGGTCTGATCTCCTATGGCGAGATGCTCGACCAGGGGCGCGACATCTGCGCCGCCGTCGATATCCCGGTGATCGGCGACGGCGACACCGGTTACGGCAACGCCGTCAACGTGAAGCGGACCGTGGCCGGCTATGCCCAGGCCGGCTTCGCCTGCGCCATGATCGAGGATCAGGTGGCGCCGAAACGCTGCGGCCACACGCGCGGCAAGCAGGTGGTCGAGCGCGCCGAAGCGCTGGCCCGGGTGCGGGCCGCGGTCGACGTCCGGGACGAGGGCGCCGGGATCCTGGTGATGGCACGCACCGACGCCCGGGCGACCAATGGGTTGGCGGAGGCGCTGTGGCGCGCCAAGGCGTTCGCCGACCTGGGGGCGGACATCATCTTCGTCGAGGCGCCGCACGACGAAGCGGAAATGGCCCGGGTCTGCGCCGAGGTTCCGGCACCGCAGATGGCCAACATGGTCGAGCAGGGCGACACGCCGATTCTGCCGCCCCGACGGCTCGAGGCGCTCGGCTATGCCTTGGCCGCTTACCCGCTGACCCTACTGTCGGCCGCGATCAAGGCGATGGAGGCGGCGCTCGCCGAGCTGGCCGCCGGCCGCCACCCGCAGACCCTGCTGAAGGATTTCGCCAGCCTGCGTGAGGTGGTCGGCTTCGAGGACTACCACCAGGCCGAGGAGCGCTATCGAAACGATTGACCGCGAAGTTCGCCGACAGTGATCCATTTCATAGGCGCGAAACCATGCCCGCAATAAAATGATGCGCGCGGGCGCACAGCGGAAACCCAACCCTCACTAGAAATTCTAGTCTTATGCATCTAGTTTTTAACAATGTGTTAATCTTTATTGGTAAATCATTAACCATGTTGAGAACGCACTCTAGGTCAGCGCGCCAAGAAATTCCATGCGACAGGGAGCCGATGTGGGAGCCTCCGGCATAGGCTCGGTCCGGCCGATCTGTTCGACGATCATCGGGTTGCTTCTGCTCGGTGCGGTTTTCCTGTGGGCGGTCGAACCGCTCGACGCGCAGCTCAAATCCTCGCTGCCGAAACCGACGGGAGAGATCGTTCTCACCGTCACCGGTGAGAACCTCCAGACCAATGCGCCAGGCCGGGCCGAGATCGACTGGCAGATGCTGAAAGGCCTCGGCGTCCGGACGCTCAAGAC
>JBFJPL010000054.1:0-27637 GCA_041617155.1 Kiloniellales bacterium
AGCGCCGGGTCGTCGAAGACCTCCTGGCTGCTGCCTCGGTGCCGGCGCCGCTCGACCGCCGACAGGTCGGCGAAGTAGCGCCCGGCCTTGGCCAGTGCCGCCAGCGGACTTTCCACCAGGTCGTGCGGCATACGGTAGAAGCCGGCCTCGATGTTGCGCCAGTCCTGCACCAGCAGGCGGCGCAGGTCGGCGACGATACGCGTGCGGTCGGGCACCGGGCCCTCGATCGGCGCCGGCTGCGGCACCGGCCTGGTCAGCCGGCCCGACAGCCAGGACTGGCCCCAGTAGACACCGACCCGGGCGCTCTGTCCGAGCGCATAGGCGATGCGTGCGATCGGCCCGGCCACGCTCAGGACCTCCGGCCGTGGCGGGCCATCACGCCTCGGGCGCCGGCCCGCAGCAAGGCACGCGGCGTGAAGCGGCTGGCCGTCGCGGCCAGGCGGTTGCCGCCGCCGACCACATGGATCGTGCGCCGCCCCAGCGCCGCCACGCCTTCGCGCGCGACCTGTCCGGCGCTGGCCATGGGGCCCATGCCGTCCAACCCGGCGCGGGCGAAAAAGCTGCTGCGGGTTGGCCCCGGACAGAGCGCCAGCACGTCGACCGGACGGCCGTGCAGCTCGCCGGCCAGGCTCTCGGCAAAGATCAGATCGAACGCCTTGGTCGCCGAATAAGTGGCCAGACGCGGCAGCGGGAAAAAGGCGGCCGTGCTGGCGACGATGACGATCCCTGCCGGCCGGCCGCTTTGCTCGGCGCGCGCCAGCATTCCTGGCAAGAGCGCGCGGGTCAGCAGGACCGGCGCCAGGCAGTTCACTTGGATCATCTCGGCCTCGCGTTCCGCCGTGCTGTCGGTCAGGGCGCCGAAATGGCCGAGGCCGGCGTTATTGACCAGCAGGTCCAGCGGCAGGCCCTCGGCCCGCGCGATCAGCGCCGCGCGGCCGGCGTCCTCGGCCAAGTCCGCGACCAGGGTTTCGACCCGGCGTCCGCCGCCCAACTCTTCGGCCAGGGCATCGAGGCGCGCCCCGTCACGGCCGGTCAGCAGCAGGCCGGTCTCCCGCGGCAGTTCCCGGGCGAAGGCCTCGCCGATGCCGCTGCTGGCACCGGTGATCAGGGCGAAGTGGTAAGTCACGGCCGCTCCTTCGTTGACCGCGCCATCATACGGCCTGGGCTCGGCCAGCGGGAAGTCATTCCTGGGTCATCGACCGGGTGCGGCGGCACTCGGACAACCGGGCAAATGGGCAACCGCTTCAAGGCTCGACGATGCGGCCGTCGATCAGATGGACGCGGCGTTTGGTGCGCGCCGCCAGGCCCTGATCGTGGGTCACGGTAACAACGCTGCGCCCCTGCTCGGCGACCAGGCGCTCGAAGATGTCGAACACCAGGGCGCCGTTCTTGCTGTCCAGGTTGCCGGTCGGCTCGTCGGCCAGGATCAGCCTTGGGTCGTTGGCCAGCGCCCGGGCGATTGCCACGCGCTGGCGCTGGCCACCGGAAAGCTGGTCCGGCCGCTTGGTCAGGCAGTCATCGAGGCCGAGCTGAACCAGCAGGCCCTCGGCCCGTTCGCGCAGGGCGCGCGGCGCCAGGCGCCCGGCCTTGCGCATGGGCAGCATGACGTTCTGCACCACGTTGAACTCGGGCAGCAGGAAGTGGAACTGGAACACGAAGCCCAGGTGCGTGAGGCGCAGGGCGGCCCGCTCTCGATCGGACAGCAGGGCGGTCTCCCGCCCCTCCAGCCAAACCTCGCCTTCGCTCGGGCGGTCGAGCAGCCCCAGAAGATAGAGCAGCGAGGACTTGCCCGAGCCGGACGGCCCGGTGATGGCGATGAAGTCGCCGTCCGCGACCTCCAGATCGATGTCCCGCACCAGCGTGACCGGGACCGCGCCGGGCAGCACGCGGGTGACCTGTCGCATGACGACCAGCGGCCAGTCGGCGGTCTGCGCGCGGGCGGCGGCGTCAACCATCGTCAGGTTGCGCCCCTGATGATGTCGACCGGATCGACTCCGGCGGCCTTTCGTGCCGGCAAATAGGCGGCGAAGGTGGCGGCGGCCAGCGCCATGGCGCCGCTCAACAGATAGTGGCTCGGCGAGCGATAGAGGATGAAGCCCTGCGTCTTGACGAAACCTTCGATCTCGAACTCGATCGACTCCAGCCCCAGGATCAGGCCGTAGCCCAGCGCCCAGCCAAGCAGCGTGCCGACGACCCCGACCAGGAAGCCCTCGCACACGAAGATGGCACCGATGTCGCGGGCGTCGAGGCCGAACGACTTGAGGATCGCGATATCGCGTGTCTTCTCCAACACGACGGTCGAGATGATGTTGAAAATACCGAAGGCGGCGACCAGCAGGATCGCGCCGGTGGTCGAGTACATGATGCCGTTCTGGATCACGAAGATGCCGAGCACATTCTGATTGGCTTCCTGCCAGGATTCGCTGCGGTAGCCGAAGCGATGTTCGATGCGCCGGGCGAGCGCCTCGGCCTCGGTCACCTGGGCGATCCGCAGGCGGATGCGGTTCACCACGTTGGCCCGATCCTGCAGCACCTGGACCTTCTTCAACAGGGCGTAGCTCTGGAAGTTGTCCATGCTAACGATTCCGGTGCTGAACAGGCCGACCACCTTCATCTTGAGGATCACCCCCGCAGGCGACAGCACGGTCAGGGTATCGCGGTGCTGAGCGCCCACCTTGGCGGCCAGGCCGGTACCCAGGATGAGCCCGTTGGCCGTGGTGCGCAGGTCGTCCAGGGTGCCGACGGTCATGTCCCGCTCCAGCTTGCTGACCAGGCGTTCGCGCTCGGGCTCGATGCCGATGATCGTGGCCGAGACGTCCTTGGAGCCATAGCGCAGGATGATCTCACCGGTCAGCACCGGCGATACCGTGACGCCGGGCATGCGGGACAGCACAGCGACCTTGGCATTGCCGTTCTTGATGCCGCGCGGCTCGTCCTTTGGCTTGACGCCGGTCAGCTGCACGGCGCCGGTCGGATAGAGGCGCTCGACCGGCTGCAGCGGCGGCACGCGGTACTCGTCCTTGATTTCGATATGCGGCGACACGTCGATGATCTTGTCGACGAAGTAGTTCTGGAAGCCTTGCATCATGGCGGCGATCGCGATGAAGAAGCCGACTCCCAGCGAGACGCCGACCAGCGAAACCAGGGTCTGGCGTCGCCGGCTGCGCAGATGGGTCAACGCGATGTCGAGCAGAAGCCGCATTGTCACGGTCTCCTTGCGCGGACCGGATCGCCGTCGGCCAGGCTCGCCGGCGGGTCCGAGATCAACACCTCGCCGTCGGCGAGGCCGTCGAGAACCTCCACCAGCGCATCGCCGTAGACCCCGACCCTGACGTCCCGACGCCGGGCATGGCCGTCCTCGACGATCCAGACCGAATGGCCGACCAGCGCCGTTTGCGGCACCAGCAGCGCCCGCTCGGTCTCGCGCGCGATGATGTTGACCTCCGCGGTCATGCCGATCAACAGCGGCGAGTCGATGGGCAGCAGGATGCGGACCCGATACTGCTTGTTTATCGGGTCGCCCTTGGGCGTGATCTCCGTGACCGTGCCGTCGAGCACGCGATCGGGAAAGGCATCGGCCTTGATCAGGGCGCGTTGGTCCGTGCGCACCCGCGGTATGTCCTCCTCGTCGACCTCCGTGGTGATCCAATAGGGCCGACCGGCGCCGACCCAGAGCAGCACGTCGCCGGCCTGGACCACCTCGCCGACCTCGCCATCCTTGCGCAGGACAACGCCATCGAGTGGCGCGACAATGGTCAGATCGGTCAGCCGCTGCCGGGCGATGCGGAGCAGCGCTTGGCTCTGGTCGAACTCGCTCTGGAGCCGCTGGTAGGCCTGGCGGCTGACGGTTTCCTTCTCGACCAGCGCTTCGTAACGCTTCAGGTCGGCCTGCAGAAAGGCGATGCGCGCCTCCAGCTCCTCGACGGTGCCGCGCGCCTTGCGATCATCCAGACGAACCAGCACATCGCCCTGCTCGACCGCCGCGCCCTCGACCGCCGGATAGTCGACGATGCGGCCGGTTTCGATCGAGGCGATCTGAGCCCAACGGATCGGCTCCACGGTCCCCGTCGCGTAGATGGCGTCGACCGCCGGACCGCGTTGCGGCTGGACGACCGTGACGGTCGGTGGCGCCGTGCGCAGCCACCACAGGCCGCCGGCCGCGAGTGCCGCGGCGGCGGCCAGCGGCAAGAGGTAACGGAGCCAGGCTTTCATCCGCGTTCCTTCGTTGAACCGGGCCATGATAGCCGGACCGGTGCGGTGCTTGCACCGGGCAGCTGCTTTCCGTATCACTTTGTGCACCCGCACAACGTTGATCTGGCTCAGGAGTCGACACCGGACATGGCCCGCTTCAAGACGCTCGATGATCTGGCGGTCGCAGGGCAGCGCGTACTGCTGCGCGCCGATCTCAACGTCCCCATGCAGGATGGCCGGGTGAGCGATGCGACGCGGATCGACCGGCTGGTGCCGACCGTCGAGGAACTGACCGGCAAGGGCGCGCGGGTGATCTTGATGTCGCACTTCGGGCGGCCAAAGGGCAAGGCGGTGCCGGAACTGTCGCTCGAACCCCTGGTCGGGCCGCTTTCCGAGGCTCTCGGCGGCCGCAAGGTGGCCTTCGCCGCGGACTGTATCGGAGTTGACCCGGAAAGCGTCGTCGAGGGCCTCAAGGACGGCGAGGTGGCATTGCTCGAAAACCTGCGGTTCCATGCCGGCGAGGAGGCCAACGACGCCGCTTTCGCCAGGCGGCTCGCCAAGCTCGGCGACCTCTACGTCAACGACGCCTTCTCCGCCGCCCACCGCGCGCATGCGTCGGTCGAGGCTCTGGCCGCCTTGCTGCCGGCTGCAGCCGGGCGTCTCATGCAAGCGGAACTGGAACACCTGGAGAGCGCGTTGGGCGCGCCCGAGCGGCCCGTGGCGGCGATCGTCGGCGGCGCCAAGGTCTCCACCAAGCTCGCCCTGCTCGGAAATCTGATCGGACGGGTCGACATGCTGGTGATCGGCGGCGCCATGGCGAACACTTTCCTCAACGCGCTAGGCGTGACGATCGGGCGATCGCTCTGCGAACACGATATGGCGGAAATCGCGCGCAAAATCGTCGAGCAGGCCAAGCAGGCCGGCTGCGACTTGGTGTTGCCGACCGACGCCGTGGTGGCCACCGAGTTCAAGGCCGGCGCCGAACACAGGACGGTGTCGATCAAGTCGGTGGCGGCCGACGATATGATCCTCGATGCCGGCCCGGCGACGGCGGCACACCTGGCGCAGCGCCTGGCCGAGTGCCGCACCTTGGTATGGAACGGACCGCTCGGCTGTTTCGAGATGCCGCCGTTCGACGCCGCCACCAACAGCGTGGCGCAGGCCGCGGCGGCCCTGACGCGGCAAGGCCGTCTCTTGTCGGTGGCCGGCGGCGGCGATACCGTGTCGGCGCTCAGCCATGCCGGCGTTGCCGGCGACTTCTCCTACGTTTCGACGGCCGGGGGGGCCTTTCTCGAATGGTTAGAGGGCAAGACCCTGCCCGGTGTCGCGGCCCTCGAGGCGGCGGCTTGAGACGGTTCAGACGATGCCGCCGGCGCTGGCCCTGGAGCGGGCGCCCATGAAGCGGCTGCGGTTGCTGCTGCCGGTTCTGGCAGCCTGTGCCGGGCCGCCCGAGGCGCCGCCGGCCACTCCCGCGACGCCCAGCCCGCCGCCGGCGCCCCAGCCGGCGGCGGCCAGTGGCGAGCCATGGGACGTGGTGCCTGGCACGCGGTTTCAAATCTTGCCGACGGCGCTGCCTGCATTAAACGCGACGGCCTCGGTGCGCAATCCGCCCAAGCGTGTGGGTCGGCCGCGGGGCCGCCTGCCACGCGTGCCCAAGGGCTTCAAGGTCAATGCCTTCGCCGCTGACCTCTCGCACCCGCGCGCTCTGGCCGTTGCGCCCAACGGCGACGTCTTTCTGTCCGAGTCGCGGATCGGTCGCATCACGCTGCTGCGCGACGAGGACGAGGACGGCTTTGCCGAAACGGTGCGGATCTTCGCCCAGGACTTCCGTGCCCCTTTCGGCCTGGCGTTCCATGACGGCGCCCTCTATGTCGCGGACCGCCAAGCGGTCTGGCGCATCCCCTACAAGAGCGGCGACATCCGGGCGCGCGGGCCGGCGGAATCCGTCACCCCGCCCGGTGCGCTCGGCAGTGGCGGCGGCCATTGGACCCGCAGCATCGTGTTCCATCCAGGGAGCGACCGCTTCTATGTAGCGGTCGGCAGTGCCGGCAATCTGCGGGAGGAGGCGTCGCCGCGGGCCACGGTTCAAGTTTTCGAAGGCGACGGCTCGGTTGGCCGGACCTTCGCCTCCGGCCTGCGCAATCCCGTGGGGATGGCCTTCTATCCGGGGACCGAGGAGCTCTACGTCGTGGTCAACGAGCGCGACGGACAGGGCGACGAGCTGGTGCCGGACTACCTGACGCGGATCGCCGACGGCGATTTCTTCGGTTGGCCCTATGCCTACACCGGCACCAACCCACAGCCGGACTTCGCCGAGCTGCGGCCCGATCTGGTCGCCCAGAGCAAACTTCCGGACCTGCTGTTCCGCAGCCACTCCGCACCCCTGGGTATGGCGTTTTACGACGGCAAGGAGTTCCCCAAGGCGTATCGCGGCGATGCCTTCGTGGCCCTGCACGGCTCCTGGAACGCGGCGGTGCCGCGCGGCTACATGGTCGTGCGCGTGCCGTTCAAGGATGGTCGCCCGGCCGGCGGCTACGAGGCTTTCGTGACCGGTTTCTGGTCCGGTGGGTCGGAGCAGGCGGAGGTCTGGGGTCGCCCGGCCGGCCTGGCCGTCGGCGCGGACGACAGCCTGCTGATCGCCGACGACACCAGCGGCACCGTCTGGCGCGTCAGCTATCCCTAGTGGTATCGCCGCGGAACACCCAAGGTTCCGATCGGGCGACAAGACGGCGCTCTTCGCGACGAACGCCGCGCCCGCCGCCGCGCCTAGTGCATGGTGATGAGCAGGTTCTTCAGGGTGCTCATTTCTTCCAGGCAGCGCCCGGTGCCGAGCACGACGCAGGACAAGGGATCGTCGGCCAGGACCACCGGCAGGCCGGTCTCCCGGCGCAGCACGCTGTCCAGGTTGCGCAGCTGGCCGCCGCCGCCGGTCAGCACGATGCCCTTTTCGATGATGTCGGCGGCCAGCTCCGGGGCGGTGTCCTCGAGCGCGTCCTTGACCGCGTCGACGATGGCGTTGACCGGATCGCCCAGGGCTTCGGCGACCTGGCGCTCGGATATGGTCAGCTCCTTGGGAATGCCCTGGGTCAAGTCGCGTCCCTTGATCTCCATGGTCAGGCCGTCGCCGTTGTCCGGCGCGCAGGCCGCGCCGATCTCTTTCTTGACCCGCTCCGAGGTGCTTTCGCCGATCAGCAGATGATGGTTGCGCCGGATGTAGTGGATGATCGCCTCGTCCATGGTGTCGCCGCCGACCCGGGCCGAACGGGCGTAGACGATGCCGCCGAGCGATAGCACGGCGACCTCGGTGGTGCCGCCGCCGATATCGACCACCATGGAGCCGGTCGGCTCGGTCACCGGCAGGCCGGCGCCGATCGCCGCGGCGATTGCTTCCTCGATCAGGAAGACGTGGCGCGCGCCGGCGGACTCCGCGGCTTCCTGAATGGCGCGCCGCTCGACCGCGGTCGAGCCGGTCGGCACGCAGATGATGACCTGAGGGCTGACGAAACTGCGCCGGTTGTGCACCTTGCGGATGAAGTACTTGATCATCTCCTCGGCGACCTCGAAGTCGGCGATCACGCCCTCGCGCAGCGGCCGGATCGCCTGGATGCCGCCGGGTGTGCGGCCGAGCATCAGCTTGGCTTCGTTGCCGACGGCGACGACGCGGCGCCGATCCTTGACCTCGGCGATGGCGACGACCGAGGGCTCATTGAGCACGATCCCCTGGCCCCTGACCGCGACGAGCGTGTTGGCGGTTCCGAGATCGATCGCCATGTCCGCCGAGAACATTCCGAGAAGACGTGAAAACATTATGATCTTTTCCGGCTGCTGGGGCTTCGGCCCGCCGTCTTGGCGGCGCCACCCTTGTTTCCGATTAAGCCCAGCCCGACGGGCGGGGCTCCCTGCTTCAGGCGTTCGGTTCCTGTTTGTCGTCGGTGATGTTGAGTTTCTTCCAGCCCTCGCCGGCCATCATGACGCAGGTCTCGCCGTTGGATTTCGAGATGATGATCGTCCATGTCTTGCCGTCCCCGGAGGACAGCACCTCGATCAGCCGACCGTCTTCGGTCAGCCCGCCGGCCACCGGAACCTCCTGGTAGGAGGTGGCGAACTGGCCGACGACCTTGCTGTGCTGGCTGCAGCTCATCTGGGTTTGCGCCGCCGCGCTGGAGGCGACCATGACCATGGCGGCCGTAAATAAAACTGTGGTCGAGTTCCTAGCCATCTTGCGGGTCCGATCCTCCAAATGCTTGCGCCATCGGGCTTGAACGTTGCATCCGGCGCTTCGGGTGTGTGCGCCGGGGTCCCAACCCATCGTTAAGGAAGAGCGTTAACATTTCCTCAATTTTCGCCGGGGACCTAGAGGAATTAGTAACGATTGTGGGGGCTTCGCGTGGTCGATCCCCGTGGCGTCGAGGCCGCTTGCCCGGCTCTCGGTGCTGGGCCAAACTGCGGACATGACGACCCCCGACGGCGAAACCGGTACGAACTTCGAGCGCAAGGTGCCCCAGGGCGACGATCGGCCGCGCCGGGTCTGCGTTGATTGCGGCTTCATCGACTACGAGAACCCCAAGATCGTGGTCGGCTCCGTCGCCACCTGGCAGGATCGTTTGCTGCTGTGCCGGCGGGCGATCGACCCGCGCAAGGGCTTCTGGACCCTGCCGGCCGGCTTCCTCGAGCTGCACGAAAGCGCCGCCGCCGGCGCGGCGCGCGAGGCCTGGGAGGAAGCGCGGGCGACGATCGAGATCGACCAGCTGCTGGCGATCTATTCGATCCCGCGGATCAGCCAGGTCCAGCTGATCTTCCGGGCTCGCCTGGCGGCGCCGGAGCTCGCGGCCGGACCGGAGACCCTGGAGCTGGACCTGTTCCGCTGGCAGGACATTCCCTGGAACGACATCGCCTTTCCCTCGGTCAATTGGGCGCTCGACCACTATCAGGAGGTCCGGGACCAGGCGGTCTTCGCGCCGCGCGTCAACCCGCCGGGCGAGGCCGGCGACATAGCCGAGGCGGGGCTGTAGCCGATGCTCCTCGACCGGACGACGCGCTAACCGGTCTGCAACAGCACGGCGCCGCCCGCCACCACAACCGCCGCGGCGATCCGGCGGCCGCCGAACGGCTCCTTCAGGACCAGGGCGCCGATCGCCGCGGCCATGATCACGCTGGTCTCGCGCAGCGCGACCACGTGTGCCATGGGCGCCACGCTCATGGCCCAGACGACGATGCCGTAGGCCAGGCTGGAGATCAGCGCGCCGCCGATCCCGGCCTTCAGGCTCGGCGCGAAGGAGGCGCGGATCCGGCCGCGCCGAACCCAAAGGGTAAAGGCCAGGAACGGCAGGCCCTCGAGGGCGAACATCCACAGGATATAGCCGATCGCCGCGCCCGAGGCGCGCACGCCCAGGCCGTCGGCCACGGAATAGAGTCCGATGGTGAGCGCGGTCAGCAAGGCGAAGCCGACCGCCCGAGCCTCGCCGTCTCCGGCCAAGTGGCCGCGGCGCCAGGCGAGCGACATGATGCCGGCCGAGACGATCAGGACGCCGGCCATCTCCGCCGGCTCGAGCTGTTCGCCGGCCAAGGCCCAGGCGCCGACCGCGACCAGCACCGGCGCGCTGCCCCGGGCGATCGGGTAGACCTGGCTCAAGTCGCCGTGGCGGTAGGCGAACAGCAGGCAGGCGAAATAGAAGGTATGGAGGACGATCGAGGCGCCCAGGTAAGGCCAGCTCGCCACCTCGGGTAGCGGCACGAAGTGCAGGGCGAGCGCGCAGAGCGGCGCCGGCGCCGCCACGGCCAGCGTCAGCACCGCCAGCCGGTCGGCCCCCGCCTTGACGAAGGCGTTCCACGTGGCGTGCAGCACCGCCGCCAGCAAAACCAGCGCAACGACGCCAATGTCGAGGGTCATGCCGCTTTCCCAAGCCAAGTCCCGGAACCCTGCCCACGGCCCCGCGACGCCCGTTCGAAAAAGAGCCCCAAAAGCAGCGCGTTACTTAGGCCGTTTGTCCCCTTCCGTCCAGCGACGGCAACTGGGCTCGCCTGGTCGACTGCGCCTCAGAAGTGGAATTTGTCGGTCAAGGCGTAACGCGTGTCCCAGGGCGACTTGTCGAGCAATCGCTTCAACTGGCGGCCCGCGCTGGCGCTTCCCTTCAGGTGGAAACGCCACCATAGTTCGCTCGGGCGCTGGTAGCGGCCGAAATCATAGTCCTGCGGATTGAAGAAGTCGTCGGCCGGCGCCCAGGCGTCGTCGTTGTGCGTGCCGCCCTCGAGCACCGCCAGCAGGCCGCCGATGCCGTTGGCCTGGATCGCGTCCCAGACCGCGAGAAACGACGAGACCGGCGTGGTGGTGTCGTCGGTTCCGCCGATCAGCATCATGGGGCCGTCCTGGTTGCCCGGGTCGACCCAGTTCGGCCCGTAGGGGTTCATGGCTAGGACTGCGGTGATCTCGAACCCGTTGGGCTCGCCGTCGCCCGCTTTGATCACGGCGCCGCCACCCTGGCTGTGCCCGGCGAGGCCGACCTTCGCGGTATCGACCAGGCCCTCGTAGGCGCCGCCGGGCTCCGTATTCTGATCGACCAGCCACTGCAGGCATTGCAGAACGTCGGGCGCCCGCACCGACCACTGATTGGCGGCGATGACCAGGTAGGGACCGTCGAGTACCCACTCGATCAGGCCGGGCTTGTAGCCCAGCGTGGTAAAGGCGCCGACGAGATCGCCCTGGTCCCAGCCGTTGGCCCAGACGATGATGGGATAGGTCGTCTCGTCCGGCCCCGCGGCCTCCCTCCACGGCCGGATGACGGTGCAGTCCAGCTTGTGATTGCCTTGGGATGGGCCGGTCACGCGCTGTTCCGAATACCGCAACGGCTCCGCCGATGCCTGGCCGGTGAGCGGCGCCACCGCCGCAATGGCGCAAATCAGTGCAAGCCGATTCATGATGTCCTCCCCGTTCCTTGCCAGGTCTTGTCTTGGCCCGTCGCTGGGATATCCTGATCGCAGCGGTTGGCCTCGCCGCAACGGCAGTCTAACCGGCCCGGCCCGCCCCGGCCACCTGCCGTGCCCGAATCGGCCTGCCGCGGTCCAACGCCCGGCCCTGGTCTAGCCATCTGGAAGGCGTCATGGCAAACTTCCGCCGCCCTTGCCATGATGAACATGATGAAGGCGTTCCATGTGGTGTGCAGCAGCACCGCCAAAAGGACCGGTGCGAAGACGTCGATGTCGAGAGTCATGAATGAAGCTCCGGCCGGTCTCGGGGGCCAGCCCCGACCCCGCGCCAAGCGTCACGAAAGGGTCATGAAGAGGAAAGCTCTTTTGAGTGGTTTTACCCGCGCCCGTCCAGCGGGGACGCCCCGATCGTGCGGGGCTGTAACGGCGCTGGCAAATCCCATCTATCTGAGAGACTGAGAGACTTGTCCGCCGACCCGGAGCCCTTGCCATGAACGCCATCTCGGTCATCCATCCCTACAAATACCAGGGCCTATGGGTCTTCGACGACGAAAAGGTCGGGCTGGTTCAGGAGCCTTTCGTCTCCGGCGCCGACGTCATCATCGACCGCATGGTCGCCGCACTTCCCGACGCCGACAAAGGCTTCAACCTCCTGTTCTCCGCCAACCCCTTCCCCGGATACCAGGCGGCGTTCGAGTGGCGCCGCGAAGAGCACGGCGGCAACTGGTACTACTTCGCGGACTTCGACATGGAGGGCTGGCTCTGTCCGGCGCTCTTCAAATTTTTCGAAGAGGCACCACCGAAGATCTATGCGCAATTCAAGGCCAAGGGTGGCTGAGAGGGCTTCGGCGCTGCGCCCAGGAGCCCACCAAAATTGCTATTGTTCCACCCCCACCAAGGCCCGCGCGAAGTCTTCCGCCTTGAAGGGGCGCAGGTCGTCGGCGGCTTCGCCGACGCCGATGGCGTGGACCGGCAGGGCGAACTTTTCGGCCAGCGCGACCAGCACGCCGCCGCGCGCCGAGCCGTCCAGCTTGGTGACCACCAGGCCGGACACCTCGACAAGCTCCTTGAAGGTTTCGACCTGGGCGTGGGCGTTCTGGCCCGTGGTGGCGTCGAGCACCAGCAGGCAGTCGTGCGGCGCCGTGGGGTCGAGCTTGCGCAGAACGCGGATCACCTTCTGCAACTCGGCCATCAGGTTGGCCTTGTTGTGCAGGCGTCCGGCGGTGTCGATCAGCAGCAGGTCGTCGGCGTTCGCCCGGGCTTGCTCCAGGGCCTCGTAGGCCAGGCCCGCGGCGTCGGCGCCGGGCTGTTTCGACACCACCGGGCAACCGGCCCGCTCGCCCCAGATCTGCAGCTGCTCGATGGCGGCCGCCCGGAAGGTGTCGCCGGCGGCGATCAGCACCTTGCGGCCCTCGTCCCGATAGCGTTTGGCCAGCTTGCCGATGGTCGTGGTCTTGCCGCTGCCGTTGACGCCGACCACCAGGACGACATGAGGCCTGTGCGACGGGTCCAGGTCGAGCGGCCGGGCGACCGGCTCCAGGATCGCCGCGATGTCGCCGGCCAGGGCGCCCCGCACCTCCTCGGGCGAGACCTCCTTGTCGAAGCGGGTCCTGGCCAGGTCGGCGGTCAACCTGGCCGCCGTGGCGACGCCGAGATCGGCCGAGATCAGCAGCTCCTCGAGCGCCTCGAGCGCCGCGTCGTCCAGCTTGCGCTTGGCGAAGATGCCGGTGATGCCGTCGCCCAGCTTGGCCGAGGAGCGGGTCAGCCCGGCCTTGAGACGCACGAACCAGCCGCCCCGTACCTCGGCCTCGCTCATGGCGCCGCCGCGCTCACGCCGCGACGCCGGTGAGCCGGCGGTCGGCGGCCCCGGTGATCCTGGTCTCGACGATGTCGCCGACGGTGCCGCCCGCCAGGGCCACGGGGGCGAAGTGCTCGCTGTGGCCGAAGCCTGGTTTCTCGACCAGCACCTGCGCGGTCGTTCCGACTCGGCTGTCGAGGAACCGCGCCAAGGCGGCTTCGCCGGCGGCGCGCAGGCGCCGGGCCCGCTGCTTGCGCTCGGGCCCGGGCACCTGGGGCATGCGCGCCGCCGGGGTGCCGGGCCGCGGCGAGTAGGGAAAGACGTGCAGATAGGTCAGCCCGAAGTCCTCGACCGTGGCCAGCGTGTTCCGGAACATCGCCTCGTCCTCGGTCGGGAAGCCGGCGATCAGGTCGGCGCCGAACACCACGTCGGGGCGGAGCGCCCGCGCCCGTTCGCACAAACGCTCGGCATCGGCACGCAGGTGGCGGCGCCTCATGCGCTTCAGGATCAGGTCATCGCCGGCCTGCAGCGAAAGGTGCAGGTGCGGCAGGAAGCGCGGCTCCTCGGCCAGCAGGCGCAGCACTTCGTCGTCGAGCTCGACTGGATCGACCGAGGAGAGCCGCAGGCGCGGCAGCTCCGGCACCAGGGCGAGCAACCGGCGCATCATCTGGCCCAGACCGGGGCGGCCCGGCAGGTCCTTGCCGTAGTCGGTGATGTCGACGCCGCTCAGCACCACCTCGGCGACGCCGTTTTTGACCAGGGCGCGCACCTGGCGTACCACCTCGCCGACCGGCACCGAGCGGCTGTTGCCCCGGCCGTAGGGGATGATGCAGAAGGTGCAGCGGTGATCGCAGCCCTGCTGCACCTGGACGAAGGCGCGGGTCCGCGCCGCGAAGCCGTCGATCAGGTGGCCGGCGGTTTGCTTCACCGCCATGATGTCGGCGACCGCGACACGCTCGTTCTGCGCCGGCAGGAAGCTCTCCGCTGCCAGCTTCTCTTCGTTGCCGATCACCCGGTCGACCTCGGCCATGGCGGCGTAGGCGCCGGGGTCGATCTGCGCGGCGCAGCCGGTGACGATGATCCGGGCCCCGGGACGTTCGCGCCGCGCCCGGCGGATCGCCTGGCGCGCCTGACGCTCGGCCTCGGCGGTGACCGCGCAGGTGTTGACGATCACCGCGTCGCCCAGGCCCGCGGTGCGGGCATGGCCGCGCATCACCTCGGACTCGAAGGCGTTCAGCCGGCAGCCGAAAGTGATGATCTCGGGCTCCGCCAAGGCGCCGCTCGTGTTGGTGGTTTGTCCGGCCATGAGCGGGTTATAGGATTGGCCCCGCCCGGTGTCTACAGCCGCGGGTCCGTTCACCTTGCCGCAATAGAATTGGTGCTAAGGACAGGGCTGCGGTTTTCCGGTCCGCTAACCGCTCGGCGACGAGCAAGCTGAGAGGGTCACTTGACCGAAGCGTTTACCTTCACTTGTGGCGTCTGCGGCGAGCTTCATGAAGGGCTGCCCCATTACGGCTATGACGCGCCTGACTTTTATTACGCCGTTAAGGAAGATGAAAGGGAAGAGCGCTGCTCTCTCAACTCGGACCTCTGCATCGTAGACAAAAAGTATTTCTTCATTCGTGCGGTTCTTCTTGTTCCGATCATCGGCATCGATCGCAAGTTCGGCTGGGGCGTCTGGAGTTCGCTGAGCGAAGCCAATTTCAAGCGCTATCAAGAAATCTCGGTTGCCGCGGAGGCGAGCGGCGAAGGCCCCTATTTCGGCTGGCTGTCGAACATGCTTCCTTTCTACCCGGATACCCTCAATCTGAAGGTCCACGTACACCTCCAAGTGGAGGGAATTCGTCCGCTCCTGCAGCTCGAAGCAAGTGATCATCCTTTAGCGGTTGATCAGCGCGAAGGCCTGCCAAGGACACGCGCCCTCGACATGGTTCAACGCCTGATGCACCCGGGAATCAGCGATCCGTGACGCAGCGCCCTATGGATTGGGTTAGCTGATGGCCGGCGTCATGTCAGCAGCGCGCCGTTCAGGGTGCCGCGGAAGGCTGTCGCCACCGGTCCGGTCATGATCACGTGCCCGTCGTCGCGCCATTCGAGCGACAGCGGCCCGCCGTCCAGCTCCACTTCGACCCGGCGTCCGGTCAGATTCCGGCGATGGGCCGCCACGGCGGCGGCGCAGGCGCCGGTGCCGCAGGCCCGGGTGACGCCGACGCCGCGCTCCCATACGCGCAGGCGCAGGCGGTCCGCCCCGGTCACCTGCGCGACGCCGATGTTGGCGCGCTCGGGAAACAGCGGATCGCGCTCCAGTGCCGGGCCCAGCGTATCGAGCACGACCGCTTCGGCGTCCTCGACGAAAAAGACGGCATGGGGATTGCCCATGTTGACCGCCACCGGGTCGGCCAGAGCGCCGTGCGAGAGGTCCAGGTGCAGCGTGTCCATCTCGCGGGCCAGCGGGATGTCGCGCCAGTCCAGGCGCGCCGCGCCCATATCGACGGCGATCCGGTCCGCGCCCGCCGTGTTGGCTTCCAACAGGCCGGCCAGGGTCTCGACCGTACAGTGGGCCCCGCCGCGCTCGGCCATGACCAACGAGGCCACGCAGCGCGTACCGTTGCCGCAGGCCTCGACCTCGCCGCCATCGGCGTTGCGGATGCGCATGAAGACGTCCGCTCGCTGGTCGTGCGGCGGCTCCATGATGATCAACTGGTCGCAGCCGACCCCGGTGCGCCGGTCGGTGATCGCCCGCGCCGTGTCGCGGCTCAAGGGAAACGGCGCCACGCGCGCGTCGATCACCACGAAGTCGTTGCCCAGGCCGTGCATCTTGATGAAAGGACGTCCGTTCATGGCCGGGTTATAGGGTCACCGACGGCGGCAAGTCCAGATTCCGATGCGCCAGCCGGAGGGCCGCGCCAACGGCCGTCCCTGCCTTTTGAACGGTTCTTCTCAAACAATTCGCCTAGTTGTTGTCGAGAAGATAAACATCGTTAAGTAAATATTAACCATACTGTAGTGATCGCGCCTCAGTTTTTTAAATTGTGCAAAAAAAGTCTCAATTCGATATTAAAACATTATTGACCTTTACGACGTGTTAAGGCATTATTTTTCTAGGCTATAAATACAAGAAAAGAAATGCATGGGAACAGCGATGTATTGGAACGTTCTAAGGGCGCTACAAATCAGACCGCGGTTAACCGGCCTTGAATTCGCGCTGGTCGCTTGTCTGATCTCCATCGTCTTCTTCGGGCTGATCGATCTCTGGCAGATGATCGGAGGCTGGCGATGAACATAATTGGCAAACGGGCGGATGGCTATCTGATCGAATGCGCCGGAAACGGCCAGGCTCACAACTTCGTCGTCGAGACACTGGGGATCACGGTTCACTGCCCGACCTGCGGCGACAGCGAATGCTCGGCCGATCTGGCGACCAACTTTGTCTTCATGCAGCGCACGCAGCAAAGGTACCAAGACAGCGCCGCCGTCATGAAGGCCAAGCCGATGGATCCGGTCGATATCGCAAACGATTACATCTACAAGCGGCACAGCGCCAACCTCGGGCAATAGCGTTACCATCGGAGACCCGGCCGGGTGCGGCACCCACTTCGCGGTGCCCGGTCAAGGGTCTTGTGATGCGGGACTCCGGTTCGATGCACCAGGCGGATTGACTTGACCTGATCCGCGTTCGCGCCTAGGGTCCGCCCCGCTCAGGCCATGATGGCTTTCTTGGTTCCCAGGAGCCCCGCCAGTCCGCGAGTTTCGCGCACTGGCGCGAAATGCGTTTGGGCATGGCAAGGCAACGAAGCGGACCACTTAGCGCGACATGTTCGACAGCCTTCAGGAACGGCTCGGCCAGGTCTTCGACAAGCTGACCCGGCGCGGTGCGCTGAGCGAGGCCGACGTCGGCGCGGCGATGCGCGAGGTACGCGTCGCTCTGCTCGAGGCCGATGTGGCGCTACCCGTGGTCAAGGACTTCGTCGAGGCGGTGCGCGCGCGGGCGGTCGGCCAGGAGGTTCTGCGCTCGGTCACGCCGGGCCAGATGGTGGTCAAGATCGTCAACGACCACCTGATCGAGACCCTGGGCGGCGTGGGCGAGGAGCTGGCGCTCAACGTGCCGCCGCCGGCGGTCTTCATGCTGGTCGGTCTGCAGGGCTCTGGCAAGACCACGACCACCGCCAAGATTGCCCTGCGCCTCAAGACCCGGGAGAAGAAAAAGGTCCTGATGGCCTCGCTCGACGTGCGCCGGCCGGCCGCCCAACAGCAGCTCGCCGTGCTCGGCATCCAGAGCGAGGTGCGCACGCTGGATATCGTGCCCGGCGAGCCGCCGGTGGCGATCGCCAAGCGCGCGGTCCAAGCCGCGACCCTGGAAGGTTTCGACGTGGTGCTGCTCGACACCGCCGGCCGGCTTACGATCGACGAGGAACTGATGGCCGAGGTCGCCGCGGTCGGCCAGGCGGTCAAGCCGCACGAGACTCTGTTGGTGGCCGACGCCATGACCGGCCAGGACGCGGTCAACGTGGCCAGGAACTTCGACCAGAAGGTCGGGCTCACCGGCATCGTGCTGACCCGCGTGGACGGCGATGCCCGGGGCGGTGCCGCGCTGTCCATGAAAGCGGTGACCGGCAAGCCGATCAAGCTGCTCGGTACCGGCGAAAAGATCGACCAGCTGGAGGCTTTCCACCCGGACCGGATCGCCGGCCGCATCCTCGGCATGGGCGACGTGGTCTCGCTGGTCGAGAAGGCCGCCGAGACCATCGAGGAGGACGAGGCCGAGAAGCTCGCCAAGAAGATCCAGAAGGGCAAGTTCGACCTGGACGACCTAGCCGGGCAGCTCAAGCAGCTGCAGAAGATGGGTGGCCTCTCCAGCCTGATGGGCATGCTGCCCGGCGTGCCGAAGATGCAAAAACAGATGAAGAACGCCAACATCGACGACGGCATGATCCGCCGTCAGCTCGCCATTCTGTCCTCCATGACGCCGAAGGAGCGCCAGCGGCCGGAGCTGATCAAGGCCAGCCGCAAGCAGCGCATCGCCGGCGGCTCCGGCACCAGCGTCCAGGAGATCAACAAGCTGCTGAAACAGTACCAGGAGGCCGCGCGCATGATGAAGCGGGTCTCCAAGATGGGCAAGAAGGGCCTGGCTCGCCACGGCCTGCCCGGCATGCCGCCCGGCGGCGGCTTCCCGCGCTGAACCGCCGGACCCGGCAAATCGACAACATGTGAAGTCAAGGATCAGAAGGAAATCTTATGTCACTGAGAATTAGACTAGCCCGCGGCGGCGCCAAGAAGCGGCCATTCTACCGCATCGTGGTGGCCGACTCGCGTAGCCCGCGCGACGGCCGCTTCGTCGAGCGGATCGGCACCTACAACCCGATGGTGCCCAAGGACCATCCCGAGCGCCTGATCTTCAACGAGGCCCGCGCCAAGCATTGGCTGTCGGTCGGCGCCACGCCGAGCGACCGGGTCGCCCGCTTCTTCGGCCAGGCCAAGTTGATCGAGATGCCGGCGATCCCCGAGCAGACCAAGAAGAACCAGCCCAGGGCCAAGACCCAGGAACGCGCGAAGGAGCAGGAAGAGGCCAAAAAGGCCGCTGCCGAGGCGCCGGTCGAAGAAGCCCCGGCCGAGCAAGCAGCGGCCGAAGCGCCAGCCGCCGAAGAAGCCCCGGCCGAGGAAGCAGCGGCCGAAGCGCCTGGCGCCGAGGAAGCGCCGGCCGAGGAAGCTGCGGCCGAAGCGCCTGGCGCCGAGGAAGCGCCGGCCGAGGAAGCTGCGGCCGAAGCGCCTGGCGCCGAGGAAGCCCCGGCCGAGGCTGCCGCGGAGGAGACCGCAGCAGAAGAGCCCGCCGCTGAAGCTGCACCTGCCGAGGAGGCCCCGGCCGAGGCTGCCGCGGAGGAGGCACCGGCCGAAGACGAAGCCAAAAAGGCCTGAGGCCTCGCGTCGGAGCCGGCGATGGGCGAGCCGCGGGTCTGTGTCGGGGTCATCAAGGGCGCCCACGGAGTGCGCGGCCTGGTCCGCGTCAAGCCCTTCACCGAGGTGCCGGAGGATATCGCCGCCTACGGCCCGCTCGGCGACGAGACCGGTGCCAAGCGCTACCGCCTGTCGGTCTCCAGCCGGGCCAAGGATACGCTGCTGGTGCGGATCGAGGGTGTCGGCAATCGGGATCAGGCCCAGGCGCTGGCCGGCACGAAGCTCTACCTGCCCCGTGCCGCTTTGCCCGAAGTCGAGGAAGAGGAGACTTTCTACCACGCCGACTTGGTGGGCCTGCGTGCGGAGGCTCGGAACGGCAGGCCCTTGGGCCGGGTTAAGGCGGTGCACAACTTCGGCGCCGGCGACATCCTGGAGCTGGAAGGCGAGGGTGGCGCTGGCCAGATGGTGCCCTTCACCCGTGCCACCGTGCCGCTGGTCGATCTGGCGGGCGGTCGCGTGGTGATCGAGCCGCCGGCGGAAATCGAGGCCGGTTCGGCGGCCGGAGACGAGACCGACTAGGAGGGGCTGGACAAAGCCGGCCGAGAGCGGCATAAAACGCGGCTTCTATTCTCTGGCGGTGGACGGGCGGCATGACGGTTCAGGCAATTCCCTGGAGCGCGCGGGTGCTGACCCTGTTCCCGCAGGTGTTTCCCGGCCCCCTGGGCATCAGCCTGGCCGGCAAGGCGCTGGAGAAGGGGATGTGGCGGCTCGAGGTCCTGGACATCCGGGACTTCGCGCGCGATAAACACCGGTCCGTCGACGACCAGCCCTTCGGCGGGGGCGCCGGCATGGTGATGCGGCCCGATGTGGTCGATGCGGCCCTGGCCGCGGTTGAAACACGGGCCGGACCGGTGGTTTACCTGAGCCCGCGCGGGCGCCCATTGGATCAGGCGCTGGCGCGGCGTTTGGCTGCGGAGCGGGGCATGACCCTGCTGTGCGGCCGCTACGAAGGGGTCGATCAGCGGGTCTTGGATGCCCGTGCGGTCGAAGAAGTCAGCGCCGGCGACTACCTGCTTTCGGGCGGTGAGCCGGCGGCCCTGGTCTTGCTGGACGCGGTTGTGCGTCTGCTGCCGGGGGTGATGGGCAACGAGGCGAGTTTGGAGGAGGAATCCTTCGAGCGGGGGCTCCTGGAGTACCCGCACTATACGCGCCCCGCGGCGTGGCAGGGCTTGGAAGTGCCGGAGGTTCTGGTTTCCGGCCACCACGAAAAGGTCCGTCGCTGGCGCCGGGACGAGGCGGAAAGAATTACGCGGCAGCGCCGCCCGGACCTCTGGGCGCGCTACCAGGCAAGACAACGAGACGCTAAGAAAAGCGACGGCCAAGGATGAAAGCCATGAACACGATCAAGCAGCTCGAGCAAGAGCAGGTGGCCAAGTTGACCCAGGAGCGCGAGCTGCCCGAGTTCAGCCCGGGCGACACCGTGCGCGTCAACGTCAAGGTGGTCGAGGGCACGCGCGAGCGCATCCAGGCCTTCGAGGGCGTGTGCATCGCGCGCAAGAACCGCGGCCTCAACTCCTCCTTCACCGTGCGCAAGATCTCTTACGGCGAAGGCGTCGAGCGCATCTTCCCGCTGCACAGCCCGCGGATTGCCTCGCTCGAGCTGGTGCGCCGCGGCGACGTGCGCCGGGCCAAGCTCTATTATCTGCGCGGCCGCACCGGCAAGCGGGCGCGGATCGCCGAGAAGACCACCGGCGCCGCCGGCAAGGCGGCCCAGAGCGAACGCGAAGTCGCGGCCGCGGCCAAGGCGGAGAGCCGCGCGGTCGCCCAGCAGACCAAGCAGACCAAGCAGAAGGGCGAGGTCGAGCCGGTCGAAGGCTGAGCCTCCGCACATTACGCGGGGGACTTCGCGCCGCGCTCACCCCGCGCCGCTGCACTTTGCCCGGACCGTACCGGCGCGCTATTCTTGCGCTTGATTGAGCGCCGGTCCCGCTTGAGGGGCCGGTTTGCAGGTTCCTGGAGGACCGAACCATGTCAGCGCCAAAGGACCAACCCAAGACCCTGTTCGACAAGATCTGGGACAGCCACCTGGTCGACCGCCAGGACGACGGCACCTGCCTGATCTATATCGACCGGCACCTGGTGCACGAGGTGACCAGCCCGCAGGCCTTCGAGGGCCTACGTCTTGCCGGGCGCAAGGTCAGGCGGCCCGAGGCGACGCTGGCGGTGGCCGACCACAACGTGCCGACCACTGATCGCTCGCAAGGAATCGCTGACGAGGAGAGTCGTATCCAGGTCGAGACGCTCAGCAGGAACTGCGCGGAGTTCGGTATCCCGCTGTTCGACATGGCCGACGTGCGCCAGGGCATCGTCCACATCATCGGCCCGGAACAGGGCTTCACCCTGCCCGGCATGACCGTCGTATGCGGCGATTCCCACACCTCGACCCACGGCGCCTTCGGGGCGCTCGCCTTTGGTATCGGCACCTCCGAGGTCGAGCACGTCCTGGCGACCCAGACGCTGATCCAGAAGCCGGCCAAGAACATGCGCATCGCGGTCGGCGGCGCGCGTCCGACCGGCGTCACAGCGAAAGACCTGATTCTGGCGATGATCGCCAAGATCGGCACCGCCGGCGGCACCGGCCATGTGATCGAGTACGCCGGCCCGGCGATCGCCGAGCTCTCCATGGAAGGCCGCATGACGGTCTGCAACATGTCGATCGAGGCGGGCGCTCGCGCCGGCCTGATCGCGCCGGACGAAACCACCTTCGACTACATCAAGGGCCGGCCCATGGCGCCCAAGGCGGGACACTGGGAACAGGCCGTGACCGCCTGGCGCCGCCTGCCGTCGGACCCGGGCGCGCGCTACGACAAGGAGGTCACCCTCGCCGCCGGCGAGATCGCACCGCAGGTCACCTGGGGCACCAGCCCGGAAGACGTGGTACCGGTGACCGGCCGCGTGCCCGATCCGCAAAGCGCGCCGGACGAGAACAAGCGCCGGGCCATGCAACGCTCGCTCGATTACATGGGTCTGGCCGCCGGCACGCCGATGACCGAGGTGCCGGTCGACAAGGTCTTCATCGGCTCCTGCACCAACGGCCGGATCGAGGACCTGCGCGAGGTCGCCAAGGTGGCCGAGGGCCGCAAAGTGGCCGCGGGCGTGCACGCCCTGATCGTGCCGGGCTCGGGCCTGGTAAAGAACCAGGCCGAGGAGGAGGGCCTGGACCGGATCTTCCTCGAGGCCGGTTTCGACTGGCGCGAGCCGGGCTGCTCGATGTGTCTGGCCATGAACGCCGACCGCCTGGAGCCCGGCGAACGCTGCGCCTCGACCTCGAACCGCAACTTCGAGGGCCGCCAGGGCCGCGGCGGCCGCACCCACCTGATGAGCCCCGCCATGGCGGCTGCGGCCGCGGTGACCGGGCGCATCGCCGATGTTAGGGAACTCGTTTAGGATCCGCTGGGCCCAATCCCGCAATGCGGATCAAAAAAGCGCCGCCGTAATTCTCCAGCTTCCTTGGGCGACAAGGCGCCAGGCGGTTACTTAAAGCCATCGATTTCATCGAAGCCAGTTTGACCGCGGCCGCACGGATTCAAAAGAACTTGGGTTGCACTAAACTTGTCTCGGCCTATCTTCCTCAAGTGTTGCAAGGGGAAGGAAACCGCAATGCTCAGCAGACTTGCTCTGTTTGTTTTGGTGCCGCTGCTGCTCGCCGCGTGGCCGGCATCGGCCGTTGGGCTCGCCGAGGCGCTCACTCGCGAGCTGAACTCCGGCGCTCAATCGGTGGAGTCGGACGACGAGGCGGCCATTTTCGCCAACCTGGTACTGTTCTATTCGGACCGGAACTTGGCGCCCCTCTGGGTGACCACCCAAGGGGCGACCGAGCGGGCATTGCAGCTTTCCACGATTCTCGCCGCGGCTGATGAAGACGCGCTCGACCCCGACGACTACGGCGCCGCCGCCATAGATGCGCTGCTAGGCGCGACCCGCGCGGACCTGCTGGCGCAACTCGAGGTGCGCTTGAGCTTGGGGCTCGTGAAGTTCGTCGCCGACCTGGGCCAAGGCCGGGTCACGCCCCAGGTCGCGGACCTCGATCTCTTCGTGCTGCGCGACGAGGTCGACAAGGCCCGGGTCATGGGCGCGGTCGCCGACGCCGCCGACCTGGCAGCCTTCGTCGGCCTGTTTCGGCCCCAGACACCGCGCTACGATCGATTGAAGGCGGCGCTGGCGCGCTATCGGGCGATCGCGCGCAGCGGGGGGTGGACCGCCGTTCCTGCCGGACCGACCCTGAAGCCCGGCATGAGCGATCCCCGTGTCGGTCTGCTGCGCGACCGGCTCAAGCTGTGGGGTGATCTATCGCAGGAAAAGGACCGGGCGCTCTCGGGCGGCGATCCGGATTTCTACGACGACGATCTGGTCGAGGCCGTGGAGACCATGCAGACCCGCCATGGTCTCGAGGTCGACGGCGCCGTCGGACGGCAGACCCTCGAGGCATTCAACGTCCCGGTCGAAGCGCGCATCGAGCAGATGATCGTGAACCTGGAGCGTCGGCGCTGGATGCCTGACGACCTGGGGCGGCGTTACGTCTTCGTCAACCTGGCGGACTTCACGCTCAAGGTCGTGGACGAACCCAAGACGGTGCTCGATATGCGCGTGGTGATCGGCAAGACCTATCACATGACGCCGGTGTTCAGCGGCAACATGACCTATCTGGAGATCAATCCCTATTGGCACGTGCCACCGAGCATCGCCCGCAACGAGCTCTTACCCAAGATCAAGCAGAACGTGAACTATCTCGCCGACAACAAGTTCACCGTCTTCAGTGATTGGGGCGGCGACGCCGGTGTGGTCAATCCCGAAGAGGTCGACTGGACCCGCTACTCCGGCACCAAGTTTCCCTTCAAACTGCGCCAGAGTTCGGGCGACGGAAATGCGCTCGGCCGGCTCAAGTTCATGTTCCCCAACCGCTTCAACGTCTATCTGCACGATACCCCGGCCAGGTCGCTGTTCCGCAAGGCCCAGCGCGATTTCAGCCACGGCTGTATCCGGGTACAGGACCCGCCGGGGTTGGCCGAGGTCGTGCTGGCGGAAACGACCGGCTGGTCGTTGGACCGGATCCAATCGGCCATCGACTCGGGCGAACGCACGATCGTCACGCTGGCCGAGCCCCTGCCGGTCCACATCGGCTATCTGACGTCCTGGGTGAACAAGGACGGCAGCATCCACTTCCGCCAGGACATCTACGACCGCGATCACACGCTGGCCGACGCGCTGCTCGGGACTCGGGCGATGCGCGTGAGTTACTAGAGCCGAGGCTTCGTGCCCCGCCATGGCTGCCGCGGCGGCCATCACGGGGCGGATTGCCGACGTGCGGGAGCTGGTCGGCTCAGGCGTCGGGTTGCGGCTGCGACTCGGCGCACAGCATCGAACGAGCTGCTGTAGCCGCTTGGCCGAACAAAACCCTGGCCTGAACCACGGTTCCCCTGGATAATTTCTCCTTGGGTTGGCTACGGGGAAGGAAGAGGCGGTGCTTAGACGTGTCCGGTCGTCGGCGATCGCGTTGCTGTTGTTGGCGGCGGGACCGGCCTTGGCGGCAAGCTTTCCCGAACAGCTGGTCAGCGAGCTCGACGCGGTCGCTCATGCGACCCAGACGGAAGATGCGGCCGCCACTCTGGGCAAGCTCTTCAAGTTCTACAGCGAACGCGGCATGGCGCCGATCTGGGTAACGCCCCAAGAGGCGACAGCACGCGCTTTCGAGGTCGCGGCGATCCTTGCCGCGGCCGATCACGATGGGCTCGACCCCGATGACTACGGCGCGGCCGCGATCGACCCGCTTCTGAGCGCCGGCCGCTCGGACCTCCTGGCCCAACTCGAGGTGCGCTTGAGCCTCGGTCTCATGAAGTTCGCCGCCGACCTGGCGCAGGGCCGGGTAACGCCGCAAGTCGCCGATCTCGAGACCTTCGCATTTCGCGAAGAGGTGGACAAAGCCGCGGTCATAGCGGCCGCCGCCGAGGCCTCCTCGCTGTCGGATTTCGTCGCCAAATACCGGCCCCGCACACCGCGTTACGACAGCTTGAAGCAGGCGCTTGCCCGCTATCGACAGTTGGCCCGTAGCGGCGGCTGGGCGCCGATCCCGGGCGGACCCAGCCTCAAGGCCGGCACGAGCGATCCCCGTGTGGGCCTGGTGCGCGCGCGGCTCCGACTCTGGGGCGACCTGGCGGCACAGGACGACCGGGCGCTTTCGGGCGGCGACCCGGACTTCTACGATGAGGCGCTCGTCAAGGCCGTGATAGCCATGCAGTTGCGCCACGGCCTGGAGACGGATGGCGCCATCGGGCAGCTTACGCTCGAGGCGTTCAACGTGCCGGTCGAAGCGCGCATCGAGCAGATCATCCTGAACCTCGAGCGGCGGCGCTGGATGCCCGACGACCTAGGAGCGCGATATGTCCTGGTCAATCTCGCGGACTTCACGCTCGAGGTCGTGGACGGGTCGCAAACCGTCCTCGACATGCGCGTGGTGATCGGCAAGCGCTACAACAAGACACCGGTGTTCAGCGGCAACATGACGTATCTGGAGATAAATCCCTACTGGCACGTGCCGCCCAACATCGCCCGCAAGGAGCTGCTGCCGAAGATCCTGAAAAACGCGAGCTTTCTGCAAGACAACAAATTCGAGGTCTTCAGCGACTGGAGCAGCGACGCCTCGGTGATCGACCCGGTCACGATCGATTGGGCCGCGTATGCCGGCGCAAAATTCCCCTACAAATTGCGCCAGAACCCGGGCGACGGGAATGCCCTCGGGCGCATCAAGTTCATGTTTCCCAATCGCTACAACGTCTATCTTCACGACACGCCGTCCAAATCGCTGTTCAACAGGCAGCGGCGTGATTTCAGCTATGGCTGTATCCGGGTCGAGCGCCCTGTCGAGATGGCCGAGTTTGTCCTGGCCAAGACGCCGGGTTGGACGCTGGAGAAAATCAAAGCCACGATCGACTCCGGCGAGCGGACGGTCGTGCCGCTCGCCAAACCGATTCCGGTCCATATCAGCTACCTGACATCCTGGGTGACCAACGACGGCACCGTCCACTTCCGCAAGGACATCTACGACCGTGATCATGCGCTGGCCGAAGCGCTGCTCGGCCCGCGGGCGAGCCGCGAGCGCTACTAAGGTCGCTGAGATCCGCAGCACGCCGCTTGGCGACGTCTGGCGCCCGGGCTGTCCGAAGCCTGGTGGACGGGAAAAATCGAATTACGATTTAGCTTAGCCTCTTGCGCGCGGTCATCAGGCGATGTATGGGGTTCTTGAGCACGGGTTCGTCTTGGGGAGCGAACCTTTCTCGCCGTCTCGACCAACACAACACAGCGCTTGATGGGGCCAGTGACAACAACAGGAATTCTTCAGCCTGGAGTCGAACGGCGCGCCACGCGCCGCCAATTCATGTCAAAGCTGGGCAGCGCCGCGGCGGCGGCGGCTGTCTGTGCCATACCGGCGCAATCCGTGCTCGCCGCGCGACCGCCCTTGCCGTCCGAGCGCGAACTCACCTTCCACGCCCTGCACACCGGCGAGCGCGTGACCGCGACCTACGTCTCCGGCGGTGCCCACGTTCCAAATGCACTGGTCGAGATCGACTACGTCCTGCGCGACTGGCGCACCGATGAAGTCATGCAGACCGATCGCCGGTTGCTCGATCTGCTCTACGTGCTGTGCCGTAGGGTCGGCAGCAAGGCGCCGGTCGAGGTCGTTTCCGCCTATCGCTCGCCGAAGACCAACACACAGCTCGCCGCCGCCAGCCGCCTGGTCGCCAAGCGCAGCTTCCACATGCGTGGCATGGCGATCGACATCCGCCTGCCCGACTGCGATCTCAAAGCTTTGCATCGGGCCGCCCTGGCTCTCAAGCTCGGCGGTGTCGGGCTGTACAGCAAGTCCGGTTTCATTCACATCGACACCGGGCAGGTGCGGCGCTGGGGCGCATAATACCAAGTCTCGGTGAAATAGGTCATTGTCGCCGAAATTTGGTACAAGGCGTCGATTCGAGGCGACCCTCGGGTTCGATTCGCTTTTGACCATGGCGCCGGCTGGCTTATGATGCGCCAATGTCCGCGGCACCGCATCTCGAGGACAGTGAGGCAGGTAATCTGATGGAAAAGTTCACCAAGCTGAGCGGCGTCGCGGCGCCCCTGCCGATGGTCAACGTCGATACCGACAAGATCATCCCCAAGCAGTTCCTGAAGACGATTCGGCGCACCGGCCTTTCCAAGGGGTTGTTCTACGAGCTGCGTTTCGACGAGAAGGGCAACAAGAAGGACTTCGTGCTCGACCAGCCGGCTTACAAGGACGCCAGGATATTGGTCGCCGGCGAAAATTTCGGCTGCGGCTCGTCGCGCGAGCACGCGCCCTGGGCGCTGCTCGATGCCGGCATTCGCTGCGTCATCGCGCCCAGCTTCGCCGACATCTTTTACAACAACTGCTTCAAGAACGGCATCCTGCCGATCGCCCTGCCCGAGGCGCAGGTCGACCTGCTGATGGATGACGCCGAGCGGGGCGCCAACGCGGTTGTCACGGTCGATCTGGAAAAACAGGAAATCACCGGTCCCGACGGTGGCACGATCGCCTTCGAGATCGATCCCTTCCGCAAGCACTGCCTGATGAACGGCCTGGACGACATCGGGCTCACGCTCGAGAAGGCCGACAAGATCGACGGCTTCGAGGCCAAGCGCCAAACCGCGGAGCCCTGGCTCTAGTGGTCTAAATCAGACATATGGGTCCCCTAGGACGGCCTTCCGAGATCATCCGGCTAGGCGCGTAGCGCGGCGTGATGCGGGCGCATCACAAGCGCC
>JBFJPL010000055.1:0-27606 GCA_041617155.1 Kiloniellales bacterium
CCCCCCCCCCCCCCCCGCCGCTCTATTGCAACCGTGGAAACCGGCCCCGGTTTGGGCCGGAACCTGCCGTTCGGGTGTCACGCCACCGACGTCCCGCCAGGGGCCGGTCGCCGCCCGCCAATCTCAAGCTGGCCACCACCTGTTCGTTCCGCACGCCTGCGCCGCGCTCACGGTCACGGCCGCTGTCGCCCTCAACAGCAAGTGGTGCTACCATCCTTGGCAAGAAAGACGCGTCATCCGAGAAATTCCGGTTGAAAAGAATATCTTTGGCAAGGAAACATGGAGGAACGCCGACATGCGCAATCTGCATTTGGACCTCTTGAAGGTTTCGCCGGCCGCGCTTCTGCTCGCCCTGGCGGGCGGCGGGGACGCCCTGGCGCAGGAGAAGAAAGTGCCCGGCTGGGCGCAGGGCCGCCCGGCGGCGCTGGAGAACTCGCCGCTCGCCCCCCATGCGGGCAAGATGACCGTGACGCCGGCCGCCGAAATCCCGCTCGACCAGATTCAGCTGCCGCCCGGCTTCAAGGCCGAGATCTGGGCCCACGGCATGCCCGGCGCGCGCATGATGGCGCGCGGCGACAAGGGCACCATCTTTGTCGGAACCCGGGGCATCGGCCGCGTCTATGCGGTCACCGATAAGGGCGACAGGCGCGAGCACACGATCGTCACCAAGGGTCATGTCCAGCCCAACGGCGTCGCCTTCCGCGACGGCAGCCTCTACGTCGCCGCGATCAATGACGTCATGCGTTTCGACGGGATCGAGGACACCCTGCCGAAGGTGCCGGACGCGGTCGACCTGAGCGCGGCCTTCGACCTACCGCCCGACATCCACCACGGCTGGAAGTTCCTGGCCTTCGGCCCCGACAACAAGCTCTATGTGCCGGTCGGCGCGCCGTGCAACAGCTGCGAGGTGAGCCAGACCCACGCGCAGATCCGCCGCTACAATCCCGACGGCTCGGGCATGGAGGTGGTCGCCCGCGGCGTGCGCAACTCGGTCGGCTTCGACTTCCATCCGGAAACCGGCGAGCTGTGGTTCACCGACAACGACCGCGACTGGATGAGCGAACACGGCCCGGACTGCGAGCTGAACCGGGTCTCGAAGCTGGGCGAGAACTTCGGCTTCCCCAGGTGCCACGCGAACGGGATCGCCGATCCGGAGTTCGGCGGCCCGGGCGCCTGTGACGGCGTCACCATGCCGGCCGCGCTCATGGGCCCGCACACCGCGCCGCTCGGCATGCGCTTCTACACCGGCGAGATGTTCCCGGACGAGTACAAGGGCAACATCTTCGTCGCCCGGCGCGGCTCGTGGAATCGCACGACCAAGGTCGGCTTCGACGTGGTGCTGGCCAAGCTCAATACCGCTGGCACCGGCGCGTCGGTCTCGCCCTTCATGACCGGCTTCCTGGACACCGGCGACAACAGCTTCTGGGGCCGCCCGGTCGACGTGCTGGTCATGCCGGATGGCGCCCTGCTGGTCGCCGACGAGCAGAACGGCGCGATCTACCGCGTCAGCTACCAAGAGGCGATGTAAGGGTCTCGCCGGTCGCGGCCGCCCTATGCATTTGCGCTCACGGCCGGTTCAGATCGTTGCGAGGGCCGCCATGGTTGCGGCGGCCCTCGCGGCCGCCCCGGCCCTGGCGCACGCGCAATCGCCGGCGGACTCGGCGGCGGGCGAGGCGATCATGCGCGGCTGCGCCGAGTGCCACGGCGTCGACGGCAACTCGGTCCAGCCCGGCATCCCCTCGCTCGCCGGGCAACCGGAAAATTTCCTGACGACGCAGTTGATCCTGTTTCGCGAGGGCCTGCGGCAATCGGAACTCATGAGTCCACAGGCCGAGGGCCTGCCCGACCAGGTGATCGTGATGCTCTCGAAGCACTTCGCCGGCCTGACCGCGCGCGGCGAGGGCGGGCCGGGCGACCCGGTCCTGATGGCCGAGGGCCGGCGCCTGGCGGCGGCCGGGCGGTGCGGCAGCTGCCACCTGCCCGATTACACCGGGCGGCAGCAGATGCCCCGGCTCGCCGGACAGCGGGAGGACTACCTCGTGGCGGCCCTGACCGCCTACCGCGACAACCAGCGCGGTGCCGCCGACACCTCCATGCTCGACGTGATGTACCGCGCCAGCGACCATGAGATCGCGGCCCTGGCGCACTTCATGTCGCGCCAGGCCTCGCCAAGAACCGAATAGCATCGCGCAGCCGCGATCGCCGAGGCGGCCGGGAGCGGGCGCGAGCCGGCACCGATTCTACCTAACTGGACTATGCGCTAGCCGTCCCGCCCCGTGCATTTCGCCGCTCGCCGGATCGAAGCCGCCGACGAAGCGGCCGCGGGGCTTAGCGGGCTCGGGCAGGCCGCAAGCAGAGGAGTTGGGGCCCGACTGCAGGTTGAAAAACCGCACTATTGATCTATCCACCGATGAGAGAATGTGTTAACCTTTCGGTAATCCTTTTCTTTCGGGTGGTTGGGAGGAGTCGTCCGGGGGATCCCAATTCATAGCTCCCATAGGTTCGGCTCCTAGACGTTCACTAGAGGAGAACTCACATGTACAGCGGTCTCGCCAAGAGCTTCTTGGCTAAAGGAACCTATGCGTTTGCCGCGCTGCTCCTGGTCGTGTTCCAGGCCCAGGCCCGGCTCGTCGAGCTCGAGATCACCAGCAGGGAGCTCGTGCTCGACGGAAAAGCCTTCGGCAAAGCCGGCGCCTACGAGAAGTTGCGCGGGACCGCCCACTTCGAGGTCGATCCGAGCGATCCGCGCAATGCCCAGGTGTTCGACCTCGACAAGGCGCCGACCAACGCGGCGGGCAACGTCGCGTTCTCCGCCGACGTCTACATCCTCAAGCCCGTGGATATGAGAAAGGGCGATACGAAAAAGGGCGCCAAGAACGAACTCGGCCGGAGTCTCTTCTTCGAGGTCAACAACCGGGGCAACAAGATTGCGCTCGCTCTGATGCAGGATACCCCTCCGACGGCGAACATCAACGACCCGACGACGGCGGAGGACTTCGGCAACGGCTTTCTGATGCGCCAAGGCGCGGTCATCGCCTGGGTCGGCTGGGGCGCCGACATCGCGCCGGGCAACAATCGTTTGACCGTCGACTTTCCGATCGCCATGGAGGGCGGCCTGCCGATCACGGAGCGCATTCTGACCGAATTTTCGGATCGGAACTTCGGCGGCGGGACGCCCTTTACACTGCCGCTGAGCGGCGGAACCGCATTCAACAGCTACGCGGCGGTAGCCACCGACAAGGCCGCGGCGGAAGCCGAGCTGCGGGCCCGGCCGTCCGATTCGCCGATTCCGTCCGGACCAGAGATCCCGGCGGGGACCTTGGTGGCCGACGACCAGTGGTCGTTCGCCGCCTGCCCCGACGGTCCGCCCGGGACGCCCAGCGTCACGGACATCTGCCTGGCCGGCGGCTTTCAGAACGACAGGGTCTACGAGCTGCGTTACCGGGCGACCAGGTCTCCGGTGATGGGGCTCGGCTACGTGACCAGCCGCGATTTCGTCTCGTTCCTGCGTAACGGCGAGTCCGACGACTTGGGCAATCCGAACCCGGCCGAGGGCGTCACGGCGGTCCACTGCCAGGGGATTTCCTCCAGCGGGATGTACTACCGGGACTATCTGTTCCAGGGCTTCAACGAGGACGAAGAGGGCCGGCGCGTCTGCGACTCGGTCAACATTCACATCCCCGGCGTCCAGAAGCTGTTTCTCAACTACCGTTTCGCGCAGCCCAATCCCTTCACCGTCCAGCACCGGGAGCGCTTCGTGCCGGACACCAACTTCCCGCGCAGGTACGACCTGCAAGTAGATCCCGTGAGCGGCGCGATGGACGCCATTCTCAAGCGTCCCGAGACCGATCCCAAGGTGTGGCATACCGATACCAGCACCGAGTATTGGCAGTTTCGTTCGTCTCTGGTGGATACCGACGAGGACGGCACGGTGGATCTGGGCCAGCCGGCCAATGTCCGCCGTTACCTCTACTCCAGCACGCAGCACTTTGCGCGCAAGGGTGGGACGCCGACCTTCGGTACCGGCAACCGGCAGTGCCAACAGCTTAACAACCAGACGCACGCCGGCATTATCGCCAGGGCCCTGCTGGTCGCGGTCGACCAGTGGGTGCGCTTCGGGACGGAACCGCCGGCCAGCCGGGTCCCGCGCATAGACGACGGCACCCTGGTGCCGACCGATCAGGCCAGCGTCGGCTTCCCCGAGATTCCCGGCGTAACCTACAACGGCCGCTTCAACGGCTCCGGTGAGCGCGACTTCGGGCCCCGGGTCAGCGGCAACCGGGGTGTGATCGACAACTTGAGTCCGGTCGTGCTGAGCGAGCATCGGGTGCTCGTGCCCGCGGTGGACGAGATCGGCAACGACATCGCCGGCATACGGGTCCCCTTCGTCGAGGCGCCGGTGGCGACCCTCACGGGCTGGAATTTGCGCCGGCCGGAGTTCACCGATGGCGATCTTTGCGATCTCAGCGGTTCGTTCATCCCGCTCCACGAGACGCTGGCCGAGCGTCTCGCCGCCAGCGACCCGCGACCCTCACTCGAGGAGCTCTACCGCAACCACGGCGGCTACGTGAAGGCGGTCAAGCGGGCGGCGAAAGCGCTCCGGGCCGAGCGGCTCATGCTGAAGGAGGACGTGGCGCGCATCGTGCGCGAGGCAGCCCAAAGCGACGTTCTGAAGTGATGACGTTTTGATGTGACATGGCTCGCCCGGCGTTCAGGGGACAGCGTGCCTTGAATGTCGGGCGCTGACCATGGATCGGTTGCACATCATCTGAAAGTCGTAAACCAGTTGGGGATAATTGGACCATGAGACGTTTCGTCGCTTTACATGGCATCGCCGTCGTGCTCGCGATTTTCGCGTTCGGCGCTTGGGCGGCACCGCAAAACATCGATACCGACGAGTTCCGAACGGACCCGGTGCCGCACCGCTACATCCATGGCAGACTCGGCGACGCGAATTTCCAGGCCGCGCTGCCGGACAATTGGAATGGAAAGCTCTTGATCGGGGCACGCGGGTACTCGGGCAACGAGTTCTCGACGGGTAGCTTCAAAAATGTCGGGCTCGAGAAGGGCTACGCATACGCACTCAGCGATCAGGGCTGGTATCGTTTCGATATCATCGACCGCCCCGAAGACAAGTACTTCGAGTCGCGGCGTCGAATCCTGCAGCTCACGAACTACGTCAAGGCGACCGTGAAGCGTCACTATGGTGAGGCTGCGAGTCGCACTTTCATGGTGGGCGGTTCCAACGGCGGCCACAACACCAAGATGATGGTGGAAGACTACCCGTCCCAGTACGACGGTGGAATCGCGGGGTACGGCATCACCTCGCATCTCGAGTGGCTGGGCTCGAATGCGAGGTTCCTGCGCAACTACGACGTCATCGAACTGCGCATTTTGGACATCATCGAAGCCCGGATGGCCGATCCGGCCTGGGATCCGGCCGTTACCCCGCTCAGCCCGCCGCTTACGCCGGCGCAGGTCGAGGCGTTGTTCAACATCTATGACATGCCGGCCAGGATTACCAATCAGCCGCAAAAGCCCGGTGCCGGGCTTGCTTTCAATATCGGCCGGCCCCCGGGATCCGAATACCGCTGGCCCGGCCGCTACGGCAATCTCTTCGGCTATGTGGAGACCTCACTCGAGAAACTCGACCCGTTCTACGACCCGAACGGTGACGGGGTCATCTCGGTCGACGAGCTCAAGGCGTGGGACCCGAACCAAAGCCCACCCCAAGTCCAGAACGACTTCCGCAGGTTCGACAATAGCGGCAACCTGCAGCGCCCGGTTATCGTCGCTCACGGCACGCATGACGTAATCGTGTCCCCGGGCGAAACCGAGGTGTACAAGCGGCTGGTGGAGGCGCGCCTTGGGGTTGCCGGCGCTCGTGACGTTCTGGCCGTGTACTACATCCCCGGCATGGGGCACGGCGGCGCCCAGTTCAATGCCTTGATCGACCCTGCCCTCGACGCTCTCGAGGCGTGGGTCGACTACCGCGAGAGCGACGGCGCTGCCGGCGCTCCGCCGCCCGACGTCCTCGGCGGCTATCCGCGCGACTGAATGGGGGCACGTCAGACGGGCGCGCCGAACGTCGTCGATGGCGCGCCCCGAGACGCTTTCGCCGGCCTCGAAGACTCGAGCGGGGCGATTATCGAGTCTCGGGTCCAAACGGACCCCCGACCTAGAGCGGGATCGGTTGTTCGGGATCACCCCCTCATTCTCACCCTCATTCTCACCCTCACCCTCACCCTCACCCTAACCCTCTCCCCAAGGAGAGGGAACGCCGCGACGCGAGCCTTACTCTTCCCTCTCCTCGGGGAGAGGGAGGGGCCCGCAGCGCAGCAGCGCTGTGGCAGGGGGCACCTCCGCCGACTCCATGTAACCCGATCCCGCTTTAGCCGTCCCGGTCGTCCCCATGCAATTCGCCGCTCGCGGGGTCGAAGCCGCCGACGAAGCGGCCGCGGGGCTTGGCGGCATCGGGCAGGGCGCAGGGCAGGAAGCGGCCGCGGCCGGGCGCGCCCCTGGGCTCCTTGCCGTCCCACACGATCTCGCCGCGCGACAGGGTGGTGACCGGCCAGCCGGTGACCCGCCGGCCCTCGTAGGGCGTGTAGTCCATGTTGTCGTGCAGGCGTTCGGCGCTCACCGTCACCTCCAGCTCCGGGTCCCAGAGCGCGATGTCGGCGTCGGCGCCGACCGCGATGGTGCCCTTCTGCGGATAGAGGCCGTAGGTCTTGGCCGGGTTGGTGGCGGTCACGGCGACGAACTGCTCGAGCGTCAGGCGGCCGCCGCCGACGCCCGCGGCGAACAGCAGGGGCAGGCGGACCTCGAGGCCCGGCACGCCGTTGGCGATCGCCGTGAAGGGGCCGCCCCGGCCCTTCCGCTTGCCCTCGGGATCGTCGAAGCGGTAAGGCGCGTGGTCCGAGGAGAAGACGCTCAAGACGCCGCTCTCCAGGCCGCGCCAGACGTGTTCCTGGTTGGCGGCGTCGCGCGGCGGCGGGCTGCAGACGTATTTCGCGCCCTCGAAGCCGTCGCGGTCCAGGTCGTCGGCGGTCAGGAAGAGGTACTGCGGGCAGGTCTCGCCGTAGACCCGGAGGCCGCGGCGCTGGGCCCGGCCGATCTCCTCGATCGCCTCGCGGCCCGAAACGTGGACTATCAGGAGCGGCACGTCGACGATCTCGGCCAGGGTGATGGCGCGGTGGGTCGCCTCGCGCTCGGCCGGCGCCGCGTGGGCCAGGCCGTGGAACCTGGGCGCCTGGTGGCCGGCCGCCAGCAGGCGCTCGCTCAGCCAGGCGATGACGTCGTGGTTTTCGGCGTGGACCATGACCATGGCGCCCTCGCGCCGGGCCGCGGCCAGCACGTTCAGCATCTGGGTGTCGTCGAGCTTGAGCTGGTCGTAGGTCATGTAGACCTTGAAGGAGGTGCAGCCCTCGCGGATCAGCGCCGGCAGCTCCTGGCCCAGGACCTGGGGCGTCGGGTCAGAGATGATCAGGTGAAAGGCGTAGTCGATCACCGCCTCGCCCTTGGCGCGGGCGTGGTAGGCCTCGACCACCTGGCGCAGCGACTGGCCCTTGTACTGCGCGGCGAAGGGGATGATCGTCGTGGTCCCGCCGCAGGCCGCCGAGATGCTGCCGGAGCGGAAATCGTCGGCGGTCTCCAGGCCCATGGAGCTCACCTGGGCGATGTGGCAGTGGCTGTCGACGCCGCCGGGCAGCACCAGCTTGCCGGTCGCGTCCAGGGTCTCCCTCGCCCCGCACAGGCCCTTGGCCAGGACCGCGACCTTGCCGTCCCTGACGCCGACGTCGCAACGCACCACGTCGCCCGCGGTCGCCACGGTGCCGTTTCGGATCACCAGATCGAGCTGCGGCATGGCCGGCCTCCTGGCAAAAGGACGGGATCAAGATTATGGGGGCCGCCGCCGTCCCGCAAGGCGGATCACGCCGCCGAGCGAACTTGCCCTAGCCGACCGGGTCCGCCCGTTTGTTCGCCGTCACCCTCGGGCTATACCCGACCTCCTTGGCGCGAGGGCCGGATGCTTGGCCCGAGATCGTCACCGACCCGAAGGCTCGCCGGACTCGAGGTCATCGATGTAGAACAGAATGCTGGTATCGCTGTAGTGGCCCCGCGCCACCGGCCCGCCGCCGAGATAAAACACCAGGTCCGCCGCACGGATACCGGCATCGCGGCTGTAGAGCTGCAGGATCATATAGTCCAGGTGCCGGCCGGACAGGGTCTTGCGCATCGGCGGGTCCTGAAACAGCTTGAGCCCGAGCCAGCGGAACCAATCCTCCTGACCGTCTGGCGCATGCGCGGCCGCGGCACCGGCGCCCGACATGTCGTCGTCCCGGAAGGCTTGCGGGCTCTGCACCTGCAGGGGCGTGGTGACGGAACCCAGATTGTGAACCTTGACCAGGAACGTCCGCCATTGATGCCGGGTCAAACGCCGGCTGTCCGGATCGGCCGACGCCTGGCGCACCCGCAACCAGCCCTCCTCGTCGATTTGCACGCCGACCAGGCAATAGGAATCGAGGATTTCTTGGATCGTGCCAATGGCCTGATCGTCGGGTTGGCCGGCGGCCGCCTGAAGGCGGATCCGATCCTTTTTCTTCATCGGGCTGCCAAGCCGCTCGAGGGCCCGCAGAATTTGTTGGCCGGTCTCGGCCAGGTGCGGCCGGGAGACCTCGTCGACCAAAGGCAGGGCGGCCTGCGAAACCGTGCCCAACGGCGCCGCCAGGCTGCCCGACAGCAAAGCTGTGGCAAGCCATCCGCGGACAATGCGTGATGGGTTGGGGAGCGTTCTAGGCATGGCCAGCGCCGCGGCCCATGGCTCGACACACCTTGGCGGTCGCGATCAATGGCTCTCATCCCGGGCATGATGTCCCGCATCGTCGGGCGGCGGGCCGCGGTGCGCGTGAAAATGGACCAGCAGCCACTTGCCGCCACGTCGCTCGAAGATCTTGGTGGTCAGAACACTGGCGCTTTGCGGGCGCACGCCGGTTTCGCCAGGGGCGGTTTCGATTTGCGCTGAGCCGACAAACCAGGCGATATCCCCTGCCGCGTGTCCAGACGTGGTGCGGCCGCGCAGCTTGATGTCCCCGTTGTGCTCGAAAATCCGCTGCCAGCTCTGCTGCACGTTGCGCCAGCCGAAGAATGGCACTGGGACGTCGGGGTGAATCGCGGAGACGTAATCGACCTTCGCCCAGAGCTCGCTCATCGCGCCCGGATCGCCTTCGGACCAGGCCCGATGGAAGGCCGCGTTGGCCTGCTCAGCCGCCTCGGGCAAGCTTGCCGCAGCCGCCCCCATGTCGGACTCGTGATGGGGGTCCGGCAGCGCGAGAAGCTTCGGCAGATGAGCGTGATAATGCGCCAGCAACCATTTGCCATCGCGGTTCTCGAAGATCTTGGTGGTCAGGATGTTGTCCATGAGGATCGGCTGCCCGGTCTGGGTCTGGGTCGCCTCGAAGCGGATCGAATCGATGACCCACGCGACCGGACCGACGACATGCAAGGCGCCGGCAAGACTGCGGATCTCGATATTGCGGTTGTGGCCGAAGGTCCATTTCCAGCTCGCCCTGACGTTGTCCCAGTTCAGGAACGGCTTGCCATGCGCCGGATGAATCGCGGAGACGTAATCGGTTTTGAGCCAGATCCGACTCATGGTCCAGAGATCACGCTTGCGCCAGCCTTCGTGGAACCGCTCGTTGGCGTGCTTGACGTCTTGGGCCACCTTTGACATGGCGCGGTCGTCGTCGTCCCGCTCCTGCGCGACGCCGGACGCGGCGATAACCGCCATTATCGCGGTGCCGGCCAAAAGGCCCCGCAACGCCTGTTTTCCTGGGATCCGAACAGACATGCCCGGTTTCAGGCCCCCTTGCCTGTTGAGCGCAGCGACTCCCGGCGGCTATCACCGTCACGCGATGGAGTGGGAGTGCAACGATTCCCACCCCAGCGCCGCTTTACCCGGTTTTACGGGACGGCCGACCGGTCAGGGCGCGGTCGTCTCCTTCAGCCGCTTGGCGAACACTTCGTAGGCGTATTCGTAGGCGGCCTTGGCCTCGTTGTAGTCCTCGGGTCGCCAGCCCTGGCGCTTCACCTCGAAGGCTTGCGCCAAGGCCCGGATATTCCACTCCAGGCTGGCGCGCGAAGCCCGGACCGGCTTGCCGTCGACCAGAACCCAGGCCGGGTTGGTGTGGCTCGCGCCGAGCACACGAAGCGCCACCCAGCTGCTTTGGTCGATCGGAACCTCGAAGCTCACTTCGCGCAGCTTGCCGTCGGCCAGTACGTGCTGGTCCGCCACCGGCTGGCCGTTGACCACGAGTTCCAACAAGACCTCGCGGGTATCGCCGATGCGGGCCCGTTCGAGATGCCACCAGGGAATGTTGCGCCAGCTGACGCCGGTGACCGGAAGGTCGGCGATGCGCACCGTCTTCGGCTCGGGCATCGGCTTGTAGGTCGTGGCCTGGGTCTCCATCGGGTAGGGTTCGCCGAGGATCTGCACGGTTTCTGGCTGCTCTGGCAGATAGGCCGCCACCTGGGCTGTCACCTTCACCGTGCCGGGCGCGGCGAGCTTCACCTCGTCACCCGTGACCCGGCTCGGTGTCGTGCCATTCACCTTGAGATCCATGATGTGGCTACGGCCGTCCGAGACGTAGAAGTTACCGCCATCGATGCCCTCTATCGACTTGTCGTAGGACACCGGTCCGGTTCCGGTCGGCACGTAGGACCGGCCGCGGCCGATCGAGTCGCCATTGATGCACGGCCAGTCGGTCTCGCCGCCGATCAACGTACGGAAGCCGGCGTTCAGGGTGTGGTACCAGATGTTCAGCTCCGAGATGTAATTGGTGTTGCCGACGCCGATCCAGTCGGTCGCGCCGTGCGCCACGGTCATGATGAACTCATTGGCGCCGATGCTGTCCATCGGCGGGGTGATGTAGTTGGGCAGCTCCTCGGACTGTACATCGAGTCCGAAGCCGGCGTGCGTGTAGCTGCTCAGACCGCCCTGGGACTGGATCCACTTCAGGATTGGCAGGGTATAGCTCGGCCACTCCTTCATTCTTTTGGCCCCGGGATAGTCGATCTCCTTGAGCAGGTGGCCGCTGGTGTGCCCGCCGGCGCTGCTGGGAAACTGGGAAATCTCCAGATTGTGCGTGACCACGTTCTTGTTGGTCGAAACGGGGTCGATCTTCCCGGTGAAGTACTTCTCCTTCTGATAGTACCAGTTCGGGCCCCAGATCATGATGTCGGAAACATCCAGGTCCTCGCCGACGGCATATCTGAACATGTCCTTCGGCTCGATGCCGTAGGCCGGGTCGTTGTAGTGCAGGCAGCCGGCGGTATGGACATGCTTGTCGTTGCTGGTCCAGCCGCGCGCCTGAGGGTTGAACCACCGTTTCAGGCGGAATTCCTCGACCGGCCGAGCGCCGGCCTCGACCTTTACCGTGCGCTGCTGCGGGAGATAGTGCGGGCCGCGCGCCACCTTGAAGGTGAACTCGCCGGGCGGCAACTCGATCGTCTCGCCGTCGAACCGATAGATGTGGTTCTGGAAGAAGAGATCCGGCGCATAGCGCTTCGCGCGATGGGGATAGACCCGTCCCAGCTTGTCGTGGACCTCGAAGCGGGCGGCGGTCGGCGAGCCGTCCTCGTCGCGGACCGTCACTCTCACCGGAACCGGCGCCTGAACGTCGAAACTAAGCTGCGTTTCGCCGCGGAACCCCGGGTTCCCCGGAATGTAAGGCACGGAGCCGGTGCCGCTCGAGCGGACCCGACCGATGTTGAACGACAACGTCATCGACTGCGGGCCCTCGTCGCGGCTGTAAACCTGGAGGATCAGGTATTCCAGCTTCAGACCGGACAGCTCTTTCCTCAAGGGGTGCTCCTGATAGAGGCTCACCGCGGCCCAGCGATCCTCCGTGGCAACATTGGACAGGTCGCCGTGTGGCGGCCAGGTCTTTTCGAAGGGGTCCGCCGGTTGCGGCGGCTCCTTATAGGGATATCCGCCGCCCCAGGAACCCCAGGTCGTGCCGATGTGGAAATGCTTTTCCAGCATCACGTCGGTGAACTGGTCCTCGTAAATACTCCGCTCGACCTGCATGCGCGTGAAGTCGTACGGCATCGCAGCCTCCGGGCTGTCGACGTCCACCGGCTCCGTCGCGCCGGCCCGGTTGACCACCTTGACCAGGAAGGTGGTCCAACCGTTCCTGGTCAGCGTTTCGGTGTTGGCCGATGTCGGTGATACCGTCAGCTTGCGGTTGGGGTCGATATCGACCACCACCAGAGCGTGGCGGTCGAGCACATTCTGGATGGTCCTGGCCGCTTCGGCATCCGCCTGTCGGGCGGCCGACTGGAGGCGATCTCTATCGGCCTCGGCGAGCGGCTGCCCGCGGAACTCCAGGGCCTGCATCAGGCGATTGACGTGAACGATCAGCGGTTGCTTCGGGACGTCCTCGACCACCGGCGAGGCCGCGTGGGAGATTGCGCCCATCGGGAGCAGGAGAAGAACTCCCGCCGCCAAAACCAAACCCCTGCCGAAGCGGGATTTGCCCGAGCAATGTAGTCGGTTATTCATTGCCAATTCTCCCCGTTCGATGTGATGACTGGTCATCCTGACAGGTTGACGTTGGCACCAACTTGTTTTTATTCCATTTACTGTTGTATTACTTCCTTATTATTTCAGCGTCTACGTGTACCGGGCCTAATCTACCACCATGGCTTTTCCTGTCAAGATTTGCCGGCTTGTGGCGAGGGTTTGGCCCGGCCGGAGGTGCGCGGCAGGCCCGGCGTCACGCCGGGAACGGGCCGCCCCAGGAACCATGATGATGCTCGGCTCGCCGCCGTTTTTTCGCTTTTCGTCGTGAGGGATTGGTGACGGCCTCGAGAGCCCTCGGAACAGGCTTCGCCGCTCAGCTCATGACCGGCAATAAACAAAAGCGCCGGCTTTGGATATCCGACGCTTTGAAATTGCTGGTCGGGGAGAGAGGATTCGAACCTCCGGCCCCTACGTCCCGAACGTAGTGCTCTACCAGGCTGAGCTACTCCCCGTCGCGGGCCGGGTTATAGCCGGTCGACCGGCCTTTGGCAACGGCCCAGGGACGGGCTCTTGGGGTCCCGAGCTTGAAGTTGTTCCGATCGGGTTTGCCGGCCAGAACTAAAAAATACAACACCCCCTCACCCTCCCGCTCCGCAGGTCCCTCCCTCTCCCCGGGGAGAGGGAAAGTCGCGGCAAACCAGCTTGTTTGCCCCTCGCCTCGGGGTGAGGGAGGGAACCGACGCGACAGCGACGGGAGGGTGAGGGGGCGTTGTCTTGTGATGACCAGCGGCCAAGCTCTTAGTCCCCGTTCTTGTCGGCGGGCGCTTCCAGGACGCCGGGAAAGAGCTCACCCAGCCCCTCCTCCTCGGCGCCGCCGTAGAGCAGGTAAACCGCGGCCCAGGCCGCCAGGGTGAGCAGCCCCAGGGCACGCAAAATCGTGGTCATGGAAACCCCGGTGGCCCGTTCGACCCACTGGCCGAAGGCGGCGTAGAGGTTGCCGTAGCGCCGTCTCAGGCTGATCCCGAAGGCGATCAGCACGACGACGAAGGCGATCAGCTTGATCGTCAGCGGGTCCATCGCGGCACCGCCGATCGGTCCCGCGGCGGCTCAGCCCGCCGGGCCCTTGCTGTTCTGCCTTAAGCCGCGCACGAAGTCGTAGACCGCCATGACGAGCACGACGACCACGATGATCCAGAGGTCCGGTTCGTTGACGAAGACGGTGACGATCAGCATGAAGCCGATCAGCATCACGATGGAGACGGTGGCGAGCACCTTATCAAGCATGATCCAGCTCCACTCTCATTGAGATTCGCCGGCGCCGGCGATCCGCTCGGTCAGCCAGCGGGCCGTGCGCAGCAGACGGGCGTCGTCGCCCCGCCGCCCGACCAGCTGCACGCCGATCGGCAGCGGCGTCTTGCCCTCGAGCAGCGGCAGCGACAGCGCCGGCGTGCCCAGGTAGGTCCACAGCGAACAGAAGATCGGATCGCCGGTGGTCTCGAGTCCTTTCGGCGCCTCGCCGGGGGCGGCCGGCGTGAGGATCGCGTCGTAGCGCTCGAAGATCTCGGCTAGGCCGGCGTTCAGCACCTGGGCGAAATCGACCGCCCGGTTGTAGTCGACGGCGCTCACCTTCTGGCCCTCCTCGATCATGGCGTGCAGCCGGTCGCTCAAGCGGTCCTTGCCGGTCTCGTACTCCCGGGCCAGGCTCTTGGCCAGGTCCGCGACCATGATCGCGCGGTGCCGGGCGACCGCCTCGTCGAACGGCTTCGGAAGCTCGAAGCGGTCGATGTCCTCGCCCAGGAAGTCGACCAGCTCGGCGAAGGCTTCTTGGCAGTCCGCCGCGGCCTGGTCCCAGACCGGGCTGCCCACGAACACCAGGCGCGGCGTCACGGGGGCGTCCTCGGCCATGACCGCGCGCAGCCTGGGGGCGGCCTCGGGGACCATGTCCGGGTCGGCGGCGTCGTAGCCCATCATGGCCTCGCCGAGCAGCGCCAGGTCCTCCAGGTCGCGGGCGAAGAGGCCCACGGTGTCGAGCGGCCGGGACAGCGCCAGCACGCCCCGGCGCGAGATCAGGCCGTGGCTCGGTTTGTAGCCGAACACGCCGCAGAAGGAGGCCGGCCGGATCACCGAGCCGTTGGTCTGGCTGCCTAGCGCGGCCGGCACCATGCCCGCGGCCACGGCCGCCGCCGAGCCCGAGGAGGAGCCGCCGGGCGTATGCTTCGGGTTGTGCGGGTTGGCCGTCTTGCCGGGATGATAGACCGCGAATTCGGTGGTCACGGTCTTGCCCATGACGATCGCGCCGGCCTGGCGCAGGCGCGCCACCACCGTGGCGTCCGCCTGAGGCCGGCGGCCGGCGTGCAGCGGGCTACCGTTCTCGGTCGGCAGGTCGCGGGTGTCGAAGATATCCTTGATGCCGATCGGCACGCCGTGCAGCGGCCCCTGCGGCGCGCCCAACCGGTGCGCCTCGTCGGCCCGCCGCGCCTGATCGAGCGCGTAGTCGGGGTCGAGGTGGGCCCAGGCCTGCACCGTTTCCTCGCGCTCGCCGATGCGCGCCAGACAGGCCTCGACCAGTTTTATGGAGCTGATCTCGCCGCGCGCGATCATGGCGGCGGCGGCCGCGGCGCTAAGGTCCGTCAGATCCACTGGATGTGGCCCTCCTTCAAACCGGCTCTACTTTCCATAGAGCGTATTCGGCAGCCAATAGGCGATCTGCGGAAAGGTATAGAGGAGCACCATGGCCAGGATCACCATGGCGAGGAACGGCATGACCCCGCGGAAGATCTCGATCAGCTGAATGTGCGGCGGCGCAACGCCTTTCAGGTAGTAGGCCGCCATGGCCATGGGCGGCGTCAGGAACGAGGTCTGCAGGTTGAGCGCCACCAGGATGCCGAAGAACAACGGATCGATCCCGAAGGCCGGCAGCATCGGCAGGAAGATCGGCACGAAGATGATGATGATCTCGCTCCACTCCAGCGGCCAGCCGAGCAGGAAGATGATGATCTGCGCCAGGATCAGGAACATGATCGGCGAGAGCTCGAGGCCGACCACGAAATCCTGGATCAGATCGTGCCCGCCCAGGTAGGAGAAGACCGAGGCGAAGGTCCAGGAGCCGACGAACAGCCAGCAGACCATGGCCGAGGTGCGCACGGTCAGATAGACCGCCTCCTTCAGGCGGTCCCAGGTCAGGGCCCGGTAGGCCGCGGCCAGCACCAGGCCGCCCAGCGCCCCGACCGAGGCCGCCTCCGAGGGCGTCGCCAGACCGAACAGAATGGCGCCCAGCACCGAGAGGATCAGGAAGGCGAGCGGGAAGAACGAGGTGGCCATCATGATCAGGGTCTGGACAAAAGTCACGTCGGGCATGTCTTCGGCGCGCGGTTTCGGCGCCAGGCTGGGGTTGATCACCGCCCGGCCGACCACGTAGAGGATGTAGAGGCCGGCCAGCATGAAGCCCGGCAGGATCGCCCCGGCATAGAGCCGCACGACCGAGACGTTGGAGGTCGCCGCGTAGACGATCAGCATGATGCTGGGCGGGATCAGGATGCCGAGGCAACCGCCGGCGCAGATCACCCCGGCCGCGAAGCTCGGGTTGTAGCGGGCCTTGAGCATGGCCGGAAAGGCCAGCAGGCCCATCAGGGTCACCACCGCGCCGATGATGCCGGTCGCCGTCGCGAACAGCGCGCAGGTCGCCAACGCCGCGATAGCCATGGAGCCCGGCAGGCGCCGGGCGGCGATCTGCAGGGTGAAGAACAGGCGGTCGACGATGTTGGCCCGTTCGACGATGTAGCCCATGAAGAGGAACAGCGGCACCGCGGTCAGCACGTCGTTGGCCATGACCGAATAGGTCTGGTTGACCAGCAGGTCGAAGATCTGGTTGTCGAAGATCGACCTCACGCGCTCGGCGTCGTAGTAGGCGTAGTAGCCGAAGCCGACGCCCATGGCGACCAGGGTGAAGCAGATCGGAAAGCCCAGCAGAATGGTGAAAACGAAGATGCCGAGCATTAAGACGGCGACTTGAGGATCGGTCATTGCGCGTCTCCCCGCTTGCCGCCCAGGCCCAAGGCGGCCTTGGCCTGGTCCTCGTCCTCGTGCTGGTGTTGCAGCATGGTCTCCATTTCTTCGACGTCTTCCAGGTGCGCCGGCCACTCGCCCGTGCGCAGGCAGATGATGCAGCGGCAGACCTGTGCCAGGCCCTGCAGGAACAGCAGGCCGCCGGCGATCGGAATGATCGTCTTGAACTGGAAGATCGGCACGTTGGCCGGGCTCATCACGCTGACCTCGGTATAGAACCAGGATTCGCCGGCGTAGTCCCAGCCGGCGATGATCAGCGCGAGGACACCGGGAAAGAAGAACAGGATGTAGAGAACGAATTCGATGGTCGCCTGGACCTTGGGCTTCAACAGGCGGTAGACCACGTCGCCGCGCACGTGGCCGTCGCGCGACAGGGTATAGGCGCCGGCCATCATGAACAGCGCGCCGTACATCATGTAGCTGATGTCGAAGGCCCAGGAGGTCGGATCCCTCAGGACGTAGCGGACGAAGACCTCGTAGCTGACCCCGAAGGTCATGATCAGGATGCACCAGGCGAAGGCCTTGCCCACCCAGGCGGTCACCTTGTCGACAAAGAAAATGAAGCTTTCCATCACCCGCCCCCACGGCTGTTGCCCGCGTCCGCCGACGCGGCAGGGGCGACGCGCAAGGCGTCGCCCCTTAGCCCATCATCCGGTCGCCGACCTTAGAAGTCGATCTTGCCGGGGAAGTAGTGCTTGTACGCCAGCTTGTAGTCGGCCGAGTTCATCAGGTCGTAGAAAGCCACGCGCTCCGACCACGCTTTCTGGCTGTCGACCACCTTCTTGAAGAACGGGTCCTCGTTCAGCTTTTCGAGCACCTTGTCCCAGGAATCCAGCTGCGCCTTCATGATGGATTCGTCGGTGCGGTAGACGTTGACACCATGCTCCTTGATCAGCTTCTGCAGGTCGGCCGAATAGCTGTCCATGGCCGTAGCGTAGTTGGACGTATTGGCCGCCTCGGCCGCGTACTCCAGAATGGCCTGCTGCTCGGCCGGCAGGGACTCGTACCTGTCCTTGTTGAAGATGATCTCGAAGAACTCGGCCGCCTGGTGATAGCTGCCCATATGATAGTGCTTCGAGACGTCCTGGGCACCAAACTGGCTGTCGGCCGTCGGGTTGTTGAACTCGAAGGCCTCGATCACGCCGCGCTCCAGGGCCGGCACGATCTCGCCGCCCGGAAGCTGCGTCACCTTCAGGCCCATGCCCTGCATGATGTCGGTCGCCAGGCCCACCGTGCGGTACTTGAGGCCCTGCAAGTCGTCGATGTTGTTGATCTTCTTCTTGAACCAGCCGAGCGGCTGGGTCGGCATCGGCATGCAGAAGAAGCCGACCAGGTTGAGCTGCAGCTTGTCCTGGACCAGCTCGCGATAGAGCTCCTTGCCGCCGCCCTTGTGGATCCAGGCGAGGATCTGCGCGGCGTTGGCGCCGAACACCGGGCCGGTGCCGAACAGCGAAGCGGCCTTGTCCTTGCCGTACCAATAGGCGGTAACCGTGTGGGCGGCGTCGAGGACGCCCTTGTTGCAGGCGTCCTGTACCTGGAACGCCTTGACCACCGCGCCGGCCGCCAGGTAGTCGATCTTGAGCCGCCCGCCGGCCATACCCTGGACACGGTCGACATATTCGCGGGCCATATCGGAGAAGATGCTCTCGGAGCCCCAGGAGCCCTGCATCTTCAAATTGACGGTCTGGGCCCGGGACACGTTCGGCGCCGCGACCATCGCGGCCACGCCGGCGGCCGCTCCCGTGGCACCGGTCAGAAACTTACGCCGTGACGCGGCCGCCTTGCCTTGGTTTTCGGCGGCGAGCGTCCGGTTACGATACTTGACCTTTGTCATGCCCATATTTCAGTCCTCCCTGCTATAGGCAAAAGAACTTCGACTCCACAATACCGGAGGCCCAAAGCCCGTTATTAGTTTCCCCAAGTCGTTTCTTTGTCTCGGCCGGTCCGCCTCCGATAGCAAAGCGAGCCGATTAGCTGTTTCGCATAAACTGTATTATGCGCAAGCCCGAGATAAAGCCCTGGGAGACTTTCGGGCATTTCGGCTCCAATCGCAAGTGTCTTCTTGTTAACTTCAAGAAACGGTGACCAATTTGCTTGATAAGTGCGGCATCGGGCGCTCAGGTAACCCGGTCGCCCGGCTCCCGGCCGGCAAAGAAGGCATCCAGGTTGTCGCAGGCGCGAAATCCCATGGCATCGCGCGTCTCGCGTGTGGCGCTGCCGATATGCGGCAACAGGAAGGTGTTGGCCAGGTCGCGATAGCCAGGATGGATATCGGGCTCGTTGTTGAACACGTCGAGGCCCGCCGCCGCCAGCTTTCCCGAAGCGAGCGCGGCGATCAGGGCCGCGTCGTCGACGATCGCGCCGCGCGCCGTATTGACGACGATGGCGCCGTCCGGCAACAGCGCTATACGCTTGGCGTTTAGCAAGCCTTGGCTTTCCGGCGTCGCCGGGCAGTGCAGCGAGAGGAAATCGCAGTTCGGCAGGAGTTCCTCGACCGTCTCGTGGTAGACCGCGCCGGCCTCCCGTCCAGCCGGCAGGCGGCGCCGGTTGTGGTAGTGGATCGACATCGCGAAACCGCGGCCGCGCTGGGCGACGACCTGGCCGACCCGTCCCATCCCGACGATTCCCAGGCGCTTGCCGGTGACCTGGGTGCCGACCATGAAGCTGGGGCTCCAGTCGCGCCACGCCCGGCTCCGCACCAGCCGCTCGCCCTCGCTGGCCCGGCGCGCGGCGGCGAGGATCAACAGCATGGCGATTTCCGCCGTGGCATCGCTCAATACGTCCGGCGTATTGGTGACCACGATGCCGCGATCCTTGGCCGCCGCCAGGTCCACGTGGTCGACCCCGACGGACATATTGGCGACGACCCGCACGCGCTCCGGCAGCCGGGCGATGACTTCGGCGGAAAGGTGCTCGGTATGACAGGGCAGGATGCCATCGGCGCCGTCCGCCAACGCCAGCAGTTGTTCGGTCGTGTAGAGCCGGTCGTCGGCATTGAAGCGCGCGGTGTAGTCGCGCGCGAGGCGTGCCTCGACCGCTTCCGGCAGCTTGCGGGTGACCAGGACGGTTGGCTTTTCGCTCATGCCGCACTCCTTTTCGGGGGCCTCGGCCGCTGGGAACCGATCGATCGGCGGTTGACTATAGGGCGCGAACCGCGGCCATGTTAGACGCCCGGCATTTCCCGCGCCACCCGCATCCGGCACGGCCCTGCGCGGGCGCCGGACCCCGGCGCTTCGCCAAGCCGACGGCACGGTCCTTGTGTCCCGCCGGGCCGTGGGCTAGGTTTTCGGCATGTTTCCGGTCAAGTTTGGGGGGGAGGAGACCACTTTCACCGGCAAAGCTGGGATCAAGAGGGACAAGGCCGTCCGGCCCAAGGGACGGAGGCCAATGTGGATAGGGAGAAGCCAAAATCATGAGAACTCAGTCGCACCTCAGGACCGTTGTCGCGGCCTTGGTCCTTGGCGGTCTACTCGGCGCCGCCGGGCTTCACGGCACAGCGGACGCGGCGGAAAAACGCGTCAACTGGAAGATGGGCAGCGCCTTCCCGAGCAAGCTGGTCCAGCTCGGCTCGCTGGGCGTCAGCCTGTCGAACAAAATCGAGCGCATATCCGGCGGCAACGTCCGGCTCAAGTTCTTCGAGCCGAACGCGTTGGTGCCGCCGCTCGAAATGTTCGACGCCATATCGGCCGGCTCGCTCGACGCCGCCTGGTCGACCCCCGGCTATTGGGTCGGCAAGGACGAGACATTCGCCATGTTCTCGGCCGTGCCCTTCGGACCGCGCGCCGGCGAGTACGGCGCCTGGATCTACTATGGCGGCGGCCAGGAGCTGATGGACGAGATCTACAAGCCGTTCGGCATCAAGTCGATTGTCTGCGGCGTGATCGCGCCCGAGGCCTCGGGCTGGTTCCGTAAGGAAATCAAGAGCATCGACGACCTGAAGGGCCTGAAGATGCGCTTCTTTGGCCTCGGCGCGAAGGTCATGGAAAAGATCGGCGTGTCGACCCAGCTGATCGCCGGCGGCGACATCTTTCCGGCGCTCGAACGCGGCTCGATCGACGCCACCGAGTTCTCCATGCCGGCGATCGACCTGAATTTGGGTTTCTACCAGGTGGCCAAGCACTACTATTTCCCGGGCTGGCATCAGCAGGCGACCCTGTTCGAGTTGATGATGAACCAGGAGAAGTGGGACGGCCTTTCCAAGGTGCAGCAGGCGCAGATCGAAGTCGCCTGCGGCGATAACTTCCGCGAAGGTCTGGCCGAAGGCGAGGCGATCCAGGGCAAGGCTCTGGCCACGCTCAAGGAGAAGGGCGTGACGATCCACCGCTGGCCGCCGGAAGTGCTGGCCGAGCTGAAAAAGGCATGGGACGAAGTCGCCGGCGAGCTGTCCGCGAGCAACGCAAACTTCAAGAAAGTCTGGGACTCGTTCCAGAAGTTCCGCAGCGAGTACCGGATCTGGAACGATCTGGGCTATCTGTAACCCGCACGCCGCATTGCTCGCGGCCTAGACAGGTTTGATTTCCAGGCCCGCACCGGGGTCCGATGCGATCGGACCCCGGTGCGGCCGGGTGGGGACAGCTTGCCGCTAGATGCGAGCGTCCCTCCGATGGGGACGTCTGGGGAGGCGACATGGAGACGCTGACCAGGATCAGCGATCGTTTCGACAAGTGGATTGTCTTGATCGGCCGGATCGCCGCTTGGTCCGGGGTCCTCCTGATCGCGGTCACGATCTTCGACGTGGTGACCCGGCGCTTTCTTGTGCTCGGCTCGACCAAACTGCAGGAGCTGGAATGGCACTTCCACGTGGTGCTTTTCGTCTTCTGCATCGGCTATGCCTATCTGAAAGACGCCCACGTGCGCATCGACCTAGTGCGCGAGCGGCTGAGCGAGCGGACCCAATGGTGGATCGAGTTGCTGGGCTGCCTGCTGTTTCTGATTCCCTATTGCGCGTTGGTCATCTACTTCAGCTACGACTTCACCGTAAGGTCGTTCGCGACCCAGGAGATTTCCGCCTCCGCCACGGGTCTGACCCACCGCTGGATCATCAAATCGGCGATCCCGATCGGCTTCACGCTGTTGGCCCTGAGCGGTTTGGTCGTGGTTTTCCGCAAACTGGTCGAGCTGTTCGGCCCGCCTGAGCTGCGCGAGAAGGTGCACGAGGTCGAAGAAGCCGAGGTCGAACACCTGGACAAGGCCGCGCTGAAGAACTTCGGCGACGAGCAAGGCGGGCCCCGGTAATGGAGTACTTCTATTTCGAGGATTACCTGCCGCTCTTCATGTTCGCCGCCCTGGGCGGACTGCTCTTCTCCGGCTACCCGGTGGCCTTCGTGCTCGGCGGCGTCGGCCTGACCTTCGGCTTCGTCGGCATGTACTTCGAAGTCTTCGATTTCATTCAGTTCTTCAACCTCGCGCCGCGCATCTGGGGCGGCATTGCCGAAAACCTGGTACTCACCGCGATTCCCATGTTCATCTTCATGGGCACCATGCTGGAACGCAGCGGCGTGGCCAGCGACCTGCTGCACTGCCTTCAAGTGCTGCTGCGCCGGGTGCCCGGCGGTCTTGCCATGGCCGTCACGCTGATGGGCACGATCATGGCGGCGACCACCGGCATCATCGGTGCCTCGGTCGTGATGATGACGCTGCTGGCCCTGCCGGTCATGCTGAACCGCGACTACAACATCCCGCTCGCGACCGGTACCATCGCGGCCTCCGGCACGCTGGGAATCCTCATCCCGCCGTCGATCATGCTGGTCATCATGGCCGATCTGCTGGGCCGCTCGGTCGGCAACCTTTTCGTCGCGGCGGTCTTCCCGGGCTTCATCCTGGCCGGGCTCTACGTCCTCTTCATCCTGGTGCTCTGCGGCTTCCGGCCCCGCCTCGCCCCACCGCTGCCCGACGATGTCGGCCCGGGTTCGAATCTCGAGCTTCTCGTGCTGGTATTGCGCAGCTTCCTGCCGCCGCTGTTCCTGGTGTTCCTGGTTCTCGGTTCGATCCTGTTCGGCTGGGCGACGCCGACCGAGGCCGCCGGGGTCGGCGCCGCCGGCGCGATCCTGCTGGCCTTCCTCAACCGCAAACTGAGCTTCAAGGTCATGCGCGACGTGGTCGAGCGCTCGGCGCTGACCGGCGGCATGCTGTTCGGCATCTTCCTGGGCGCGACCTGCTTTTCCTACGTATTCCGGTCGCTCGGCGGCGACGACATCGTGATCGGCACGGTCGAGGCCATGGGGCTCGGATCGTGGGGCCTGCTGTTCGTCCTGATGGGGCTGGTCTTCTTCCTGGGGTTTTTCTTCGACTGGATCGAGATCACGCTGATCGTCCTGCCGGTCTTCTCGCCGATCATCGAGCTGCTCGATTTCGGCACCCACGTCGACAAGTTCGAACTGGTCTATTGGTTCGCGATCCTGCTCGCGGTCAACCTGCAGACCTCTTTCCTGACCCCGCCGTTCGGCTTCGCGCTCTTTTACATGAAGGGCGTGGCGCCGCCGCAGGTGAGGATCCAGCAGATCTACAAGGGCATCATCCCTTTCGTGATGCTCCAGTTGCTCGGTCTCGGCCTGGTCATGACGTTTCCAGACATCGCGCTCTGGCTGCCCCGGGTCCTGCTGAACTAGCCCGCATTTCTCATACTGGCCACGGTCTGCGCGGCATTGTCCGGCCGGCAGGGTAGGAAAGCCGTGCGGCGCGATGCCGGCGCATCGGGCAAGCGGCTTGACGCACCCTGTCGGCCGGACAACGCCGCCCGCTGGGTCGCGCCCAGTCGGGTGTCGGCCGCGTCGAAGGCCTCGACCGGTGCTGCGGCGCCGCTTTTCGGCCTTCTCCTAGCCGAGCACGCCGCCTGAACGCGACGCAGGCCATGGCCAATACTCTGACAGGCTCCTAGACGACCTCGATCGCAACCGTCAGCGGGACCGCCCGGGTCAGCCCGTCGGCCATCGGCGAATGGGCGACCGCCCAGTTGACGATCTCCGTGAGGATTTCGCCGGACGCGCCCTCGGCGCCGATCTCGACCTGCATGGTGGCGTCGAGCGGCCCGGCGGGGACGCCGTCATCGATGCCGATCATGCCGTTGTCGTTCGAGCGGCTTTCGACCTGGACCTCCAGCTGCCGGAGCGGCACGGCGAGTTCCGCGGCCCGCATGGCAATAACGGTGGCGACGCAACTGGCGATCCCCGCGCGCACATACCATCCCGGCGTGGGCGCCGCCGCGGCGCCACCGATCTCTCGGGGCATATCGGTCGTGAGTCGTTGGCCCGACGGCCCCTCGACGGTGGTCACCAGGCCATCGGTCAGTCGGGCTCGGGCAAAGGCGTCCGTGCCAAGCGCCGCCTCGGGATGGTCCATCAAGTGCTGCTTCAAGGCATGAACGGCAACGCGGACAGGCTGGTGATCCATCGGCGTAAAACTCCACTGAATGCGATGAGCCGGGGTTCCCGGGATGACTTTAGAATCGGCGTGATGGTATGCACTTTCCGAACCGGCTGGAAGGCCAATTTGGGCCCCTTGAAATCGCGCCATCGGGGTCACGCGCGCGCGGCATCGCCCATGCGGCGCACGCGGCCCCGCGCCAGCCAGGCCGGCCCCGCCGCGCCCGGGCTTACTTCTCACGCATGCGCCAGACGCCGCTCCAGTCGTCGCCCGGCGGGGTTTCCAGGTAGCTGCGGCAGCGCTCGACGAAGAGTTCGGCCGGGCGATCGGCCCCGTTGGCGCGGGCCAGCGACTCGAAGTCCTCGAGCGCGCCGGCCCAGTCGCGCGCCAGGTAGAGCTCGAAGGCGGCGCGGAACCGCCCGGCCTGCGCGCGCAGCGTCTCGGCCTCCGAGTCCGCGGCCTCGGCCAGCAGCTCGTAGATCTTCACGCCGGCGCTGCGGCCCTTCACCGTGATCACGTCGAGCGGCCGGCAGACGAAGTCGTGGCGCGCGTAGCGGTAGGTGTCCTGGCTGATGATCGCCCGGGTGCCGTAGTACTTGTTCACGCCTTCCAGACGGCTCGCCAGGTTCACGTTGTCGCCGAGCGCGGTGTAGTTGAGCCGCTCGCGCGAGCCGACGTTGCCGACGATGCTGAACCCGGTGTGGACGCCGAAGCGGGTCTGGAAGGGAATGCTGCCCCGCTCGCGGCGCGTCGCATCCAGGGCGTCGAGCGCCCGCATGGAACGCAGCACCGCCCGGCAGGCCGACAGGGCGTGCCGTTCATTGGCCAGCGGCGCGCCCCAGAAGGCCATCACGGAATCGCCGATGTACTTGTCGATGACGCCCTTCTCCTCGCTGATGATCGCGCTGATCACGTCGAAGTACTCGGACAGGCTGACCATAATCTCGCGCGCCGTCATCTCCTCGGCGATCGAGGTGAAGTTGGTGATGTCGGTAAACAGCAGGGTCAGCTCGCGCTCCTGGCCGCCCGGCGCCGCTTCCTCGCCGCTGCGGATCATCTGGCGCACCAGGTCGGCGGGCACGTAGAGGCGAAACGCCGCAAGGCCGTTCTTCATCGAGTTGATGGCCGCTTCCATCGCCTGGATCTCGTGGATGTAGGACTTCACCTGGATCCGCTCGCCCAGGTGGAAGTCCCTGATCTTGTTCACCTCCTCGGTCAGGTATTCGACCGGGCGGGCAATGTTCTTGGCGAACACCAGACCCAGGTAGACGGCGATCAGCAGGATCCCCAGGGAGATCGCCACGGTGTGCACGCTGTTCCTCTTGATCGCGCCGAGAAAGTCGTCCGCCGGCACCAGGACCACGGTGTTCCACGGCTTGCCGAAGCTCGGCGGGAAGGGCGCGACGAAGGCGATGGTGGTCTCGCCGCCGTGCTCGAATTCGAAACGCTTCTCGTTACGGTCGGTGTAGGCGCGGATCGCGGCGGTCACCCAGGGGTCGGCCATCTCGCTGGCCAGCAGCGGGCGGACCTGGCCCTTGTCGTCGGTAATGACCGTCGACTTGCCGGGAAAGGCGATCAGCTGCCCGCGCTCGTCCATCAGGAAGGCGACACCGCGTTCGCTGATCGAAAGCTCGCCCAGAAAGGTCGACAGCTGGGACAGGGTGAGATCGGCGCCGACCACGCCGCGCAGAGGCCCGCCGCCGGGCGCGAAGGCCGGAAAGGCGGCGGTGATGCCGGGCACCTGGGGCGAGCTGAAGATGTAGATGTCGGTCCAGTAGGCCAGCGGCGCATCCTTGGCGCCCTCGTACCAGGGCCGGACCCGCGGATCGTATTGGATGTCCTCGCTGACCGTGCGGCGGGTGACCTGGCCCTCCTGGTCCCGGTAGAAATAGCTCTCGTTGGGCGGGCTGCGGTCGCGGTCGATGTGGCGGGTCACCAGGGTGTCGTTCGTGAAGTCCCGGTTGGCCTGAACGAAATTGCCGCGCTCGTCGCCGTAGTAGACCAGGCCGATCTGCGGGTGGATCTCGAGGATGCGCAGGAAGAAGCGCTCGACATCGCCGCCCGGGGCGGTGTCCGAACCGCCGCCGGCCAAGAGCTCCGCGCTCAGCTCGGCGACCGTCTGCGCCGGGCTCAGGTACTCGATCGTCCTGCCGATCACCGCCTGCGCGGTCTGATCCATGACCCGGTTGGCCAGACGCAGGGTATCCTTGCGGTTCTGGACGTAGGTGAAGCCGATGACGGCCGACATGGTGACGATGATCAGCGAGGAGAAGACCAGGACGATGTCCAGCTTGAAGGTGCGCTGCAGCCAGGCCCGTTTTTTCGCCGCGACGCCCATCGGCCGCCCTTCCCCTGTTTTCGCCGCGGCGCGAGGCGTTGCGATGGCGGCAAGGTGTCCCGCGCCCCGCTTGCCGCCGTTGCCGCGCCGAGTATAGCCGAGCCGAGCGGGCGCGCCAAACGATCCGCGTCTCCGACATTGGCGCCCAGGGGACGCTTTGCGGCCGATCGCGGCGCGCCGGGTTCGCCCGCTATCAGGGCCCGATCGCCAGAACCTCGGCCTCGGTCACGATCCAGTCCATCGGCAGGTCGGTCGGGCTACGCGGCAGTTCGGCCATTTCCTGGCCGGCGTAGGCCAGGCCGATCGCAAGCGCGCGCCCGCGCGCCTGCAAGAGGGCCAGGGTGCGGTCGTAGAAGCCACCGCCGTAGCCGAGCCGCCCGCCCGCCCGGTCGAACGCCAGCAGCGGCACCAGCAGCAGGTCCGGCACCACCTCGGGCTGGCGCGCGTCCGGCACCTGGAGGCCGAAGCCGGCCGGCTCCAGCCGGTCGCCCGGCCGCCAGCGCCGGAAGGTGAGCGGCGTGGCGCGCGCGGTCACCACCGGCAGGCCGATCTCGTGGCCCCGTTCGGCCAGCGCCTGCATGACCGGCCGGCAGTCGAGCTCGTCGCCGACCGGCCAATAGGCTGAGACGCGGGCACCCGCGGCGAGCGGGATCTCGCCCGCCTCGAAGGCCTCGAGCAGGCGCCGGGCAAGCGCTTCGCCGGCCTCCGGCGCCGCCGCGGCGGCCGCCGCGCGCCGCCGCTTGGCCTCCGCCCTGAGGCGCTGTTTGGTCTGGTGGAGGGAGTTAGGCATTCCCTGAGGGCTTAAAGAGATACCCACCCGCGCAGCGGGTGGGGCGTGCCGCGATGGCCGTTGGCCTGTATCATCCTCTGTGGCCTGCCAAAGCAGGTGGGCGCCATATACCGGGACCAGGGCCCCGGCAGGGACAGCTCCCTAGAGGTCGGTATTGGCCCCAGGGATTGAAAGACCTGACGCACCCCGCAGCACACACCCCGTGGAGGGGAATCTAAGGGTAAAGAGCTAATATTTCGAGAGCTTTTTGTTAGCCCTCAAACGCCGGGCGCGCGAATCGCTTCCCTGAACCCTCAAACGCCGGGCGCGCGCCTCCGCGCGCCTGGCTTCGCTCGCGGGGCCCGCGGGGCCTCAACGGCCATGTTTTTGTCTGACGACAAAAAGGTGAACCTCAACTTGAGCCCTCAGACGCCGGGCGCGCGCCTCCGCGCGCTTGGCTTCGCTCGCGGGGCTCGCGGGGCCTCAACGGCCATGTTTTTGTCTGACGACAAAAAGGTGAACCTCAACTTGAGCCCTCAGACGCCGGGCGCG
>JBFJPL010000056.1:0-27287 GCA_041617155.1 Kiloniellales bacterium
CAGGGACATGACCTGGTAGCCGCCGGAATCGGTCAGGATCGGCCCCGGCCAGTTCATGAAGCGGTGCAGCCCGCCCAGCTTGGCGACCCGCTCGGCGCCGGGCCGCAGCATCAGGTGATAGGTGTTGCCGAGGATGATCTCCGCGCCGCTGGCGGCGACCTCGGCCGGCGCCAACCCCTTGACCGTGCCGGCCGTGCCGACCGTCATGAAGGCCGGTGTCTCGAAGCTGCCGTGCGCGGTGGCCACCCGCCCGCGCCGCGCTTTGCCGTCGGCTGCCAGCAGCTCAAAGCCGAATGCGCTCATGGCCAGATCCTGGGGGCTGTTGTCCGAATGGCGCGCAGGCGGAATTGGCTAGTGGCCCTTTCGTCTCGGGAGAGAGCGAGAAGCAACGCGGGCGGTTCATATCCGGTCCTCGCGCTGCAGCAGGCAGGCGTCGCCGTAAGAGTAGAAGCGGTAGCCGGCCGCCTTGGCGTGCGTGTAGGCCGCCTTCATGCGCGCGCTGCCGGCGAAGGCCGAGACCAGCATGAAGAGGGTCGAGCGCGGCAGGTGGAAGTTGGTCAGCAGCAGATCGACCACCTGGAATCGGAAGCCGGGCAGGATGAAGATGTCGGTCTCGCCCTCGAAGGGCCGTAAGGCGCCGTCCGGCCCGGCCGCGCTTTCCAGCAGGCGCAGCGCCGTGCTGCCGACCGCCACGACGCGGCCGCCGGCCGCGCGCGCCGCCTCGATCTCGGCGACCGCCCGGGCGCTCAGGATGCCGGTCTCGGCGTGCATCTCGTGCGCTTCCGCTTGCTCGGTCTTGACCGGCAGGAAGGTGCCGGCGCCGACATGCAGCGTCACGGTCGCCCGGCGGATGCCGCGCGCGTCCAGCGCCGCGAGCAGGGCACCGGTGAAGTGCAACCCAGCGGTCGGCGCCGCCACCGCGCCCGCGCGGCGGGCATAGACGGTCTGGTAGTCGGCCCGGTCGCGGGCGTCGCCGCCGGCCGGGCGCTTGATGTAGGGCGGCAGAGGCATGGCGCCGTGGCGCTCCAAGGCCGCGGTCAGCGCCGCGCCGGTCAGCTCGAAGACCAAAGTCACCTGGCCGTCGGCGTCCTTCTCCGCGACCTGGGCCGCGAAGTCCGCCGCGAAGTCGATTCGGTCGCCCGGCTTCAGCCGCTTGCCCGGCCGCGCGAAGGCGCGCCAGCGCCCGGCGCCCAGCGCCTTGACCAGCGTCACCTCGACCGCCGCGCCGCCGCGCCGCCCGGCCAGACGCGTCGGCAGCACCCGGGTGTCGTTGAACACCAGGATATCGCTGGGCCCGAGCAGATCCGGCAGCTCGCGGAACACGTGGTCCGACAGGCCCGCGCCGACCGCCAGCAGGCGCGATGCGTCGCGAGGCTGAACCGGGTGCTGGGCGATCAGGTCACGCGGCAGATCGAAATCGAAATCGTCGGTGCGCATGGGTTCAGGTTGAGCAAAGAGGCGGCAGTCCTAACACCTATGCCAGCCCAGGCCTAGGCCGCAGTTCTCACAGTGGCCATGGCCTGAGTCGGGCCCAGGCGGCCCGACCCTTCAGGCGGTGCTGTCCGGCCGACAGGGCGCGTCAAGCCGCTTGCCCGAGCTCACATCGCACCACACGGCTTTCCTACCCTGTCAGCGAGACAGCGCCGCCCAAACCGTGGCCAGTGTGAGGAACTGTGGCCTCGTGTCCCGTAGGTATCGGGATCCCGACGGCCCCGGCGGTCGAAGTGATCGCCGATCGCGTGGTCAGGGATTGACGCCGGAGGGTGGTGGGCCGACCTCTCGCAGTTTGGGGAATCGAGCTGCGGTCCGCGCTTCGCCGCGGGTTCAAGCCGCAGAGTCGACCGATTTGCCGTGCGGCCGCACCCGATAGGGCGGAAACTGCAGCGTCGCCCTGGTTCCCTCGCCGACGGCGCTCTCCATGACCAGTCGTCCGCCATGCAACTCGACGAGCCGCTTTACGATCGACAGGCCCATGCCGGTTCCACCGAGGTCCTCCCGGTTCGGATGCCTGATCCGGGAGAAGGGTTCGAGTGCCCGCTCGATATCTTCGCCGCTCATACCGATTCCCGAATCGGCCACGGTGAGTTCCAGAACGCCGGTCTCGTTGACCTCGGCGCGAAGCTCCACCGAAGCTCCCGCGTCGCCGTACTTGAACGCATTGGTCACCAAGTTCATGAGCATCTGCATGACGAAAGTCCGGTCGCCCGAGAAGTCGATGCCTTGAGCGGGGACGGCGAACGAAATGGGCGAGCCCGACTCCCGCTTCAGGTTGGCGGCAAATCGTTCGACCTTTTCGAAAAGATCCTGAACCGAGATCCGCTCGTCTCTGATCCCCACCTCGCCGGCTCGCGAACCAGCAAGTTCCAACGTCCGGTCGGTGATGTCCATCACCTGTTGTGCGGTTTCCGCCATCAGGCTGGAAAGCTCTTCGGACCTCTTGTCACCGAGCGGCCCGAATAAGCCGCTTTTCAAGGCCCGCGTGTATTCTACCAGCGTTGCAATCGGCGAGCGGATTTCGTGGGCAACGGTCGACAGGAGTTCCGTTCGGGCATTCGCGGCAAAGCGAGCCTCGGCGTTCGCAGCGCTATGCCGCTTGGCATGCTTGTCCAAATCCAGGATCTGCATTGCCGCGTTTGCCAGATCGGTCAACGCTGCGACCTCGTCGTCGGCGAAATCCTGTCTCGGCGCCAGGCCAATGATGCAGAAGGTGCCCAGTCGAAAACCGTGCTGGGTAATCAACGGCGCACCCGCATAGAAGCGAATGGCCGGATCGTCGCTGACCAGGGGGTTCGAAGCGAATCTTGCATCCTTAGTTGCGTCGAGGACGACGAGGGGTTCATCGGAAAGTATGGCATGGGCGCAGAACGCCACCTTGCGGTGCGTCTCGGATGTGTCGAGCCCTTGCTTCGACTTGAACCACTGACGGCTCTTGTCCACCAGTGAGACGAGCGCGACCGGCACATCGAATTGCCGGCACGCGAGTCTCGTCAGGCAGTCGAGAGCTTCTCCAGGCGCGGTGTCCAGAACATCATAGGATTCAAGCGCCTCTAGTCTTTGCGCATCATTGAAAGGTATGGGAAACATCGATCTTGGACCTCACCGCAAATGGACGCGCATGCCGAATTCTGTTTAAAGAAACTATATTTAAGTGAGCAAAATACTAATACATTTAATATTGCTGAAAACAATTATATATGCGGCGTAGGCTGGGGAGGGGCGGAACACTAACTGCGGCAGGTGGCCTTGGCCCCGTTCTTTGTGATCAAGTTCCGTGGTCCGGCTTCAGCCGTTTGCCCGGCCCCGAACGGCTTCGCCAGCATCATCCCGACCGCCGCCTTGCCGCGCCGCTCGATCCGGCGCGTCGGCGGCACCCGCGTGTCGTTGAATACCAGGAGGTCACCCGACCTGAGCAGCGCCGGCAGCTCGCGGAACACGTGGTCGGACAGCGCCGTGCCGGCCGCCAGCAGGCGCGATGAATCGTGCGGTTGTACCGGGTGCTGAGCGATGAAGTCGCGCGGCAGATCGAAATCCAAGTCGTCGGTGCACGTGGGTTCAGGTTGGGCAAGGGCGCGGCGGTCCTTTCACCTATGCTCACCCAGGCCTAGGAGACTGTCCGGCCGACCCGGCGGGCTGCGTTTTCAAGGCCTTGGGGCGTCGTCCGGCACCGCTTGCGATGCGCACGGCATCGCGGCGCGGCACCGTCCTAGCCCAAGGCCTTGAAAACGCGGTGCGGCCCGTGATCAATACCCGGACAGGCTCCTAGAGCAGTTTCCGGTCAAGCCGCTTCGGCCGGCTGCGATTGCCGGGTCTTGGGGCGGGCCCCATAAGGGGTCGACAAAGTCGTCGGTATCGGGATCCTGGCTGGCTCGGCGCTTGAAGTGATCGTCGGTCGCGCAGTCAAGGACCGACGCGGGGCTCGTGCGCTGGCCGATCGCAGTTCGGGATTCGAGCTGCGGTCCGCGCTTTGCCGCGGGTTCAAGCCGCAGAGTCGATTGATTCGCCGCGCGGCCGCACCCGATAGGGCGGGAACTGCAGCGACGCCCTGGTTCCCTCGCCGACGACGCTTTCTATGACAAGTCGTCCGCCATGCAGCTCGACGAGCCGCTTTACGATCGACAGACCGATGCCGATTCCGCCGGGGTCCTCCCGGTCCGAATGCTTGATCCGGGTATGGGGTTCAAGCGCCCGCTCGATATCTTCGCCGCTCATACCGATTCCCGAATCGGTCACGGTGAGTTCCAGAACGCCAGTCTCGTTGACCTCGGCGCGAAGCTCCACCGAAGCTCCCGCGTCGCCGTACTTGAACGCGTTGGTCACCAAATTGAAAAGCATCTGCATGACGAAAGTCCGGTCGGCGGAGAAGACGATGCCTTGAGCGGGGACGGCGAACGAAATGGGGGAGTCCGACTCCCGCTTCAGGTTGGCGGCAAATCGTTCGACCTCTTCGAAGAGATCTTGAACCGAGATCCGCTCATCTCTGATCTCCACGTCGCCGGCTCGCGAACAAGCGAGTTCCAGCGTCCGATCGGTGATGTCCATCACCTGTTGCGCGGCTTCCGCCATGAGACCGGACAGCTCCTCGTACCTCTTGTCACCGAGGGGCCCGAATAAGCCGCTGTTCAAGGTCCGCGCGTATTCTACCAGCGTTGCAATCGGCGAGCGGATTTCGTGGGCAACGACTGACAGAAGTTCCGTTCGGGCATCCTCGGCAAAGCGAGCCTCAGCAATCGCATCGTTCTGTTGCCGTGCCTGCTTGCGCAGCTCCAGGATCTGCATGGTGGCGTCTGCCAAGTGTTTCAGAGCCGCAATGTCGTCATCTTCGAAATCGCGCCTCGGCGCCAAGTCGATGATACAGAAGGTGCCCAAACGAAATCCGTGCTGGGTAACCAGTGGCACGCCCGCATAGAAGCGAAGGTGCGGATCATCCGTGACCAGCGGGTTCGACACAAATCTCTCGTCCTGTGTCGTATTCAAGACAACGAAAGGATCATCGGACAGGATGGCATGGCCGCAGAAAGCCATCTCCCGAGGCGTCTCAGATACGTCGAGCCCTTGCTTTGACTTGAACCATTGGCGGCATTCGTCGACCAGCGAAACGAGTGAGATGGGCACGCCGAATTGCCGGCAGGCGAGCCTCGTCAGGCAGTCGAAAACTTCTTCTGGCGAAGTGTCCAGAACGTCGTACGATTCGAGCGCCGCTTGCCTTTGCGCATCATTAAAAGGTACGGGAAACATCGGTTTTGAAGTTCACCAGTTTTGGAGTCGCGTACCAACTAACAGTAGAGCACACTAAACCACGCGTAGCAATGTATTATTATTTTTACTTTAGGTTGTGGCCATTCGGGTCCGACGCGATCGCGAAACGGACAAGGCGCCACGGACCGGTGGCGAACTCGGCTTTTTTGACTAGGTCTGGTGGTCCGGCTGCTGGCGCTTGTGGATTTTGCCGCGCAGCTCGGGCGGAATCACGTCCTTGGTGGTCACGGCCGGCAGGCTGTGGCGTTCGGCAAGCCGGTGTATCTGGCATTCAGCGTCGAACTGGCGTTCCGGGCGCACCATGCGCGGCGCGTCTAGGCTGCCGATTGAGAGGTTGATCGGGCCAATCTCGAGAAACGCGGAAAGTCCTCTTTGCCAGGCGGCGTCGGCCCCGACACCAAACGCCTTAATTCTCGGTTCCGAAACCCGTGCCGGGTTTCCGGTAGACGTCGCGCGGCGGGCTGAAGACGTCGAGCACCACGGCGCCCGAGGGCCCGGCGCGCATGGTGTGGGGCACATTCGGCGGCGTCCGCCAGAAATCGTCCTTCGCGACCGGAATTTCCTCGCCATCCTGTATCCGGACCGCCGAGCCTTCGAGCAGGACGCCCCACTGCTCCTCCGGATGATGGTGCATCTTGCCCTCCGCATTGGGCTCGAAGCGAACGATCGAAAGCATCGCCCGGTCTCCCGGGAAGATCCGTGTCGTGACGCCGGGCGCCAGCTCGCGCCGGATGCCCGCCGTCGGGTCGTTCAGATTGAAGAACTCGTTCTGCTTTTCGGACACGGCATCGGCCTCCATTGGTTGGTCGCGTACGCTTATGCCAGCTTGGCCGGATCGGGGCGGCGCGCGTCAAGATGTTTTGCAGCCGCGTCAACGGACCGCCAACCGCCGCCCCTAGAGCGGGATCGGTTTGGTCGGGATCACCCCCTCACACTATCCCTCTCCCCAAGTAGAGGTAACGCCGCGACGCGAGCTTTACTCTTCCCTCTCCTCGGGGAGAGGCAGGGGCCCGCAGCGCAGCAGCGCTGTGGGAGGGTGAGGGAGCACCTCCGCCGACTCCATGTAACCTGATCCCGCTTTAGCTTTCGCCATCGGGATGCTGACGGCTGTGGATTTGGCTGAGCAGCTCCGGCGGGATCACCTCCTCGGTCGAGAGCGCCGGCAGGTCGTGGAGGTCGGCGAACCAGGGCATCCGGCTTTCCGCGCCGAACTGTCGTTCCGGGCGCACCTTGGCCGGCTGGTCGAGGCTGCCGATCGTGACGCTGATGCGGTCGGTCTCGACGAAGCGGAACGAGAGCGGCGTGCCGCACTGCGCGCAGAAGCCGCGCTCGACCGGCGGCGAGGAGGCGAAGATCGCCGGCGGCTCCTTGGTCCAGGAGAAGTCGGCCAGCTTGATCGAAGCCAGCGGCGCGAAGAAGGAACCGAAGGCCTTCTGGCACATGCGGCAGTGGCAGATATGCGGGTTGTAGGGCGCGGCATAGAGCGCATAGCGCACGGCGCCGCACTGGCACCCGCCGGTCATCACAGGCTGTCGTAGCTCGGCCATGACGGGGTTCCTCGAAAGGCTGGTTCGGGCGGCGATCCTAGCACATGATGCCGCCAAGCGGGCGGGTCGAACGAGCGGGCTAGCCGCGCTCCGCCGGCGCCAGCCTCTGCTGGTCGCAGAGCAGCGGTTCGGCGCGCAGGGACTGGGTGAAGCCGCTGGCGCCGAAGCCGATTTCGCCGCCTTGGGGCCAGTTTAGCGCGATGCGCCAGCGGTAGTAGGGCCGGTCGAGGCAGATCTTCTGGTGCTCGACCCGTTCCCGGGTGAGAGCATCGATCGAGACTTCGTGCAGCGCCGTCTGGCCGCCGCTGTCGCCCCAGTCGATGGCGATGTTCAGGTCGGTCACGTGGTGGAACGTCAGGCTCGCCGGCGCGACCCGGAAACGCGCCCCGCCGGCCTCCCCGCAGATCCATTCGACGATATGGTCGATGTCGAGCACCAAGTCGCTGCGCCAGTCGTTCCGCTCGGGATCGCCGATGTCGAAGCGAAGCCCGTAGATCGTATCGTCGTGCCACGACATCCGCTCGAAATCCGCCTCGGTGGCCTGCTGTTCCATGATCCGCTCCGCTCCCGGCCAGAAGGAAGAGCATGATGACCGCGGAGAGACAAAAAAAGATTACCGCGGCTGAACTGGCGGGGCGGTTTTCTAAAACTGCAGTCAGACCAGCAGACTCAGATGCAGGTGGTTCGGCTTGTCGGGAAAGAGGTCTTCGATCTCCGCGCCGTGGCTGTGCCGGGCGAGCAGGGCGGCCTGTTCCAGGCGCTGGGCATAGACCGGCATCTCGAAGCGGCGCAGGTCCTGCTCGATGCCGCCCGGCGAATGGCCTTCGCGCAGGCGGCGGTCGAGAAAGGGGTTGATTAAGCCCCAGGGGTGCCGCGGATTGGCCTGGCGGTACTCGGGCCGGAAGATTGGCTCGACCGCCGGGGCGCCCAGATAGAAGTAGCGGAACTGAGCATAGTCGTCGGTGCGCTCCCGCAGGTCGCCGCAGGTTGCCTCGAACAGGAGGCCCGCCCGGCCGACCCGCCAACGGCCGGTCTGGTCGTAGGCGCCGGCGGCCGGCACGCAGCGACCGAAGGGGCCCTCGCTCGGCACCCTCGGCAGGCCCAGGCCGTATCGGCCCCTGGGCAGGTTGCGCATGACGCCGATCACGCCTTCGAAGGCGGTGGCCGGGTCGCGCATGTTGATCTGGTGCCCATCGTAGCGGGTGATGGCAATGCCGCGGCCGACATAGTGCAGGCTATCGGAGTTACCCCGCAAGCGGACCAGGCTGAGCACGTAGAAGGGTACGCGCCGGCCCTGCTGGGCCGCGTTGAGCTGGGTGAAGTTGCCGGGCGCCGTGCTGGCTTCGGCCAGGGCGATCAGGACCTCCAGCAACCATAGCGGCGGGATCAGCCTGAGCTCGCCCTCGCTCGTGGTTGCCGAGACGATGCCGCTCCGGGCGAGCTCCTCGACCTGGCCGCGGACCGCGGCGTTGCCCGTGACCGCGTGCAGGCCGATCTGCCCCTGGGCGTGCAGCGCCAGAACCCGCCGGGCTGCCGCCCGGTGGCGCCTGGGCGGCGGGTTCTCGTGGTACAGCGGGGCGATCCGATTGCGCAGGAACCAGCTGAACTGGTTCTCGCCCGGGTTGGCCATGCGCCGGTGCCAGTCCTCACTGCTCTGCGGTCGGCCGTGCGGGCCCGGGAGGCCCCAAGTGGTTGGCCGAGGCATCGGCCATCTGGCGGATACGCGGCTCCAGTTGCTCGCGCTGGCCGGCGACCCGCTGCTGCCAGATGCTCCGGCCGATGGTTTCGATGTTGCGTTCTTCCCAGTCGGCGCGCACATGCTCGCCCTCACGCTCCCAAGCGTTGCCGATCTGCTCGATCCGCAGCTCGACGATGCGCCGCTCCGCCTCGGTCAAAGGATCACGCAAGGCCATTTTCGGATCTCCCCTTGGCTCTATGCTCCGGCGCCCGGGCCGCGCGCGGACCGCCGCCATTGGAGCAGAGCGGGCGCCGCGAGAAGTTGGGAAAAGTCACAATCTGGGTAGATCAGAGAACGGCACACGCCCCCTCTTGACACTGACTCAGCCTTGCCTATCTCAATAGCCGAATTAGCACTCGCCTATTGGGAGTGCTAATGGGCGGGCCCGATCCATCGGATGGGCCGAAGTTACATGTTGCTTCGAAAGGAGGGTATGTAGCGATGACAAGGTTTGACTTTTCTCCCCTGTTTCGGTCGACCGTGGGGTTCGACCATCTTTTCCGGCTTCTGGACACGGCTGCCGACCTGAGCGACGCGGCCGCCAGCTATCCGCCCTACAACATCGAGAAGCTCAGTGAGGATCGCTATCGGGTCACCTTGGCGGTGGCCGGCTTCGGTCCGGAGGATCTGGAGGTCGAGTACCGGGAAAACACGCTGACCGTGACCGGCACGAACGGCCATGGTGACGGCGAGCGGTCCTATCTCTACCACGGGATCGCGGGACGCGCCTTCAAGCGGACCTTTCAGCTGGCCGACCATATGAAGGTGGTTGGCGCCCATCTGGCGAACGGTCTGCTCGAGGTCGACTTGGTTCGTGAGCTGCCCAAGGAGATGCGGCCGCACCGGATCGAGATCGAGACCTCGGCGCCGCAAAGGATCGCGCGCAAGGCCAAGAAGCTGGTGGAGAGCGTCTCGAGGGCGGCTTAAGCCGGCCATTCGGAACGCCTGGGATGCCGGGCGAGTGCTCCGGCATCCCAATCTCCCTTTCCACTTGTCTCGCGGACACATACCTGCCGCATCAGGGGGTATGGGCCCGCGTCGCTCGAAAGGAGGACATTGGAGATGTGGCAGGGCGAATTCGATACTGGATCCACACATAGTTCACGGAACCACGATCAACGGGGCCCGAATTCCGGCGGGCTCTTGACCGCGGGCTTGGCGGTCGTGCTGGCCGCGCTGGTCGCCTCCATGCTGCCCGCGCCCCTGGTCGCGCCGGTGATGAGAGAGCTTCTTCTCCTGAGCGCTTTCGGCGCGGTGTTCGTTGCCGTGCTGCGCCAGGACCGCTTGTTCGCCGACGAATTCACGGCCTGGGATCAGGCGGCAATGCTCGCCTTCATCGGTCTGCTCTGCGGTTTGTTCGTCGATCCCGAAGCCGTGTCGGAGGCGCTCAACGAGATGACCGGCGTGACCGGGACCGCGCCCGCCTAGGCCGCTAGGTCGCGGGCGCTTGTCCCGGTTGGCGGCGGGCTTTGGCCGGTGTTTTGCGATTGAACAGGAGACAGGGAAAATGATCCGTCAGATTCGGTTTTACCTAGCGGTCATGATTCTATCCGTCGCGCCTCCGGCCGCGACGGCGGCCGTACCGTCGCTCGATCCCGAGCGCGGCGTCATGACGATGGCGCCGCTGCTCGACAAGACGACGCCGGCGGTGGTCAACATCTCGGTCCGATTGCGGGTGCCGGGGCAGGAGAACCCGCTGTTCAGCGATCCCTTCTTCCGGCGCTTTTTCGACGTGCCCGATCAGCCGCCCGAGCGCAAGGCGATGAGCGCGGGTTCCGGCGTGATCGTCGATGCCGGCGTCGGCTATGTCATGACCAACCATCACGTGGTCGACAATGCCGAGCAGATCACGGTTACGCTGAAGAACCGCCGGCACTTCGAGGCCGAGCTGATCGGCAGCGACCCGGAAACCGACATCGCGGTGCTGAAGATCAAACCGGACGCGCTGGTGGAGCTCCCACTCGGCGACTCCGATGACCTCAAAGTCGGCGATATCGTGTTCGCGATCGGCAATCCCTTCGGTCTTGGCCAAACCGTCACCACCGGCATCGTCAGCGCACTGGGCCGCGGCATCGGCATGCATGGCTACGAGGACTTCATTCAGACCGACGCCTCGATCAACCCGGGCAACTCCGGCGGGGCCTTGGTCAACTCCAAGGGCGAGCTGATCGGGATCAACACGGCGATCATCGCACCCGGTGGCGGCAATGTCGGGATCGGTTTCGCCGTACCCACCAACATGGCGCGCGCCGTGATGGATCAGCTGATCAAGCATGGCGAGGTGAAGCGCGGGCGCATCGGCATAGGTATCCAGGACGTCACAACGGACCTGGCCGAGGCCCTCGACCTGCCGTCACCGGCCGGCGCCGTGGTGACCCAGGTCGAGAAGGAGTCGCCTGCGGAAGCCGCGGGCTTGGCGCCGGGCGACGTGATCGTCGAAGTGGCCGGCAAGAAGATCGAGGATTCCGGCGACCTGCGCAATTTCGTCGGATTGACCGAGCGCGGCACCAAGCTGACCATCGCCTATTACCGGGACGGCAAGCGCCGCACCACTTCGGTCGAAGTCGGCGCCGTCGCCACGGGCCGGATCTCCGGCGAGCAAGCCCTGCCGCAGTTCGCTGGCGCGAGCTTCACCGATATCCCCAAGGATCATTCGGCGTTCGGCAAGGTCGAGGGCGTTCTGGTGACGGAGGTGGCTGCGGGCAGCCCGGCCTATCGTTTCGGCCTGCGCCAGGGCGACGTCTTGCTGGCGGTCAATCGCCAGCGGGTACGCTCGGTCGCCGAGCTCGAGAAGCTGGCCAAAAGCCTCGATCGCCTGGTCGCGCTCAACGTGTTGCGCGGCAACTCGCAGCTCTTCCTGGTCATGCGCTGAGCCAGGGGCAGGTGGCCGCGCGGCGCTGCGCTGCGGTTGCTCCGAGCTTCAGCTTTTGGCTGGGACAGGCGACGAAGAGCGCATAAACTTTGCGTTTGGCGTGCGAAACGGAGAGCCGTGACAGGGTTTCTCGGCGCCGGATCATCGGTTTGCTTGGGATGCCGAAGGGATGAGGCCATGAGCGAATACGAAACATTGGCAAGGCGTCTCGCCGACCGCGAGGTGGTGGTCCTGGACGGGGCGGTGGGCACCCAGTTGCAGCAGATGGGCGTACCCATGAACAACCGCGCCTGGGCCGCGATCGCGCTGCAAAGCCACCCCTACACCGTGCGCTTCATGCACGAGAACTACATCAAGGCCGGCGTCGACGTGATCACGGTCAACAGCTACGCCTCGGCCCGGCACAACCTGGAGCCGATCGGCCTGGGCGACCTCACGGCGGAGCTCAACTGGCGCGCCGTCATGCTGGCCCAGGAGGCGCGCGACAAGGCGGCCAAGGACCGGCCGGTCTACATCGGCGGCTCGGTCTCCAACTACGGCATGATGATCGGCTCGGAGCCGGGCTGGAAGGACCTGCAGTACTTCAAGGGGCGCAGCGAGACCTCCGAGGCGCAAGCCAAGGCAAACCTGCGCGAGCAGGCCGAGCTGCTGGCCGAGGCGGGGGTCGATCTCCTGCTCGCCGAGGCGACCGGCAGCACGGCCCAGCGCAAGTGGGTGATCGAGGCCTGCGTGGCGACCGGGCTGCCGGTCTGGATGGGTTTCAAGTGCCGCCAGGAGCAAGGCGACGACACGGTCAAGGTCGGCTACTGCTCCGACGAGCCCCTGGCCGCGGCGTTCGACGAGGTGACGGCGCTGGGCGGCTCGCTGGTCACCCTGTTCCACTCGCCCTTCGCGGCGACCGACGCCGCGCTTCCGATCGTCCAGCAAAAGTGGCGCGGGCCGATCGGCATCTACCCGGAGGCCGAGCGGACCGACTACGTTTCGCCGAACCGCGATCCCAACGTGCCGACCCGGATCGGCCCCGAGGAGTACGTCGAGAACGCCAAGGCTTGGGTCGAACGGGGCGTGCAGGTGGTTGGCGGCTGCTGCGGCATCGAGCTCGACTATATCCGCCGCCTGCGCGACGCCCTGCCCAGCCACGTTCCGGGCGCGAGGTGATCGGCGGCGGCCGCTCGAAGCCATCGGCGCCGCTCGGGCCGGATCTATCATGCAACATGGCGGGCGCGGGCCGATGGTATGAGGCTCGCCAAAGACCGACGCCGCGGCCACCGCGCGCCTAGTGCGGGATCGGTTTGGTCGGGATCACACACTCACCCCGCGCTTTGCGCCCTTGGCGGGCCAAGCCCTCTCCCCAAGGAGAGGGAACGCGGCGACGCGAGCCTTACTCTTCCCTCTCCTCGGGGAGAGGGAGCGCGTAGCGCTCGGCCTTCGGCCGCCCGCAGCGCAGCAGTGCTGTGGGAGGGTGAGGGGGCACCTCCGCCGACTCCATGTAGCCCGATCACGCTCTAGTCGAAAGCAGCTTGTCACGGCACGCCCCGGGGAGTCAGCGCAGGCCCGCGTCCGCCAGCAAGGCCCGGACCCTGGCGACGGGCACGCCCAGATTGGAGCCGCCGTATTCGGGCAGTATGGCGGCGTTGACCGCGACCACCGAGCCGTTGATGTCGAGCACGGGGCCGCCGCTGCCGCCGTGGGTCGTCTCCGCGTCGTACACGATGGTCGCCTGTGTGACCTGGCCGACGATGCCGCGGCTGGCGAGCGGCGCGATGTGCCCGGCCTCGGCCAGGCGGGCGGCCACGCTCCAGAACCCCGTATCGTTGGCCTTCTGGAGCTCTTCGAGGAAGGCGTCGCCCGACTGCGCCAGCATCGAGCGCAGGCCGGTCGGGTAGCCCATGACGATGACCTCGGCTCCACGCGCCGGCGGCGCCTCGGCGAGCGTCAGGCCCGGCACCGGCTCGGCCACGTTCTTGACGCGCAAGACGGCGAGGTCCGCGTCCTGACTGGCGCGCAGCAATTCGACTTCACCGGCCGCTGCCGTGCCGGGCAAATAGACGACGAACTTGGTCACCACCGGCTGAAGGCCTTGGCCGGCCAGCGCTTCGACGTCGGCGTCGTTTTCCCACGGCAGCGCGACGTGCCGATTTGTCACCAGCACGCCGCCGTCACCGACCGCGAATCCGGTGCCGGTGAACTGGCGTTCGGCCACGGGACCGTCGCCTTCCAGCGTCAACAGCGGCTGGCCTCTGGGAGAAATCAAGGGGCGGTTGTCGTCATCGACGAGGTGTCGCAGCATCCGGCCGCTCGAATTCTCCTTGAACCCGTAGCCGCCCTGGAGAAACACGACCGAGGCAATCGATCCGGCGATCACCCGCGCGCTGGCCTCGGAGCGCCGCTCCAACGCCGCCAGACGCTCCGCGTTCGACGTGAGCCGGCTGCCGATCTCCTGACGCAGCGCTTGCAGGTCTTTCGGCATCAGCGCTTCTTGCCTGGCGCGGGCCAAGGCTCCTGCGAAGCTTTCGAGACGGGTGGCGCTGGATTGGATTCGTTGCTCGAGCAGAGCGTTCAATCGGATCTGCTGGTAGGCCAGTCCGGCGAGGACGACGATCGCCAGGATAACGCCGACCCGGAACAGGACCGTGGTTTTGCGCGTCAGCCGCCTCAGAACCTCCCCGAGGGCCTTGAACAAACGGTTGACGACCGGCTTGCGGCTGACCCGGAGATAGTCGACCGCGTCGCTCAGGATATCGCTGACCGTTATGCGGACCGGCTGGTCTTCGCGGTACAGGCAAAAGCGTGACATCGGCCCGGTTTCGCCGAACTCGATCATGTCGCTGTCCTTGAGCCGCCGGGCGGTGACGCGATCCCCGTTCACCCATAGCGGCCGGCCCTCGACAGCCTCGATTTCATAGCTGTCCTCGGCGCGGTGGAGCCGGGCGATCAGGTCGTCCGGTCGTTCGCCCGGGCGCGCCTCCGAGACGTGGATGAAGCAATCGGGGCTGAGGGTTATGTCCAAGGCCGGCCCGCTCAGCCACAGCACCGTGCCGCGGGAAGGACCGGTCAGGTGCTCCAGGTCGGCCGCGCCGGCCGGCGGAACTTTGCCATGCTCATCCACCATCGCTGCCGCTCTCTCCGCACACGCGCGCGAACGCCGAGCCACCGGAACCGGCATCCGCCGAACCGTCGCCGTGTCACGATCTGTTGCGCCTGCGGGACGATCCGCGAATTCGGCTTCAGAGGATATTGGACCCCAGAAGAGTATCGCATGGTCTCGAGGAATTGCCAGACAATCAGAGTCCCCCGTCGCCTCGCCGGTGAGCGCCCGCATACGAACTGCATTCCCGTGCGTTGCAACGCGGCGGGGTCTGTTCTGCAATCGGGCCGCGACGTATCCGGACTGGAACCATCGAAATTGTCCTCTCCAATCATTACTCAGACTTGCACCATTGGATTCCTGAGAGCCTACGAGGCCGGTGCGAGGACAGCGGAACGGACGATACCTGGCGCCCGAATCACCTCTGGCACAAACACAATCGCTGACCCCGATCCTGATCCGTGTCGGCCGCCGGCACTGTGCGAAATCCCACAGCCCGGCGGACGAAGCTGCACCAAGCTGCCAAGTTCCGGCATCGCGTTTCCGCACCCGCTGTTGGCAACGCGGGGCAAGAATAGGGGGCGCCGGTGGGGGTAATTTCGATCCAGGGAGCCTATCATGAAACAGCGCATTTCACTTCTCTCATTTAGCTTCGGTGCAAGCCTCCTGGCGGTTGTTCCGCTCGTTGCCGGCTCGACGTCGGCGCAGTCTCTGCCGGATTGCGGCAACTTGCCGAACCATGCCGCTCTCGAGGCGGCCATCATCGCCGCGCAAGCGCAGCCCAATGGCGGTTTCGGCTTGCACATGTGGGCCAGCGTGGTCGACCGCGACGGGCGGGTCTGTGCGGTCGCCCATTCGGGCGTCAACCGGGCCGATCAATGGCCCGGAAGCCGCGTGATTTCCGCGCAAAAGGCCAACACGGCCAATGCCTTCAGCTTGCCGGGCCTGGCGCTGTCGACCGCCAACCTCTGGGCGGCGACCCAGCCGGGCGGCAGTCTGTTCGGCCTGCAGTTCAGCAATCCGGTCGATACCGAGGCGGCTTATTCCGGCGACGTCGAGGAAATCGGCGGGGCCGACGATCCCATGACGGACCGAAAGATCGGCGGCGTGAACGTGTTCGGCGGCGGCTTGGCCCTGTACGATTCCGACGGGAAGCTGCTTGGCGCGGTCGGCGTCAGCGGCGATTCCTCCTGCGCCGACCACAACATTGCCTGGCGCGTGCGGGACGCCCTCGGACTCGACTACGTCCCGGGGGGCGTCGCGGCGATCGGGGACAACATGTTATTCGATATCCGGTTCGTCGACGCCAAAAGGCATGTGAACCACTCCGCGACGGTCAGCGCGAGCGGGTTCGGGCATCCCCAGTGCGGCGTCGGTGCCTCGGACGCGGACGACAACGCGGATGTGGTCGAGGCCTGCCCGCTGGGCAACGGACACGATACGACCTGCACGCCGTGATCATCGGCATTCGACAGCCTGCGACCTGGCGGCCCCTTCGCGGGCCGCCTTTTTTATTCGGGCGGCAGCAGCCACCCGTTACTCCGCTGTCACCAAAGCCGAATCTGGACAGTCCCCTTCATCTCAAAGGGTCACCCGCTTCGAGCGGTAGACCGCGCGGCCGGACGCGGTCCCGCGGCGCCTGGTGATTCTCCGCTGCGAGCGGGGCTCGAAGTACCGATCCTTGACGTCTGGAACCCGCCGACAAGCGGAAGTGCCAGGGAGTTGCACCCCTTCGGGAGAGCCGCGAGGTGCGGATTGCTGAAATATCCGCCCGGCTAGGAGCCTGTCCGAGTATTGGTCACGGGCTGCACCGCGTTTTCAAGGCCGTGGGCTAGGACGGTGCCGCGGCGCGATGCCGTGCGCATCGCAAGCGGTGCCGGACGACGCCCCAATACCTTGAAAACGCGGCCCTTCGGGTCGGCCGGACAGACGCGAGTGCCGCGTCGCGCAGGCTTGCCGATGCGCACGGCATCGCCCGCGCCTACCCCTCGCGTCTGTCTGGTCGATGCAGCTCATGACCAATACTCGGACAGGCTCCTAGCCTCAGTCAGCCAGGTGATAACCGCGCCGAATTTCTTCGCTTGAGCCACTGCATGACAAAGCCGCGCGGCTGATCGATGCCGGAGATCAGGTAGCGCAGCGTGTATTCGTTGTTGAGTGTGGCGTCCAGAAGGCGCAGCGAGCCGGCCGTGCCGCAGAACAGGATCTGGTCGCCGGGCTGCACGGCAGTGGCAAGCGCCGGCATGATCGTCGGCTTCTGGCCCGAGCGAATGACGAGGGGTAGACAGGCAAGATGCCTGTCCCGGTTCACGGGATCCCTGAGAAGATCGTCCAGCGTGACCCGATCTCCGCTTTCGATAACACGCAGCAACGCGCTGGCGGTGGCGGCACAGGCGTCGAGGGTCCACAGCCTTGGTTGGCTGCCGCCCACCGTCGTGGCGAGTTGATCGATCACGTGGCTCAGGTCCAATTCTTTTGCATCGGCATCGTCGTGTCCACGAAGCGACTCGAAGAAGGTCTTGAGCAGGGGGGCGATGAGCAGGAACAGGATCCGCCGTGCGCTGACCAGACTCGGCATCATGATGAAGTCCGCCCGTGCCGCCCGAAAGACCAGCTGATTACGATAGCGGTTTTGCCGCACCAAGAGAAAGATATCCGGGTTCAAAGCTCTGGCGTTCAACAGAATGCTGAGGTTGTCGGCGTCGTTGTTGGTCCCGGCGACGATGCCGGCCGCGTCCTTGATCCCCGCCTTCAACAGGTTCTCCTGATTGGCCCGCCCGACGATCAGATTTGCGCCCTGCTGGTCCTGCGGACTGGGATTTGGTTCGATCACGACCGTTGAAACACCCTCGGACCCGAGCGAGTCGTGAATCCACCGGCCCATCCTGCCAAAGCCGCAGAGGATCCAGGCTCCTTTGGGCGGGCGAAGCTCCGTGTCCAGGGTGGCACCTGGCGTTCCAGCCAGCCACTGGTTCAGAGTGTGGATGGCCGGATTGTGAATCACCGCGCCGAGATACTTCGCATAGGTCTGGAAGGGATCGATGATATGGACGTTGGCGCCAAGAGTGGCGAGCGTGTCCTCATGAACCTCTGATGTCGACTGCGTCACCGCCCACACATCGGGGTTCAATAGCCGGGCGGTGACCGCGATTTTCAGATTGATTTCCTCGTCCTGGGTCAGAGCGATCACGGCCTTGCAGTTCGGTTTCAACAAACCCGCTTCGATCAGGTGTTCGGGAACCTGGGCGTCGGCGCAGAGCCCCGACACCGAAGACCGATAGTCGCGCAGGGTCAGGGTCTTGATGCGCTCGCTGTTCTTGTCGACGACGATCACCGTCATGCCCGCGTCGCTCAGACCGCGTGCCAGCAGGGCCCCGGTATTGCCGAAACCGAATATGATGTAGAAGGGTTCCGAGATCCGGGCGACTCGCTTGGCAAAGCGGCGCTCAGCCACGGACTGCTGGAAATCCGGGTTCTGAACCAGGCCGACGATGGAACCGAGCGCGTAGAACCACGCGATCACGCCGGCGTAGAGTGACACGATGCCCCACATGCGCTGCGCCTCGGTGAAGGTGTAAGGCAGTTCGCCGAAGCCGGTCGTGGTTACCGTATAAGTGAGAAAATAAAACGCATGGAAGAAGCTTAGGTTTGTCGGGTTGCCCTTCGAGTCGACCCCGGGAATCATGATCCACCCGACCATCGAGGCCGCATAGACGGTAATCAGAACAATGATCGGCCGGCGCATGTAACGCAGGATGATGTAAGTGACCCGGCTCGAACTGGGCGACTCTGGCATGGCCGGCCCCTAGTGGTTAGCGGCGCAGCATCACGGTTTCGACGGCCAGCATGGTGACCGAGATGACGTTGGCGAGCAGCGCGCCGCCGGACAGTGAGACAATGCTCGCCATCACACTGGGAGTCAGCCCGGTGCCCGTCACGTGTACCGCGATGGCCCAGATAATGGCCGCTCCGACCAGCTGCAGGTCGGCGACAAGACTGGTTGCCAACAACACGGCGCCCATCTGGGAGCGGTCGCCGAGCTTCAATCCGGTGGCAATCAGATTGACGATGATGACAAGAAACAATTCCACGATGCCGTGGTGATCCGGATTGTCGATCTCGCCCAGAAAAAAGCCGAAATTCAGCGTCAGCGCGAGAACGATGAAGAATCCATATACGACTCTTTCCAGGTTCATGCGGTTCCTGCCTCCCCCAGGCGCTGCGCGGCAGCCGTCATGCGAACTCGTCTGAAAATGGAGGATAGCACCGACCTGGCCGGAGCCAGAGTCCTAACCCGAGATTTCCTCGATGCACCTGCCGTCACGGGATGTGCCGCCACGGACCGTGGCACCGGATGAGTCAGGCCCCCGCTCCGGCGGTTGGCTTGGCGAACTGCCGGCTTGGGCCGCTTGCGCCAAACCTTGCGGCTCGACGCGGCCTCGGGCCGGTAGCCTGGAGTCGCACATCCTGGTAGATTCTTGGCTATGGCCGAGGCGGACTATCTGCGGGAAATCATCGTCGTTCTGCTGGCCGCCGTGTTGTTCACCCTGCTGTTCCGGCGCATCGGCCTCGGCATGGTGCTGGGCTACCTGGTCGGGGGTGCGGCCATCGGACCGTCGGCCCTCGGCCTGATCTCCGAAGGCGAGACCTTCAACGCGCTGGCCGAATTCGGCGTGGTCTTCCTGCTCTTCACCGTCGGGCTCGAGTTGCCGTTCGAGCGCATCAGGGTGCTGTTCGGCCGGATCTTTGCTCTGGGCGCCGCCCAGGTCTTCTTGACCGCGCTTGCGGTCGCCGCGGTGGCCTATTTCGCTGGAACCGGTCTGGCGGCGGCGGCGGTGATCGGTGCCGGGCTGGCGCTCTCCTCGACCGCCATCGTGTTGCGCATGATCTACGACCGCGGCGAGCTGACCACCCAGTTCGGCCGCACGGTGTTCGGCGTGCTTCTGGTCCAGGATCTGGCCGTCGGGCCCTTTCTGGTCGTGGTATTCGCACTCGGCCAGACCGAGCTCGGTCTGCCGGTCGCGCTCGCCATCGCCTTGCTCAAGATGACCGTGGCGATCCTCCTGATCCTGGGCCTCGGCCGGATCTTTCTGCGCCGGATATTCGGGCAGGTCGCTTCGGTTCGCGAACCGGAGGTCTTCGCCGCCCTGACGCTGGCGATCGTGCTGGCGGCCGGCTGGCTGACCCAGCTGGCCGGCCTCTCCATGGCCTTCGGCGCTTTCCTGGCCGGCATGTTGCTGGCCGACACCAGCTACCGCCACCAGGTGGCCGCCGAGATCCGGCCCTTTCGCGGCTTGCTGCTCGGGCTCTTCTTCATGACCGTCGGCATGTCCCTCGATCCGCGCCTCATGTGGCAAAGTGGCGCGACCGTCGTTGTGCTGGCGGCGGCGATCCTGCTCGGCAAGGCGCTGCTGCTGGCGGCGATGGCGCGGGTGTCCGGCCTGTCCAACGCTCAGGCGCTCAATCTGGGGGTTCTGTTGTCCCAGGGCGGCGAGTTCGCCTTCGTGCTGTTCGGCGCCGCCTTGCGGCTTGGTATCCTGCCGGCCGAATTGGGCCAGCTCCTGGTCGCCGCCGTGGCGCTCACTATGATGGCGACCCCGCTGCTGGCGGCCTTCGGGCGCGGCTTGGAGCGGCGTGTCGGTCGCGCCAGTGTGGTCCGGGTCGAGGCGGTTTCCGACGAGACCGGAATCCTGCGGGATCACGTGGTGATCGCCGGCTTCGGGCGCGTCGGCGCGGCGGTCGCGGCGGAGCTCCAACGCTCCGGCGTCGCCATCATCGCGGCCGACATGGATCCGGACCGAGTCGCCCAGGCCAGGCAGCGCGGCCTGCCGGTCTATTTTGGCGACGCCTCCCGCCCGGAGATCCTGGAAGCGCTCGGCGTCGAGCGGGCCCGCGCCGTGATCATCGCCGTCGACAACCCCAAGGCGGCGCTGCAGATCGTGGCCTTGCTGCACTACCTGTTTCCCGAACTCCGCATCTACGCCCGGGCGCGCGACGACCTGCACGCCGACGAACTCAAACACGCCGGCGCCCACATCGTCGTGCCCGAGCTGATCGCGACCGGCCTCAAGCTGGCCGGCTCTATCCTCGACCAGATCGGCCCGGCGCGGCAAGCCAAGGACAAGGCCGTTCCGCTGTGACGGCGACCGACCGGCGGACGGTTCGGCCATAAAAAACCCGCCGCGGTACGCCGGGCGGGCTGGTCGCTTCCGGCCCTTTCGGGCGCAGCAACCGTGACTTAGCTTGGACTCCTATCTTAGATGTACCCGGGCCGTCAAACGAACAGGCGCGAACCGTCGCAATATTTCTTTGGATGAGAGGTCCGCTAAGACTGAAAACAGGCCTGACCCCGATTTTCAGGCCTGACCCTGATCTTGAGCCGTCATCGAGACCATGGCTGGATTTCCTTGTTTTCGGATCACGCCTGACCGCGGACTTTCGACGGTCACGGCTTGAGCAGCCAAGAACGACGGCGCGCGCTCAGGGACGGCCGTTTCAGTCGGTCGCGCCCTTGCGCCGGACCTCCTTCATGAAACGGTCGCGGATCACCGCAGGGCTCATCTCGATCACCGGAACCGGGATGTTGCCCGAGTCGCACTTGGCGACGATGACGGTCATGCGGTCGCCGTCCAGGGCGGCTTGCAGCTCGGCCGCAGTGTTCTCCGCCTCGCATTCCACCACCTGCGCGCAGCCGCAGGCCTTGGCGACCGCCGCGAGCGAGGTCTTGCCGCCGGCGTAGGTCGGCTGGTCTCCGGTCGAACCATAGCTGCCGTTGTCGACGATCAGCAGGACGAAGTTGTCGGCCACATTGTTGGCGATCGTCGCCAGGGTCGCCAGGTTGGTCAGGACCGAACCGTCGCCGTCGATCGCGATGACCTTCTTGCTCTGCGCCAGCGCCAGCCCCAAGCCGATCGACGAGCAGAGTCCCATGGTGCCCAGCATGTAAAAATTGCTCGGCTGATCGTCGAGCAGGAAAAGCTCCTGGGACGGCAGGCCGATGTTGCAGACCACCAGCTGGTCGGTAATGACCGGAACGATCGATTTCAGCAGTTCGCTTCTGATCATCGGGCCGCTCCCCAAAAGCTCGCGTCGGTCAGGATCGCCGTCGGCTTCTTGCACATCTGGGTGTACTTCAGGATGCCGTCGAACTCCTCGACGTCCTCGGCGCGGTGGAAATGGAAGGTCGGGATCGCGAGCTGGCTCAGGAGCGCCTTGGTGTGGACCGCCATTTCCACCTGGCAGGCGATCTTTTCCCCGACCTCGCCGCGATAGCTGATCAGCATGGGCAGGGGAATCTCATAGAACTGGATCAGCGTCGCCAAGGTATTGACGGTGACCCCGAGTGCGGTGTTCTGCATGATGATGCAGGGCCGCTTGCCGCCCATGTAGGCCCCGGCGCAAAGCCCCATGCCCTCGTCTTCCTTGTTCGAGGGCACGTGGAGAATGCCCTCGTGCTTCTCGATCGCATCGATCACCCCCGCCAGCTGCTTGCAGGGAACCGTCGTGACAAAGCCGATGTCGTTGCGCGCCAAGTCATCGACGATGCGGCCGCTCAAAGTGGATGTCATACTTTCGCCTACCTCGCGGGGTGTCGGGAGCCCATGGCATTATGCGCCCCTGGCACCACCTGGCAAGCGCCGCCGGCGATCTCTACAGGGCAATCGCTTGAACCCAGGGCAGTTACTTTCTCCCCTTTGGTGCTTCTGCTGGAACCTCATGCTTGTCGAAGCATGAGTGCGGCGGGCCTATGGGGCCCCTCCGGTGGGTGACATCCTCACCCTTCGCCCTTCGACAAGCTCAGAGTGAGGAGGCTCACAAAATAAACAGTCCCCATTATTGTTATTGGTCAGGCCCGGACGTCGTGGAGACCGCCCATGGCGCTATCAAACCGAACCGCCCAGACCGAATCAATCGAGTCCGCTCCAATGATTTGCGCCACCGCGCTTGATCCCGTCACATCGCGCCGCAGTCTATTCCAATCAGTTGATCCGCCACCTTCTTCTGCTCGTTATTCAGGACCGCGTAAAGTTTCTCCGTTGCCGGCTTCACGGCTTTCATGGCTTCGACCATGGCTTCCATGCTCTTGATGCGGACATCCATCCGCTCGATCGCGCTACCCTTTTGCATCGCATCCATCATGCTTTGACGCATACCCTGCATAACGCCCACCCGGCCCTTGACTGCATCGACATAGCCTTCCCAGGCTTCGTTTTGGGCGTCGGTGATGTCGAGCTCGCCCTTCAGATAAGCGAGACGGCCATCGACCATGGCGCCCATCCTGGCTTGGCGCCCCATCACGCCCTGGCCCATTACGCCCTGGCCCATCATGCCCTGACCCATCATGCCCTGACCCATCATGCCCTGACCCATCATGCCTATCGTCGGGCAGCCGCCGCCCATCATGCCCATCATAGGTCTTGTCTGCCCGGTGGTTTGGGCCACGGAAGGCGAAAGCGCCGTGGCACCCAATGCCAAGGCCAGAGCGGCAGCGGTGACTAGATGCTTCATTGTAAAGTTCCTTTCCTGGCACGGTGCCAAACAGAGCGAACAAATCTCCCCTCGCTGCATTGGCGGCATTGATTTGGATCAACCGGAAAGGGTCCGGTGCTATCAACAATCCGTGAGCTACAGGTCTGGACCCGAAAGACGGCATTGACGGCGAAGATTCCGCGAATTGTCCGCTTACCGGTCGACTGCACGCCGCCTTCGCCGCGCCTTGCGCCATAGTTGCCCCATGACCAGACCCGCGATCATTGCCGCCGCCATGACCGGCTCGGTGCCGCTGATCCGGCCGGCCGAGAGTGCGGGCGCAGTCGGATTTCGGCCCCTGAACACGATGGACAGCCGTCGCCTTGCCCAACTTACTCCAGGAGATTCGGCTGGGTTTGCATGTGAGCTCTTTTAAGGGCCATCGAAGGCGAACGGCACATTGGCCTCTGGATAACTTGGGTCAACCGGTCGTAGAGCGCCGGTGGGATCGACTAGGTCAAAGTCAAACCCGCCCCCAGGTCTACGTGTGCGCTTCTTCTTCTGCCGAAAGGTGTAGGGGAAGGGGCTGTCGGCCTCGAACTCATCGGTGACCTTTCGTCCTTGGGTCGTATAGTTGGTGATCTTTACTTTGCCGCTGACGGGGCTGCCATTGTCGAAATCTTTGGCCCTCACGGTCACCATGACTTGCGTTCCCATAGGTATGGAGGTCGGGTCCACGCTCACCGTCAATCGATTGAAGGGCGTCTGGTTGTCCCACAAATCTCTGATTGGCGACCACTTGTGCCGTTCCCAATTCAGCCACCACGTCTCGACGCTGGCGGGCATGGCGCCACCCAGGCGCTGCCGGTCGGCTACCAGCTTCTTGAGGTCTCGCTTCATCTGGCGAACGGCGGCGAGGGCGGAGGGGTCGGCTCCAGACGGCAAGGTGGTTTCTTCTTGTCTGGTCTTGCCTTGTTTGCGGCCATTGGCGGCATACTCCACGTCCCAGATGGTTTTTCGCAGCCTGATGATCTGGTTCGTTTTTCTTTGCTCCGAGAATTGGTCGGCCAGTTGCCTGTATTTCCTTTCATCGGGCTCTTGCGACTTCGCCTGATACACGTCGTCGGCCCGCATGTAGCCATGCGCCATGCGGATTTGGATCAAACCGGGGTCGATCGTCATGATATCGTGGATATCGAAATTGGGCTGAATCACCGTGACGCCATTCCCCCAGCCTCGCGGTGGATCGGTTTCGTTCAGAAGCGTCTCTTCCGGCATGATCTCTTCCGCGACCCGCTGTCCGATGTCGAGTAGGTTGGCGGTTTCGAAGGAGGCGAGGGACGCTCCAGTCGTAAACTTCGTGGCAACAGGAACACCCGTAGCGGAAGCAACGATGGCATAGACCGTGTCTGCTCTTGCATGCGTGGTTGAGTTCAGTTCAGTGTCAAGGGCTACCTGCAGGGGCAGTACTTCTCGAACGCCGCCATCAACATAATGCTCACCACCCAGCTTGACTGGCGGGAAAACGAAGGGAATGGAAGCAGATGCGAGCACGCCATCCAACAGATCAACCGTGGCCGGCGAAGTAGTCGATGGATGCTGCGATTTACAGACCGCCAATTGCTGGGTCATTTTTTGGATTGTGTCGCTCAGTTCACCAATTCTCCTGACCAGGTCCGACTTCTGGGGGGGAGCGGCAACACTCAGTTCGGCTTGCACATCGGCCTTTTCGACCCTGAGTGCCGCGATTTCGGCGGCAATCGCTTGGCATTTCGGGTTGAGAACCACGATCTGGCCGAGATTGAGCGTATCGTTGTTGCGTTCCAGTAGCTGCCCGGATTCTGTCACGTACCTAAGGCTACCGGACTCGAGGCTGACGGTAGCTAGGCGCAATAAGACTCCCGAAGTACTTACAAGGCTCGCGTCCAAGTTTTGAGGGTCCCTGAGCTTTGCGGAAATTGGATTTAGGTTGTAGACTGATTTGGCTTGATTCGCTGTTTCGATGGCGCTCTTCAGCTCGATCAAGTCCACCCCCGCATTGAGCAGGTCAAGTAAGGCCAAGTGGGGAAACAGAATGAATTTCCCAACCGCAATCGCCGCCGTGGCCGCCCTGTCGGCCGCGGACTTCAGCAGAAACTCCGTCACCCGCGAATCCGCGATACTCGACAGCCAGGGTTCTTCCAGCCACATGTCGTTATTGTCGACCAAGGTGTTCCAGATATTTTCCAATCCTTTGAGCGCTTGCTCGCCCGCCGCTGGTCCCTTGCCCTCCGCCAGCTTGACCCCGTTGATTGCGCCCACCGAGCAGCCGCAAATGAGATTCGGACGAATCCCCTTGTCATAAAGGAAGCGCAAGGCGCCGACTTCAAAGTCGCCGCGCGCGCCCCCACCACTTAACGCGAAAGCTACGGACATTTGCGTGACCTTTACAAAACTGGCCTTTCGAGGCCGGGTGTACATTTCAAATGACTTCGGACACTTGACGAGGCGGAACTGCAGGATCAAAGACGGGGATCGCTGCACCCGCCTTCATTGCGTTTGTGATTTTTGGAGCGTCGGCCATACCTCCCCAATTCATTTGCGCGTTCCCCGCAGGACTTGCGCACTTCGGAGATTGAACCTTTTTTATGCCGGCACAATTGAAATTAGCGAATACGATCAACCTAGAGTCATGCTACATTTACATGGCTCGAATGTTTTGGGAAAAGTAAGGATAGGGATTTGGGTAAGGGTCGGAATCGAGCTTGCGTTGTTTCATTTTCAAGAGCCCGTGTTGCCGGTGTGAAGACAGACAGCCGGGCGCGGAATATTGCTTGCCAAATGCGCCGGTCAGACAAGAGCCCAACAGAATGCCGGCCCGAATACTTCTTGCCAATAGTGCAGTAATGATAGCCTCGTTAGTTTGATGCTGTCTTGAGTGCTGTGCACGCAGTTGAAACTGCCCAGCCCGCGAGGCCGGGCCAGACCTGTGAAATTGAACATTAGCCGGAAGCGTCGCGATCCAACGGCGGCAGAAAATCCGCCGCGGCTTGGCCGGGCGGGCTGGCCGGCGCGGCCGCTTCGGGCACACCGGCTGTGACCTAGCCGAGACTCCTATCTTACATGTACCCGGGCCGTCAAACGAACAGGCGCGAACCTTCGCGACTGTTCCGGGATGAGCGGTCCGCCGCCCTCGCCACGCACCCCGCCTTGCGCCATAGTGGCGCCATGACCAGACCCGCGATCGTCGCCGTCGCGACCGCCGGCCCGGTGTTGCGGAAGGCCGCTTCGCCGTGACCGGCGCGCTCACGCCCCTGCCAGCGGCCGGTTTCGGGCTCGACGAGGCGGTGCCCTGGGGGCGCAACCGGGTCGAGTACGGCGCCTTCTTCGACCTCGCCGGCCTGGCGCCGGAGACCGGTATCCTGGACTGCGCCGCCGGACCGTCGTCCTTCGCCGCGGAGATGGCCGCCCTGGGCCGGCCGGTGGTGGCCGCCGACCCGCTCTACCGGCTCTCCCGCGCCGAGATCAAGCTGCGCATCGAGCTGGGCCGGGAGAAGATCATGGCCGCCGTGCGCGCCGGCCGGGACCGCTTCGTGTGGGACGACTACGGCACGCCGGAGGCCCTGGAGGCGACCCGCCTCTCGGCCATGAAGCTGTTCCTGGAGGACTTCGAGGAGGGGCGGGCCGGCGGGCGCTACGTCGCGGCCGCGCTGCCCGAGCTGCCGTTCGCCGGGCGCGCCTTCGACCTGGCGCTGGTCTCGCACTTCCTGTTCCTCTACGGCATCCGCTTCGGCCGCGAATTCCACCTGGCCGGCGTGCGCGAGCTCTGCCGCGTGGCGCGCGAGGTGCGGGTCTTCCCGCTGGTCGACCTGCACGGCCTGCGCTCGCCGCACCTGGCGCCGGTTCTGGCGATGCTGGCGGGGGAGGGCCTGGCCGCCGAGGTCGTCCGCGTCGGCTACGAGTTCCAGAAGGGCGGCAACCGGATGCTGCGCATCCGGCGTGACGCGGCCTAGCCGCTGGCAATGGGCCCTCTCCCGCCGGGAGAGGGAGGGCCCCGCGCAGCGGGAGGGTGAGGGCGGGTTGTTTTGCCTGGCCTGTCGCGCCGCCGGGAATCAAGGTGACGACCAACCCGCCCTCACCCTCCCTCTCCCGAGGGGAGAGGGCAAAAAAGCCGTGCCGTCCGCTCGTTGAGCTTCGACTCGGGCATCCAGGGTGGTCGCATTCTGGATGGCCGGTCGAGCCCGGTCGTGACAAAAGGGGCAGCAGCTCTTGGCAAACGTGAAGGTTGCGCCACCAGGGACAAAGGAGCAGCCATGACCGACAAGCGACCCAACATCC
>JBFJPL010000057.1:0-26933 GCA_041617155.1 Kiloniellales bacterium
TACGATTCCGTGGGCGGCCGGGAGGGGGAGCGGGCCGGCACCGACTCTACGAGAACGGATAACGCGCTAGTCGTCCTGCTCGAGGGAGTAGACCGAGGGCGTGGTCTTGGGAACGGGGACGAACTCGGCGCGGGCCATGGCCGCGGCGAGCGGCCGGAACAGCATGCGGGCGAGGATGAACAGCGCGAGCGCGCCCAGGACTCCCGCCATGGCAACAAACAGGCTTCCGGCACCATAGCTCTGCATGACCGGCCCGAGGGCGAGCGGGCCGATCACCGCCCCGGCGGCGTAGATCAGAAGCAGGCCGCTGGAGACCTCGACCAGCGTCTCGTTCGGCGCGTAGTCGTTGGCGTGCGCCAGGCAGAGCGCATAGAGCGGCACCATGAAGCCGCCGTGCAGGCAGGCCAGGGCGAAGGCCGGGAGCGTGCCGTCCAACTCGAGCAGCGCGAGGCCGAGCCCGGTCGCGACCGTGCCCAGGCAGCAACCGGTGATCACGATGCGCCGGTCGACGTGGTCGGAGAACCGCCCGAGCGGCCACTGCGAGACCGTGCCGCCGGCGACGAAGGCGCCCATGAACAGTGTAATCTCGGCGACCGGCAGGTGGCGGGCCTGGGCGAACACCGGGCCGAGCGTCCAGAAGGCGCCTTCGACCATGCCGACCACCAGGCAACCGAGGAAGGCGGTCGGCGACAGGCGGTAGAGCCTGGCGATACGCAGCCGCGCCGAGACGATCGGCTTGGGCACGGCGGCGGTGGTCAGGGAGAGCGGCACCAGCGAAAGGCAGACCAGCATGGCGACGAGGGAAAACAGCACCGGCTCCATGGGATCCTCGAGGTTGACCGCGAGCTGCCCGCCGACCGTCACCACGTTGCCCACGATGATGTAGATCGACAGCACGCTGCCGCGCACCTCGTTGCTCGACTGGTCATTGAGCCAGCTCTCGACCACCATGTAGAGGACCGCCAGGCAGAGCCCCGTGAAGCCGCGCAGCAGGCACCAGGCGGCGGGCTCGACGGCGAGCGGGTAGAGCAGCGTTGCGGCCGCCGCCAGCGCGGCGAAGGCGGCGAAGCAGCGGATGTGGCCGACCCGCTTGACCGCCGCCGGGCCGATCAGGCAACCGACCGCGAAGCCGGCGAAATAGGCCGCGCCCATGAGCCCGATCACGGTGGTCGAGAAGGCTTCGAGCTGCGCGCGGATCGGTACCAGCGTCTGCAGCAGGCCGTTGCCGAGGAACAGCGCCGCGGTGGCGATCAACAGCGTCGCGATGGAACGCCCTGCCGAACTCATGCCGCCCCCCTCTCGCGCCGAATCCCCCGGCGGCCGCGAGGCCGCGCAGGACTTAGGCTCTCATTACCACGCGGACACGCCGTCACGGGCAAAAACAGTGCCCGGTAGCGCCGGGTCGCCGAGGTTGGCCCGTTGGCGTCGTCAGTGCTTGGGAAGGCCGAGTTCGATGGCAAGCCGCTCGATCGCATCGCGCTGAATCGCGCTGGCCGCGCCGTCGGCGGCCGCCACCTGCGACAGCATCTCGATAAGCCCGGCCCGTTCCGTGGCCGTGCAGCGCTCCAGGATCGGCTTGGAGGCACGCCTGAGCAGGGAGCTGAGCTCCTTCATGTCGCCGGTCAGCCAGTGGGCGTGGGCAAATATCTCGACGGCCTCGGCCTGTTCCAGCTCCAGGGGCCCGCGCATCCGCTCCAGAATCGCGGATTTCTCCGCTTCGGTCATATGGCCGTCGCTCTGGGCCATGGCGCACATCATCACGGCCGCCGCCAGGCGCGGGTCGTCGATCTTGCGGATTAGGTCCACGTGGGTCCGGCGCCGCCAGAAAAAACGGCGGAACAGGCCTTTCGCGTCGCCGGCCGCTTCGCCCAGCTCACGGCCGGCCTGGGCGACGTGATTGGCCCGGATGATGAAGAAGGCGAGGGCGCCGAGGGCCGAAAGTGCTGCCAGAACGATGTGCATGATAAATCAACCGCCGTTAGAAATAGTCCGCGAGAACATGACTACTTTGACGGGTAAAAACTAATATAAATTGAACCTGGGGACCGATCGGCGGCGATGTAGATTTACGCTTGATGCGTGGCGGGCGGTGTGCGGTATCAACCGCCGCTGGCGGCACTGGCGAGCTCGCCGGATACCGAGAAGAACCAATCCGACACGGTGCCTCCCATGGTCTCGAGGCTACTGACGATCACGACCGAGACCAGCGCGGCCACTAGAGCGTACTCTATGAGATTGTTGCCGGACTCGTCTTCCAGAAAACGGATCAAATGAACCAGCATGGCGGGGGCTCCGTTGCTTCAAGATAATGAAAATCCGTCGTCGAAGTAGAAAAACAATACCAGAATTTTCCTAATTTTGTTTTAAACGATTATATAATTATCGTGTTTTACAGCAATAGTTAAATAATTAACCTAGTTACTATGTTAGACGACGTATTTATATTTATTCGCATCTTTAGGTGCGGCCGCTGAACCTCTCGGGGCGCAAGCGGAAAGGCAGGACAGCGGCGGCGCCGGACGTGCTCAGATGCCTGTGCCCGCAGCGACGAGCTCGCCCGAAATCGAGAAAAACCAGTCGGACAGGATGGTTCCCGTGTTCGACAGAATGCCGACCACCACGATCGACACCAGCGCGGCAATCAGCGCATATTCGATCATCGTGAGGCCGGTGTCCTCTTTCAGGAACCGGATGAGATACACCAAAATTGTACCATTCGCCATTACTTTAACAGAGCAGTTATTGATCTATTATGCCATATGTAATAACAATTATTGATTAATTATCTATTTATAAAAATGAAAATTTACTTTTATATACTTATAGTATACATATTTAAACAATAAAAATACCGTTGAAAGTTTATTTCGACATGATTTTTTCTTCACACATATGTGACAAGTTCTTACAGTTCAAAGCGCGTAATCCAGCGGCAGGGCCGTTGTATATTTGATCTGTTCCATGGCGAAGCTGGAGCTGACGTCGCTCAGGTCGGCCAGCTTGATCAAGCGCTTGTAAACCGCGTCGTAGGCGGCGATGTCCGGCACCACGATACGCAGCAGATAGTCGATGTCGCCGCTCATGCGGTAGAACTCGACGACCTCCTCGACCTCGGCCACCGCCTTGGCGAAGGCCTCCAGCCATTCATAGGTGTGCTGACTGGTCTTGAGGCCGACGAAGACCGTGACCCCGACGTTGATCAGCGCCGGGTCGAGCAGGGCCACACGGCGCCGGATGACGCCGGACTTCTCGAGGTTCTGGATGCGCCGCCAGCAGGGCGTGCTCGACAGGCCGACGCGATCCGCGATCTCGGCCACCGCGAGGGACGCGTCCTCCTGCAGACAGGCGAGAATCTTTTTGTCCAGCCGATCCATAGAAAATTATACTATGATAAGATAGATATATAGGTCAATTTTTTAAGTTTTTCGGAAAATACGCAAAGCTTGCAAACCTTTTCCGGCCCAACTGCGGTATCGTCTCGCCACCATGCCGGACTTGGGAGCCCGACGGATCATGCGCTCGTACTTCACCGATCACCCCGCTTCGGTCGGCGAGACCTATGGCGAACACATGGTCGCCGCGGCGTCGTTCGGCGGCCACATGCTGCTCGGCAGCTTGGTCTGCTTCGTCCACGCGCTGCTGCCGTTCCTCTTCGTCAAGACCGGCAGCCGCATCATCACCGACCTGCACGAGCGCATGGTCGCGCACCGCCGGGTCGCCCGCCGCGCGCCAACTCCGGGAGCTTCCTCGGCGCCCGCCAATCAGTAGAGCCAGCTGCCGTAACGCGGGTCGCTGGCCTGCATGTCCTGATAGAGCCAGACCATGCGGTCGCAGAACCAGAGCTTGTTGGCGGTGAGCAACAGCGCGCCCAGGATCGTCGGCCAGAGCGCGTTGGCCAGCGCGCCACCGACCGAAACCACCGTCCCGAGCCCGGCCAGCAGGCCGAGCAGCCTGGTCGCGACCAGATGGTGCTCCGGAACCGGCTCCTTGCCGCGCTCCAGCCAGATCCGCTCGCCGAAGGTTGCCTTGGCGGCCCAGGTATCGGCCGTCGGCGGCTTCGGGAAGACGCGCGGATTGAGCCAGGTCCAGACCAGCACGGCGGCGATCGCCGCCGGCGCCCACCAGCCGATCCAGGCATGGCTCCACAGGGCGAGCAGCAGGAGCGGCAGGGTCGCGAAGCGGGTCCAAACGCTCCAGCCATTCGCGTGCCGCGCCCAGACCGCGTCGTCCATGGCGAAGAGCCGTTCGAGGGATTTGTCTATGCCCATCCTCTGGCAGGCAAGGTGAAGCGGGGCAACCCTCGTTCATCCTTGCAGCGGCGGCTTCAGCTGCCAAGAGCGTTTCGCGTTCGGTGGTAAAGCAGCTTCAAGAGCGTGCCCTCATTGATGACCGAGGCGATCATGACGCTCATCATCTGCAATTCCCAGGCATCCGGCAGCGCGAAAAGTCTTTGGGCCATAGAAATCAGGCCCAGGCCAATGATGATGCTCAAGCCGAAAGGCAGCGCACCAAGCATCGCGCCACCGCCGCGCCACTCAGGCCCGAGCGTTTGGCGCAGGCCGTCGTATGCCTTCTCCATGCGGCTGCAGGGGCGGGTTTCCTCGGCGATCTCCAGCACGACGCCGCCGGTCGAGCCGGGCCGTCCCCATCACGCCTCGAATCCGCCATCCACGTTGATCATCGCGCCGGTCAGATAGGACGCCGCCGGACTGGCCAGAAAGGCCACGGTCTCGGCGATCTCCTCCGCCCGGCCATAGCGGCCGAGCGCGGTGAGCGGCGTCATGACGGCCGCCAGATCGCCGTCCGAGGGATTCATCTCGGTGTCGATCGGCCCCGGCTGGACGCAGTTCACGGTGATTCCCTTGGCGCCCAGGTCGCGGGCCCAGGCGCGCGTCAGGCCGGCGACCGCGAATTTGCTCATGGCATAGAGCCCCAGGCCGGGCAGCGGCGCGCGCTGGCCGAAGATACTGCCAATGTTGATGATGCGTCCGCCCGAAGCCATCACCTTGGCCGCCTCGCGGGCTGCGAGGAAGACGGCCCGGATGTTGATGTCGACGGTGCGCTCGAAATCCTCGTCGCTGGTTTCCTCGAGCGGGCCGCCGGCAAAGATTCCCGCATTGTTGACCAGGATGTCGAGGCCGCCGAAACGCTCGACAACCTGGGAGACGAGGTCGCGAACGGCCTGCCCGTCGGCGGCATCCGCCTTGATGGCCTCGGCCTCGACTCCCTTGTCGCGCGCCGCCGCCACCTGGCGCTCCGCCGCCTCGGCCGAGGTCGCATAGGTCAGGATGACATTGGCCCCCTCCGCTGCCAGGTGCTGAACGATGGCTGCGCCGATACCGCGGCTACCGCCGGTTACAAGCGCCACCTTATTTTTCAATCCGTTGCTCATCGACAAGTCTCCCTCACAGTGGCTGTCAGACACTTTCCTTGGCTGCCTCGTCCGGAGGCTTTCAAGCCGGCTCAACCAGCATGACCGGATCGCCGATCGTGATCGGGCCGCCGGCGATCACGCGGCAGCTCACGCCGCCGCGCCAGTCCGGCACCAGGGCGTCGCGCAGGCCCTCGTGGGCCTCGTCCATGCGGCCGCAGGGGCGGGTTTCCTCGGTCACTTCCAGCAGCACGGGACCGACCCGCAGCTGATGGCCGCTGCGCGCCATCAGGTGCACGCCCTCGACGAACAGGTTGGCCCGGCGCGTGGTCCACGGCAGCTGGGCTTCCAGGTCCGTGCAAACCGCGTCCCAGCTCTCGCGTGCCAGCACCGTGATCTGGCGCCGCTCGACCGTGCCGCGGCAATCGCCCTCGATCCCGCTCGCCACGTGCACCACGGCCTGGGCCAGTTGCTCCATCGGCGCCCGGCTCTCCGCCTTGCGGGCGATTCCCAAGAGTTTTCCCATGTCTCATGAACCTCTTATCGACCGATCGATCATCGAAGGATCAGGGTAAAGATTTCGTCAAGGGGCCGCCACAACGCCGGCCTCGATCAGCTGCTCGATTTCGGCCTCGCCGTAGCCGAGCTCGGCCAGGACCGCGCGGCTGTGCTCGCCGTAGAGCGGGGCGCCGCGGGCGACCTTGCCCGGAGTCTCGGAGAACGCGATCGGCAGGCCCAGGGTCTTGACCCGGCCGGCCTTGGGGTGCGCCACCTCGGTCACCATGCCGCGCGCCAGGGCATGGGGGTCGGCGTGCATCTGGCCGACCGAGAGCACCGGGCCGGCGGGCACGCCGGCGGCTTCCAGGCGCGCCAGCCAGTCGCCGGTCGGGCGAGCGGCGAAGTAGGGCGCCAACAGCTCGACCAGGGCCTCGAGGTTGGTGATGCGCGCCTGGTTGTCGGCAAAGCGCCCGTCGCCGGCCAGCTCCGGGGCCTCGATCACCTCGAGCAGGCGCAGCCAGTTGGCCTGGTTGGCGGCGCCGACGTTGAGCCAGCCGTCGGCGGTCTCGAACGCCTGGTAGGGCGCGTTCAAGGGGTGGGCCGAGCCCATCGGGCCGGGCGAGCGGCCGGTCGCGAAGGCGATCGCCGACTGCCAGTAGGTGTGCACGATGCCGGCCTCGAACAGCGAGGTGTCGACCCGCTGGCCGCGGCCGCTGGACTGCCGCTCGACCAGCGCCGCGACCACGCCGAGCGCGCCCAGGATGCCGGCGGTGATGTCGGTCACCGGCGCGCCGACCTTGACCGGCGGCCGGCCCGCGCCCTCGCCGGTGATGCTCATCAGCCCGCTCATGCCCTGGGCGATCAGGTCGAAGCCGGCGCGCTCGGCGTAGGGCCCGGTGCGCCCGAAGCCGGAGATCTCGCAGTAGATCAGGCCCGGGTTGTCCGCCCGCAGGCTGTCGTAGCCCAAGCCCAGGCGCTCCATGGTGCCCTTGCGGTAGTTCTCGATCACGACGTCGGACCGGGCCAGCAGGCGGCGCAGCACGGCCTTGCCCTCCTCCCGCTTGAGGTCGAGCGCGATGCCGCGCTTGTTGCGGTTCATCATCATGAAGGCGGCCGACTCGCCGGCGATGTCGGGCGGCAGGAAGCGCCGCGAGTCGTCGCCGCCCGGCAGCTTCTCGACCTTGATCACCTGGGCGCCCAGGTCGGCCAGCATCAGGCCGCAGACCGGCCCGGCCATGATGTGCGCCAGCTCGACCACCTTGAGGCCCTTCAGCGGGCCCTCGGAATTCGACATCGCTGCCCTCTCCAAAGGCAAGACTACCTACTTTTCACCACGCAGACACCGAGGCACAGAGAAAACAGCACCCTTGACCATGCGGATCGGCGATTTCCTCGCGCCTTGCGCGGCCGGCAGCGCTTTGCCTGGTTCTCTGTGTCCTTGGCTCCCCCGTGGCGACGGCCCGTTGGTTTTCCGCCGCCGCTGCTCGAGCACCTGAAGGCCTCGGGGCGGGTCGGTACGAACCGGTCCTTAATATTAATAATAAATAATCATTCATTATTTATTGCTCTCCTCTAATTATTCATGGTGTGAGCTTGGAAGGAGAGACTTCCGATGCCGACTTATCATGAAACCGCGGTTTCGGTCATCATTTGCAACTTCAACTACGGCCGATTTCTGCGCGACGGCCTGGAGAGCCTGGCCGGCCAGACGCACCGGCCGCACCATCTGATCGTGGTCGACGATGGCAGCACAGACGACTCGGCCGCCGTCATAGAGGACTTCCTGGCGGCGCGGGGCAAGCTCTTCGCCCGTCACGACTTCATCCGCAACGACCGGAACCGCGGCAAGCTGGCCTGCCTCAACCAGGCGGTCGCGCGGCTCGACACGCCTTTCGCGCTCATTCTAGACGCCGACGATTTCCTGCCGGCCCACGCCATCGAACGGCTCGTGGAGCGCTTCTTGGCCGAGCGCGCGGCGCACCCGGAGATCGGCTTCGTCTATTCCGATTCGCATCTGGTCGACGAGGCCGGGGCCGTGATCGGCCCGGGCAAATCGACCGGCTGGTGCCGCGAGCTGCTGAAGACCCACAGCTACATCCCCGAGTGTGCGCTCACCTTGAGCCGCGCGCTGCAAGAGGCCGCGCCCTTCGACGAGACGATCCGAGTCCACACCAAGCATCACAAGTGGACCCGAATCGCCGAGCGCGGCTGGGCCGGACATCACGTCGCCGAGCCCCTGTTCAACTACCGCATGCACCAGGGCAACATCTCGGGGATCGGCCGGGCGGTCTTGAGCGAGGGCGACGCCGACGGCCGCCGCGAGCGGCTGCTCTCGGGCTACTGGCGGACCGCCGACTCCGGCGCGAAAACGCAATAATTTCGGCCAAGAGCCCGATGTGAGCTTGCCCGTTGATAACCAAGGGTGTTTGCCGTCGACTCCAGTCGAGGGTCATTCGAAGGAGACCTTCGGTTGGCCGGACACCTTGGCTGATTGTTCCCCGTGCCAAGGCAAACCCGGTTCGGAGCCTGCACGCAAGCACGATTGAGCAGGTTTTGCCCTGACTCTGGTCACGGAGGTGGGTCGCAGATCGTGCGACGGCTCATGTCACGCCGGCTTTGCGAAGCCAGCCGGTGAAGCGCGTCGCTTGCTTAGGCTGCACAAAGGGATAGGTCCGGTCGACATAGTCGAGAGAGAAGCCCGGCTGCTTTTCTTGCAGGGTTTGCAGCTCCGCGCGGGCCTCATCGACATGACCCGCCGCACTGAGTGCCGCGACTAGGCGCTGACGCGCACGCAGGTATTCGGGGTCGTCATTGACCGCCTTGCTGGCCCAGGCCACCGCCGCCGCGGTATTCCCGAGCAGCAGGTTGGCAAGCGCCAGATCGGCGTACGCGGCGGCGCGATGGCGATACAGGGGGTCGAGCTGGAACAAGGCTTCGAGATGCGGGATGGACTCTTCCTGGCGACCGGCGAAATCGAGCGCACAGCCCAGGATGTGACGCGCCATCGATGAACTGGGGTTGAGTCGAACCGCCTGAGTGGCCTCGTCGACGGCGCTATCGGCTTGTCTGCGGCCGAACAGCAAGGCGATGCCGAGAACCGAATGGGCGAGCCAGTTCGCGTCGTCCTGGTTGACGGACCGCCGCGCTGCCTCGATGCAGCGTGTTAGCGCGGCATCCGTATCCTCGACCCACCCTTCTATGACATCGTGCCACTCGCACAGGGCGCGCCACGCCCACGCCTCGGCCGACGCTTCCAGCGAGATCGCCTGCTCAAGCCATTTCTTGGCGGCGAGATTGCCTTCCTTGCTGCCGTAGCCGTGGCCGACCGCCTTGGCGCTGATGGCGCGCAGGATCAAATCCCAGGCGGTCAGGTCGGTCGGCCGCTTCTGGTTCGCCCGCTGCTCCTCCGCACGCAGGAGCTCCGGGGCGATCGCGGCCACGATGTGTTTCGTGATCTCGTCCTGAAGCGCGAAAATGTCGCCGATCGCCCGGTCGAAACGGTCCGCCCACAAGTGATGCCCGGTGTTGGCGTCAATCAGCTGGGCGGCAACCCGCACGCTCTGGGCACTCCGCCGTACGCTTCCTTCGAGCACGTAGCGGGCCCCGAGTTCGGCGGCGACCGCGCGAACGTCCGACGATCTGTTTTTGAAGGCGAAGCTCGAGTTGCGGGCGATGACCGGGAACGACCGCCACAGGGCGAGCGCATTGATGATGTCCTCGGTGATGCCGTCGGAAAAATACTCCTGTTCCGGGTCCGCACTGAGGTTCCCGAATGGCAGCACGGCGATCGCCGGTCGCTTCGGCAACGCTAGAAGGGTCTGGCGCGGGGAGGATGGTACCGACGGCGCCTGGTCGGAAACCAGGCGATATGTCCTGACCGGCAGCGCAATGTTCTTCAGGGTTCGTTCGCCGAGGTTCTCGAAAACGACGTCGATCTTGTTGACCACCTGGTCGTGGACGGTCCCCGAGACGCACACGCCGCCGGGCTCGGCCAGTCGCTCCAGCCGTGCCGCCACGTTGACGCCGTCGCCAAAGATGTCACCCTCCTCGACGATCACGTCGCCCATGTTGATGCCGATGCGTAACTCGATCCGGCGGTCGTTCGGCACCTCGGCATTGCGGGCTGTCATTTGCTTCTGGAGCTCGACCGCGCACTCGACCGCGTCGATCACGCTGGCGAACTCGGCCAGCACACCGTCGCCGGTCGACTTCACGACGCGCCCGTCGTGCGATGCGGTCACCGGGTCGATCAGCTCCTGGCGGAGTGCCATGAGCGCCCTGTGGGTGCCCGCCTCGTCGTTTCCCATGAGGCGGCTATAGCCGACCACGTCGGTAGCCAATATGGCGGCAAGCCTGCGTTTCACGCCCGCTCTCCCTTGGCCAGGAGATTAGCGACCCGGGGCGGGAGAATCCATGCGGCTGATTGAGCGCTGGAACGTCCTGTCGCGGCGATGGCTTGAACTTCCTCGCCCAGGTCCGGCGGCTCTGCCGTGCCCCGATCCGCAGGCGTGGATCGTAGCCAATGCGGTCGCCGAGGTCCGACCGGCCCGTCTCGGACAGGCTCCTGGATCAGGACACTCGATTGCCCCGTAAAGCCGAATTATAGTGCCAGGGTTCCGCAACCGATCGAGTCAAGCCGGGGAGAGCTATGCCATGAAAATCGCCTACAAGACCACCGCCAGCGCCACCGGCGGGCGCGACGGCCGGGCCGCGACCGCCGACGGCGGTTTCGAGGTCAAGCTGACCACGCCCAAGGAGCTCGGGGGAGCGGGCGGCGACGGCAACAATCCCGAGCAGCTTTTTGCCGCCGGCTACTCAGCCTGTTATCTCGGCGCGCTGAAGTACGTGGCGGCAAACCAGAAGATCAAGGTTTCCGATCAGACCCGCGTCACCGCCACCGTCGGCATCGGCCCGCGCGACGACGGCGAGGGTTTCGGCATCGATGTGGATCTGGAGGTCAGCCTGCCGGGCCTCGACCCTAGCCAAGCCAAGGATCTCGTAAAGCGGGCACACGTCGTCTGTCCCTATTCGCACGCGACCCGCGGCAACATCGATGTCCGCACCAAAATCGTGTAGTCCGGCTTTAGGCTGATCCCGGTACGCGGGTGGCATTGGCAAAGCAGAGGGTTCCGCCGCCTTGCGGGCGCTAAGACCAGGCGCGCGTGAGCGCGAAGCCGAGCAGCGCGGCCAGACCGGTGATCACGCCGCCCCAGACCATGTCCACCAGGCTCACGGCAACCGGCCAGTTCCTGAGCGTCGCCAGGTTGGTCATGTCGTAGGTGCCGTAGGCGAGCAGCCCGAGCAAGGCGCCGTTCACCGCCGCCTTGCGCCACGAGCCCTCGGCCAGGGCCGGGGCGACGGCGAAGTACACAATCCCGGCGACGTAGGCGAGGTAGAACCCGCCGGCGGCGAGGAAATTGATGTTGTCGCGCATCAGGCTGCCCAGCTGCGCGGCGTAGAAGCCGCGGGCGACCAGTCCCAGCCAGAGGAAATCCAGGGCGAGGAAGACGATCAGCGTCAAGGCGTAGGCTTTTGCAGTGACCACGTTGGGCTCCCGGCGGTTGAGTGGCGGTGATCCGGCGGCGAAATCTGGTCCGATCGCCACCGGGCACCCTGGAATTGCGGCAAGCTTTGCCATCCCCGGATCGTCGCCCCGGCCCTGCCCGGTCGTGGCGGGGCGGGGGCGCCGCGCCGCGCCTCAGGCTTCAGCGGCGCCCGCTTCGGCCTTGGTCCGATGCTCGAGCCCCGGGTCGTGCTCGGGCGGGCTGTACAGGGTGTAGAGTTTGAGCGGGCCCCGGCCGTCGTTGACGAAATTGTGGTGGACGCCCGAGGGAACGAAGCTCAAGTGGCCCTCGCCGACCGGCGTCACGGTCTTGCCGATCTTCGCCTTGCCGGTGCCTTCGACGAAGATCAAGACCTGATCGTGGCCCTCGTGGGTCTCGGCGCCGATCTCTTCGCCTTCAGGGATCGCCATCAGGACGACCTGCATCTTGTCGCCGGTCATAACGACCTTGCGGAACTGATCGTTCTCCCTGGCCATCCGGACGATCGGCAGGGTGGTTTCGTCGGTTTCCATCATCGCTATTCCTCCTGTTACCGTTGGACATACGCATGGGCCGGCACTTTGGTTCAGTGTCGCTTCCGTGCGCCGCCTCGGTCGCCCCCGGCGCGGTACCGGGACCGGACCCGCGCCGGGACCAAGCCGGCCAGGGCCGCCATTTTACCTTTGTTTTACCACTGGTTGCGTAGGGTGGCGAGAACCAGACATCACCGGCGATGTCCGAATCGATTCAGGTATCTTCCGGTAAACACGAAGGAAAAGCCATGACTGTGACCAAGACCCAGCTTGCCGACGCCTATGCCGCGGCCCTGACCAAGGAGCTCGGCGACGCGTGGGATTGCGAATTCAGCCGCAGGGACGCCAGCAGGTTCCTCGATCTCCTGTGGCCGGTCGTCTCCGATCTCGCGCTCAAGGACACCAAGAAGAAGACGCCGGGCAGCGTGCCGCTCGGCCATCTCGGCCGCCTCAAGATGCGCTTCAAGGCGGCCACCAAGGCCCGCAAGGGCACCAACCCCTTCACCGGCGAGCCGACCACCTTCAAGGCCAAGCCGGCGACCCTGCAGCCGCGCTTCACCCCCGCCAAGGCGCTCAAGGACGAGGCCGGCAAGTACTTCAAGCGGAAGATGAAGTAAGGCGCCGCCAACGCCGAGAGCGGCAGGACGACCAGGCGGCCCCGGCCGCCGATCTAACCCCGGCTCCGGCCGGGGTTATTTCTTTGCGCGGGGCTCTGCCTGGCCGGCACCACCCTTGCCGGGCATACCGAGCGTGACTTAGCCTGGACTCCTATCTTGGATGTACCCGGCCCGTCAAACGAACAGGCGCGAACGTTTGCAACGATGTATCGATGATCAGGGTTTGGCGTTCCCGCTTCGGACGCAGATGGCCGGACGTCGAGATCTCGGCGTAGCCCTCAGTAGCGGAGTTCGGCCAGGACCGCGTAGTGATCGCTGGGCCAGACGCCGTCGACCGGTTCGTTGCCGGCGATCCGGCAATCCACGACCTGGCCGGCGCCGCCGGCCTTGAGCCAGCCGACCAGGATGTAGTCGATCCGGCGGTCGGGTTCGAATTCGGCGCCGGCATAGGGGTTGGCGTTGTCCCAGGTATGGCCGGGTCCGTGCCCGCCGGCCCAAGCCCATGCATCGTGAAAAACCAGGTTCTCGACCGGACAGGTCGTCAGCCCCGTCAGCATCCGGATCTCCTCGGACGCCGGGTCGGCGTTGAAATCGCCGCACACAATGGGAGGGTAGGTCCAGGGGCGCATGCGGTCGACGAAACGGGCGAGGTCCGCCACCTGGCGCTGGCGAATGTGACTGTGGTCGTATCGCCAGTTCAAATGGGTGCTGAACATCGGCAGCGGGCCACGCGGGCCGTCGACCTCCGCGAACAGGGCCAGCCGGCCCTCGCCGGTCTCCTTCTGGCCGTGCAGCATGGTGGATTCGTGCCGCGCAATCGGCCAGCGCGACAGCAGCGCGTTGCCGAAGCCGAACCCCTTCAAGTCCATGCCTGATGCAAAAACATGGTGATAGCCCAATTCCGCCGCCAGTTCGGCAGCAAGATCGGTCGTCTCGTCGCTCCAGACTTCCTGAAGGGCGATAACGTCGGCATCGAGTCGGGCAAGGGTCGCCCCGATGGCGGGCCGGCGACGCTCCCAAGGCCCGAACCGCCACCAGATATTCCAGGTCAAAACCCGCAACCGGGTTTCGATGGCACCGCTTTCTTTCCCTTGATCGGTCATGTCCGTTCCCCGAGTCCCGCGCGCCGTTCAGACGCACCTGTCGTGCCGTTCTGGGCATACCGCCGGTTCCCTCGGCCTACGCCAGGGCGGGTCTTGGCTGCGGGTCATCGATCAGGCATAAGACCTTCCGGGTCAAGCTTCTTGGCACCGCGACCTCGGCCGCAGGCATCAAGAACTTCCGAAAATGGGCCATATTTCTCCGTCCTGAGCCGTTTTGAATATCTTGCGTTCGCAGCCAGTAAGCTGACCTCCGAGCCGCCACTTCGGTTTTTCGCCCGGCTCTTTCGGCTTCACCTCAAAGAGCGGACCTGTCGGCCAGGTGCCTCGGGTGTTGGGAGCTGACTCCTTCCAGAGATTCGCAGTTCATCCGCGAGATCGTCACGACACCTGAACCCGTCATTTGAGCGCGCGCGGCGGTCAAGCGATGACCGCCTCGGAGGCTAAGCCACAAAGTTCATGAAACATCCGAGATCGACCGTTGCAGTCCGTTCTCGGGAGGCGATTTTCTCGAACTTGCCCCGACGGATTGGCGGCAAGCCCAAGCTTCCGCTTAGTCTCTTGGACCAGGTACTCCCTGAACTCACCGAGTAATGCGAAAATCGATCCAGGGACGGATCTTCAGCCCTATCGAGAGTCGCCCGCGGCCGTTCTTGGTGGCGGACTTTCGAACAAACCTTTCAGAGCCAAGCCAACGCCAACGGAATAAACAGAACGGACGAGCTAAGCCTTGCCTTTCCAGGGTACCAGCAAGCCCTCCACTTGGCGCATCAAGGCGTCGAAGAAGAAGGCGATCAGCCCGATGACGACAATACCCAGGAAGACGATGTCGGTCGCAAGAAACCGCGCCGCGTTCAGCACCATGACCCCGAGGCCTGCCTTGGCGGCCACCATTTCCGCCGCGACTAGGGTCGTCCATCCGAAGGCGATGGCGATGCGCATGCCGGTCAATATTTCAGGCAGCGCCGCCTTGAGCACCACGTGCCAGAGGACCTGGTTCCTGGACGCCCCCATCGAGTAGGCGGCGTGGATCTGTTCGACCGAACAGGACCTGACCCCGGCGCGAGCGGATATGGCCAAGGGAGCGAAACACGCAAGATAGATGAGAAAGATCTTCGAAAAGTCGCCAATCCCGAACCAGATGATGGTGAGCGGTAGATAGGCCAGCGGCGGGATCGGTCGATAGAACTCGATGGGCGGATCGAAGACGCCCCTGGCAATCCGGTTCACGCCCATGGCGATGCCGATGGGGATGGCGGTCACGACGGCCAGGAAGAACGAGCTGAAGACGCGGTAAAGACTGGCAAGGATGTGCTGGTGCAGGGCGTTCTCGCTGAAACCCTCGCATTCGGCGACGACCTCGGTCCGGCTGCCGATGAACACGAGGAATCTTTCCAGGTAGTGGTCGACGCAGGCGATCTTCAGAAACTTGGAGAAAACCAGCCCCGGCGCCGGCAAGAAAAGCGCGCGGATCAACTGCAGTTCGGTGACCAGCCACCAGGCACCCAAAATGGAGACGATGGTCACGATGCTGATGAGGGTGCTTTTCCCGGTGCCGGGCGCGCCGTACGGGTCCTTCGTCCGCTGTTCCGTCTTGAAGATCCACTCGAGAGCCATGCCGTCCTACCCTTCGATCTCCTCACCGTAGATGATGGAAAGGACCTCTTCCCGGATCCTGATGAAATCCGGGTCCGACTTGATCTTCCTGGCATTGCCAAGTTCGAAATAGCGCTGGCAGAAGTCCAACCGGTACTCGTGGGTGATGCGTCCCGGGCGCGGCGACATGACAATTAGGCGCGTCGCCATGAACAGCGCCTCTTCGACCGAATGGGTGATGAAGAACACGATCTTCTTGGTTCTCTGCCAGACCTGCAGGATCAGTTCCTGCATGTTTTCCCTCGTGAACGCGTCGAGCGCTCCCAGGGGTTCGTCCATCAGCAGTATTTCCGGATTGGTCGTCAGGGCCCGCGCCAGGCCCACCCGTTGCTGCATGCCGCCGGACAGCTGATAGATCGGGTGGTTGCCGAACTCGGAAAGCCCGACAAGGCCCAGGTTTTCCTTGGCGATTTCATTCCTCTTCCTGACTCCGACCCCCTGCAGCTTCAGCCCGAACGCGGTGTTCTCCAGGACGTTGAGCCAGGGAAACAGGGCGTGCTTTTGAAATACCACGCCGCGGTCCCGGCCCGGCCCGGTAATCGGATGTCCGTGAAGAGCGATGGTGCCGGAGGTGGGCGGCAGAAAGCCCGCCATGACATTCAACAGAGTCGTCTTGCCGCAACCCGAGGCGCCGAGCGCGACGACAAACTCCTCGGCTTCGAAATCCAGATTGATCTGCTCCAAAGCCGTGACGTTCCCGCCGCCGCTGGGGTCGGAGAAGATCATGCCGACATCGTTGAGGCTCATAACCGCGGACATGAGGAGATGCCTGGACGGGAAAGGGAGAGAAGGAGCCCCGAACCCCGCGCTAGTTGCCCGGGGCTCTTTCTACAGAATTGACTAGCAGCGGCCCTCTAGGGCCATCTTTGCGAAGGTCGCATTGGACGCACCATCATAGCTGTCCAGGACCGTGTCGATCTTACCCTGGTCCTTCAGGAACTCGGACGTCGCTTTGAGCGCCTTCGCGACACCGCCGCCGAGCCACACGCTGGAAACCTGCTCTTTCAGGCTAGGATAGTCGTAGAGTGCCAAGACCCCTCCGACCTGTTCTTGCTGGCCGGAAACCGCGGCAGCGATCGCCTTGGCCTTTGCCGTGCCCGGCCCGTAGTCGTTCGGATTGGACCGGTAGTCGGCGTCCGCCTCGGCAACCATCTTAACCCATTGACAGGTGAATTCTGGGTTCTTGTCGGTGAAGCCCTTGCGGGCGACCATGGCGTCGAAGGTCGCCTTGCCCCAGTTGCTGAGAGTTCCCGATGTCAGCAGAACGCGGCCTTTCTCCTTCATCCTGCCAAGCGCCGGATCCCAGACGAAGCCGCCGTCGATGTCGCCTCTTTCCCAGGCGGCAACCATGTCGGGCGGCGACATGTCGAGCACGTTGACGTCCCTCGGAGAGATTCCCAGCTGCTCCAGGGCGAACATCATGTGAAAGTGGGTGGTGGATCCGAAGGGCACCGCGATGGTCTTACCCTTGAGACCCTGAGGCGACGTTACCTTGTCGTTGACGACCAGAGCTTCGGCGTCGTTGATGTTGTCGTAGATATAGATCACCTGTAGGTCGACACCTCTGCTGTAACCCGCCGCCGTCGGCGAAGAGCCATTCAGCGAGATGTCGATCGAACCGGACGCCATGGCGTTGATGACCTCGGTACCCGAGGTGAACTTGAAGAACTCGATGCTCTTGCCGCCAAGTCCTTCCTTCTCGAGCTTTTGCTTCTGCGCCTTCCAGGGACCGTAAACCAGCTGGTAGCCAATATTCACATCGGCTGCATTGGCCGATCCCATCAAGAGGGCGAACGCGGACAAAGCCGCGACACAGACCTTTTTCATTTTTGCCTCCCTGTAAAAGCTTTGTTGAATTGGTTGTTGTTGTCTCGCTAATTCAGTTCGCACCTGACGGAACCTTAACCGCAGAACCGGAAGTGATCAAAGGAGTTTGTCCCAGCAGCCCGTTGATGCGACTGTGTATCTTTTCGCCCATGGACTGGCATTGCGGCCATGTCCCGCTTCAGGCCGCTCTTGGCGCGTGCAGGGAAATGGGTGCCGGGGCGCCGATAACGTGTCGACTCCGATCAGCACGTATTCCATGAAATCTTGAAGATAAGACGGATAATCTTAGAGTTGGGCGACTTCATCGCAGTGTCGCGGATCATGGATTTGTAGCGTGAACATCAGGCTGGCACAGCTGGCTGACTTCGACAGCGTGAGGAGATGCGCGGAGGAGGCTTATGCGCTCTATGTCCCGCGCATCGGAAAGAAACCGGCGCCGATGGTTGCTGACTTCAGGGCCCAGATCGAGGCCGGCCACGTCCACGTCATCGAAGTCGGCGGTGCCGTGGCCGGGTTCATCGTGCTTTATCGCTGGCGGGACCATGTGCACGTCGAGAACGTTGCGGTGTTCCCGGCATGTCAGGGAGAGGGATTGGGACGCGCGCTCTTGTCGTTTGCCGAAGAGGAAGCCAAACGGCTGAACACCCGAGCCATCGAACTCTATACGAATATCAAGATGACGGAGAATCTGGAGCTCTATCCTAGACTCGGCTACGTGGAGATTGACCGACGCCAGGAAGAGGGATTCTCCCGGGTGTTCTATCGGAAACATCTCGGACCGTCCTGACGATACAACTCCCACGATCTCGGCACTTCCGGTCCTTCGATCGTTTACGTAACCCCCGGATTTGCAAGGATGACCGGCGAAAGGATGACCGGGTTCTCACACTGGCCATGGTCTGCGTCGGCTCGACGCATTCAGTCCGCCAGGGTGCGTCGAGCCGCTTGCCAGATGCACTCACATCGCGCCACACGGCTTTCCTACCCTGTAGGCCGGACAGCGCCGCGCAGCCCATGACCAATACTCGGATAGGCTCCTAGCGCAGGCTGCGGGCGAAGGCCCGGATGTCGTCGACCAAAAGGTCGGGCGCCTCCAGGGCCGCGAAGTGGCCGCCGCGGGACATCTCCGTCCAGCGCTGGACGTTGTACATGCGCTCAACGTAGGATCGCGGCGGCCATGCCAGAAGCTCCGCCGGGAACAGGGCGCAGGCCGTCGACACCTCGACCCGCTTGCCCGCGGACGACAACGTGCGCCCGCCTTCCTCGCGCCGCCCGTAGTAGATCCAGGACGCCGTGTTGAAGGTCCGGGTGACGATGTAGACCATGATGTTGGTGAGCAGCAGGTCCTTGCTGTGGGCGCTCTCGACGTCGTCGCCCTCGGTGTCGGACCAGGCGTTGAACTTCTCGACGATCCAGGCCGCGACGCCGACCGGGCTGTCCATCATGGCGTAGCTCAAGGTCTGGGGCTTGGTCGCCTGCTGGGTCCGGTAGCCGTTCTCCATCAGCTGCTCGCGCTCGAAGCGTTCTTGCCAGACCACTTCCTCCGGGCTCTGCGGGCCGTCCGGGTGGTGCATGGTCATGATGTTGAGGTGGATGCCGCGACAGGCCGACGCGTGTTCGAAGCCGAGCCAGCTGGAGATGGCGCCGCCCCAATCTCCGCCTTGGGCGAGATAGCCATCGTAGCCCAGTCCTTCCGCCATCAGCGCGGCGAACACGGCGGCAATCTTGCGGGGACCATAAGGGCGCGGCGGGCGGCCCGAAAACCCGAAGCCCGGCAACGACGGCGCGACCACGTCGAAGGCGTCTTCGACTTTGCCGCCGAAGCGTTCCGGGTGCGCCAGGGGCTCGATGATATCCAAGAACTCGACGATCGAACCCGGCCAGCCATGGCTGATGATCAACGGTAAGGGCGCCGGCCCCCCGCGCGTTTCCCTAGTGCCCTTCTCGTGGATGAAATGAACCTCGATACCGTCGACCGGGGCCATAAAATGGGAGAAGCGGTTGATGGCGGTTTCCTGCTTCCGCCAGTCGAACTCCTCCACCCAATAGGCACAGAGCTCCTTCATGTAATCGAGGTTGGTGCCGTAGTCCCAGCCACCATCGTCGGGCATCTCGTGCCAGGGATAGTCGGCGACGCGCGCGCGGATGCGCTCGAGGGTTTCGTCGGGAATTTCGATCTGGAAGGGCCGGATGGATGTCATTCTGAAACCTCTAGGCGCCGCCATGAAATAGGTCCTTATCATCGAGATTTGGTATAACATGGCTTGCCAACCCAAACCGGCCGCTGCCTTGCCGAGTGGGCGTTTTTTGTCCGGACACCGACGACCGGTTTTGATGGCTATTTTCCCCGTTCCAGCCATGTCGACGGCGCTTCCGTTTCACCCCCGGTTTCGGATTCTTCGGGCTCGATATCGGGAATCGAGCTGATTCTGTCCGGTGTAGCTTCGGAAGCAGTCGTGGCCGACGCCTCAATCGAACGGGGGAGAATGACCGATACTGTTGATAAACTATTTTCGGAACCTTCGAACGCAATATTGACTCGTGCCGCGCCTTCCCAAACCAAGAATGACTCAAGAAATTCGCGATCTTGATTCCTTCGTTGCGCCGCAACGGTTGGCGACCGAGTTTATCAACGGTATCGACCCGTAACCGCCTTTGTACCTGAGACAGCCGAGCGCCCTTCCGAGGAACCTGGGACAAACGTCTCCTGCGGCAAGCACAGTTCAACACAATGGAGAAACCGGCCCGTCGACGGCGCCTGCCGGGATTTGTGGCGGGGGTGTCAGGCAACGGACATCCTTGCCGTGACCAAGAATGGACTTCAAGTACGCCTGGTGGTTAGAGCGATGGATGCTAATTCCGTTAACCGGCCTTAACGGAAACTTGGCACCTGGGGGCTAGAAACGGGGGATGTCGCTCTACATGGCGGCGTTGAAGATGACTGTGTCTCCATAGGGGCTTTTGCTATGAATCTTGGCGCGCTTCTCACTGCGGAGAACCTCATTCAACCGACCGATCTTGAACGTGCCCTGGCCCGGCAGAGGGATATCGGCGGCGATTTGGCGCAGCATTTGTTGGAGATTGGTGCCGTCGATCCGAAACGGCTGGATGCGGTGATGTCCAGACAGCCTCGACGACCGAAGTCGATCGAGGAGACCGGCCTGAGCCTTGGCTTTCTGATGGGATTGGTGTTGAAAAGCATGTACTTGAACGGGTCGGACTGCGCCTCCTCCCTGGTGGAGGAGTTGAAGCTATCCCCGCTGATCGTCCAGGGCCTCGTGGATCGCATTCGGGAAAGGCAGTTCATCGAGCCTTTGGGCTCGTCGGCCAACCCTGACCGGCCCTTGGACGTGCACTTCACTCTAAGTGATTCCGGCAGAGCGCGCGCTGTTGAGGCGATCGAGCAATCGGAATATGTCGGACCCGCTCCGGTTCCTCTGGCTGCCTTTGAGACACAGGTCCTAAAGCAAAGCCTCGCCCAAGAGCAGGTCGATCAAGAGATGCTCTCTCAGGCCCTGTCACATCTGATCACGCCGAAGACACTTGTCGACAGGATGGGGACCGCGCTGAACTCTGGGCAGCCCATTCTCATGTATGGACCGCCAGGCAATGGAAAATCGTGGATCTCGCGTGCCGCCGGGCGGTGCTTTCAGCAGTTGATCTACTTGCCACGCTGTATCGAGGTGGATGGCCAGGTCATCAAGGTCTTCGACCCCACGGTCCACGAGGCGTTGGAGTTCGAAGACGAGCATGGCGCCATGGAAGGCGGATGTGCCGTGAGGCACAGCGCCAACGATCCGCGCTGGGTATGCTGCCGCCGCCCGCTTCTATCGACCGGTGTGGAACTGACGCTGGATATGCTCGATCTGAACTTTCATCCACGCGCGCATTTCTACGATGCGCCGCTGCAAATGAAGGCATCAGGCGGAGTTCTCTTCGTAGACGATTTCGGCAGGCAATTGCTACGGCCTATCGATATCCTGAATAGATGGATCGTCCCCTTGGAGCACGGCGCTGACTACCTCACGCTCGAAACGGGACGGAAGTTCGCCTACGCCTTTGACGTCGTCTTGATATTTTCCACCAACCTGCCGCTTGAGAGCGTGATGGATGCCGACATCATGCGGCGGATCCCATACCGTATTCGGGTTGAAGCGCCTTCGCACGACGAGTTCGTTGCTCTGCTTGAGCGGGAATGCGCGGATCGGGACATGGCTTTACCCGCCGACCTTCGATCCTACTTGGTCGACGAATTGTATGCCGCCGAAGATCGGCCTTTTGCCCGATACCATCCACGCTTCATCTTCGAGCACGTCATTGCCAACGCGAAGTACAAGCGGTCTGCCCCCCGCTTGAATCGCGAGATCCTTGCGGAGGCGATGCAGGACCTGTTCACACAGGAACCACATTGATACCGGATCTCGATAACAAAGATCCGACAATTGACCGCTGAGCTCTTGTCCGTTGGTCAGGGGTGGGCCGCGCGGTGGTGCGCGGGCCGCGAGCGGGTTGCAACGCAGCCGCCAAGCTCCTTTGACCCCATCAAACCGGTCTTTGATATCGAGATCTGGTGTAACACCCCGCACTTGGCGCGCCGCGACTTCCAGTTCTGGCTACAAGCACGCATGGGAGGCAGCCTAAGGTGATAGCCGCTTCCCTACACAAAGCCGAAGTTCGAGCCCGAACGTCAGCTTTCTGACGAGTTTCGTCAGCTTCGCCCTCGGCAGCGGTCCGACGCGCGAAGGCGTGTCGACCGCCGCTCGTAACCCAAAGCCGCCCTCGCGTCTTCAAGCCCGATCCAGCCCGATGTGATACGCTACCTGAGGCAGTAGAGGCGCCGAATGTCCGAGTCCGACCATCCCGATGTCATTGCCCCGCCGGTGGCGATCCACCTCGGGTTCGTGCTGCTCGGCGCCGGGGCCGAGTACTTGTGGCCGTCGGGTGCGGGTCAGGGCAGGATCGCCTGGTATGCGACCGGCGCCTCGGCCATCGCCGCCGGCCTGTTGCTCGTCGTCTGGGCGGGGCTGACCTTTCGCTCGCGCGGCACCAGGCCCGAGCCGTGGAAGCCGTCTACCGCCGTAGTCGACAGCGGACCCTACCGTTTCAGCCGCAACCCCATGTACCTGGCCTTCGGCGTCATCCATGTGGGCATCGGAATCGCCGCCGGCAGCATCTGGATCATCGCCACCGTGGTTCCCACCCTGGTCGTCATGCGCTACGGCGTGATCGGGCGCGAGGAGCGTTACCTGGAAGCCAAGTTCGGTGACACTTACCTGCTTTACAAACGGGCCGTCCGGCGCTGGCTCTAAAGCGATTCCAGATTGTCTGGAATCGCTCTCAGGCCGCGCATGCGGCCCGCCGGTCGTCCGGCGCGGTACCCCCCGGGTCCGCAGCCGTAAGCGACAAGACTCTAGCGCGGTTCCCGGGGCGTTCCGCTCAGGCGCCCGTCAACATCGCCCGCACCTCGGCGCGGCTAACCGCTTGCTCACGCAGCGCCTCGAGGGTCGCCGCGCAATCGCGATTGGCGAAGCGGCGGCCGTCGGGCGTCGGGAATTCCGGTGACGATTTGCCTGTCTCGTCATCGACAATTTCCGGCGGAAAGAGAGCGATACGTTGTGCCCGGAATTCAGTCCCCGACAAATGGACAGGCTATGTTCGATGTTGGTATATAAACTCTCTGATCAGGTTGCCCTATTGCAAGAAAATGGGGGGAAGCCATGACAATCACTGCGTGGAGCACGGCGGTCGTGGCTACGCTGATCTTTGTTTTTGCCTCGGTTGTTCATTCTCCGGTGCAGGCGGGCCCGATCCATGACGCGGCCAAGGCTGGCGACGCCGCGCAGGTCGAGGTCTTGATCGCCGCCGGTGCTGATGTCAATGAGAAGGATATCGCGCACAAGACGGCACTGCACTGGGCAGCCGATGCGGGCCAAATGGGTGTAGTTCAGCTGCTGGTCGCAAAAGGGGCGAACGTCAACGCCAGGGATGTAACGGACGTGACGCCGCTTCATCTGGCGGTCCTGGCAACGCAAGAGAGCATTTTGGAATTCCTCATCTCCGAGGGGGCAGACGTTAGCGCGGCAGACTCCGACGGCATCACCGGATTGGACGATGCTACAAACAGGGGCTATGCGGGCGTTGTTGAGATACTCAAACGTGCTGGGGCCAAATGCGGGACGAACGAACACTATTCCAGAGGCTGTAAGCTGGCCGCAGGGTCATAATGACCAAAGTCTCCTTCTGGCTGAGGCTGTTGAAAAAGTCCCCAGAACCAGAGTTCTTGAAACAATGATTTAATGCCCGGGGCGATGTTGAATCAAAATGATTTCCCACCCGGCCAAGAGGAACGATTGTTGGGCGAAATCTAGCGGCTCTGACTTTTTCAACAGCCTCGGCTACACCCGGCTGTCGCGAGGCGCCTGCGGCGACGGTGAGTTTGCGTCGGTAAGTTGACGTTTTGTCCTGTTTCGTCGGCTCTACACCTAACTCCCGACGTGCATTGAAAGCGCCTCTGACGGCAAGGGGTGGCCCGAAGCGGTCCTTGGAGTTAGTGGGCGTCAGCTTCCCTCGGAAATCGGCCTGCGAGCCAAGCCTGCGCCAGCGTGAACCGAGGTGTGGTGCGAAGTCTGAGTATGTTGAAGGCAGGTGCATGTCTGGATGACAGGAAACCGATGGATCTCCGCCGTCTCGGGAGGAAATGGGCGGCCGTCATGGCCGCTATGGTCGCCAAGGCCTCCTGTCGTTGCTTTTCACCCGTCGATTTGGCAGGCTCGAACCTGAAATTTCAAGGCAAGTGCGAATTGCCGGGTCAACTTAACAACGATCTAGGAGGCGAGCGAGGTTGATCAGGATGTATCTCGCCGAACGGCACAAAATGAAGACGACGGCTCTGGCCTCTTTGGCCGTGCTGGTGCTGTTGGCCGCGGGGGTGCCGCGCGCGCGGGCCGACGTCGCATGGGCGGCCGGACAGCCGGCGTGCGAAATAACCGTGGAATTGATGGAAGGAGCCGAAAAGAAGTTGGGCGGAGCCTTATACAAGGGCTCGATGAAAGGCGCCGAGTCAATGGCCGGAGTGAAAGATGCGATGCCCGGGATGACGGATACGGTGTCGGAGATGAAGGGTCCGATGGCCGGAACGGAAGGCGCGCACGAGGTCCATGAGGGGCGGCACGGCGGCGTATTCTTTATGGCGCCCAACAAGATTCACCATATCGAGGCGTTGTATTCGGAGGAGTGCGGATTCAAGGTATTTGCGTACAACGCCTTTACGGAATCCATTGACGCCGGGCGCTTTCAGGCGTTTTTCAAGATCGTTCCCGAAAACGACGATGAATGGGACAAGGAGGTGATACGCTTCTTGTCGCCAACAGCTGAAGGCGGTTTTCTTCAAGCCAAGGGCAACCACGACATCAAGGGGCCCTACAAGCTCGAACTATTTGTGCAATTCCCGGAGAGCGACGCCGCGGAAATGTTTAACATACCCGTCGGTCACAAGGATCGCTGATAAAGAGCAAGGCGCTTGCCCTCACCGGCGGCGGGCGCCTGCGTGATCCCGCTTCCAGGCCCCTTTGCAAAATCGCGGCAGGGGAAAGCACGTTCAAGATGGATTGGATCTCAGATGAGCCTCCGTCAGAAGGCATCGTCGGTTACGAGAATTGGGGATGCTTGCAATGTCCGGAAATGGCTGAGGCTGTTGAAAGAGTCAGAGCCGCTAGATTTCGTGCAACAATCGTTCCTCTTGGCCGGGTGGGAAATCATTTTGATTCAACATCGCCCCGAGCATTAAATCATTGTTTCAAGAACTCTGGTTCTGGGGACTTTTTCAACAGCCTCGGCTATGAGCGGCTGTTCCGACCAAGCTGCCGCTGCGACCGCTTCACCCCCAACAGCCGACAATCAAACCGGCACGTCCGCCCTCTCATCGTTTTCGTCTGCTTCTCGGTGATGAGCGGACCAATGGCAGGGCGACCCGTCTCGGACATTTGATCTTCGACACTCGCGCGCGAGTCTCTGAGTTTTTGTCCTTCTTTCCCGAAGATCAAACCTTCCCTTTTTTGGGCCACTTCGCTTGCCAATGTTCAACTATTGTCAGCTGTGCCGTTTCTTGGAACAACTATTAAGTCATGGGAGCAGCTTGTGGCGACGCAGGCCGCTGAGGAATTCGTTGTTTCTTGCTTGGTTCGCGTAGGGGCGCCAGTTGGCCTTCCTCGTCAAATAAGTCGGGTCAATAACCTTGCACCGGTCGAGCAAGGCTCGTGCCTCGTCCACCTCGTCAAGATGCGCAAGGCAGACCGCACAGCGAAACAAGGCTTCAGGAAGATCGGGGCGCAACAAGACAGCTTTCCGTGCCCAATCGGCGGCGCGCTGATACTCGCCTATGCTGATATAAGCCCGTGAGAGATAGGCCATATAGCGCCAGCGATTAGGATCTCGCGGGTTGAGCATCAGGGCTCGCTCCATCTGGGCAATCCCCTCTTCCGTTTTGCCCACTAGGTCGAGACGATTGCCCACGGCCATAGCGGCATGAGCAAAGTTGGGGTTCAGCTGCAGGGCGGTCTGCGCTTCGGCCAGCCCAAGGGCAGTTTCTTCAGCCCAGATGTGCACAGTACCTACGCTCATATGTGCCAGGGCCGAACTGTCATCAAGTGCTACGGCTCTGCGCGCCGCTTCGAACCCACGCTTTAAATAGGCCCCCCGGTCTTCAACACAGTCGAGCATGACATGCTTTGAATAGCACCAACCAAGCCGCGCCCATGCGTCGCAATAATTAGGGTCCAGATCGACTGCCGACTGAAACATGTGCATCGAAGCAGCAATGCCTTCGCAAGTCTCATTATGGAAGGTTTCCATGCCTCTTAGATAATAGTCCCAGGCGTTCAGGTCTTCGGTCCTCTTAACCACAGAGCGCCTGTGTTCAAAGTGCTCGAGTTCCGGCACCATCGTGGCTGCTATGCTGTTTGTGATTTCGTCCTGGATGTCGAAGATGTCCTCCAGTTGACGGTCGAAGCGTTCGGCCCAGACATGGTGCCCGGTTTGCGCATCGATCAACTGGGCTGAAATCCGCAGGCGCTTACCAGCTTTGCGCACGCTGCCTTCCAGGATGTATCGGGCTCCGAGCTCTTCAGCGATCTTTTGGACTTGCACCTGTTGGCCCTTAAACGAGAAGCTGGAGTTACGGGCAATGACTGGAAAGGAGCGCCAGTGGGAGAGGGCGGTGATGATGTCCTCGGCTAAGCCGTTGGAAAAATACTCCTGCTCGGGATCTCCGCTCATGTTTTCAAAGGGAAGGACGGCGATGGAAGGCTTGTCGGACAGTTCCGGCTCGGCAGCGCTGACAGTGCAAGCACTGTGGGGTTCGTTTCTGCCCGTCTCACCTTCCAGCGCGATCCGATAGACCCGGACGGGTTGGTCGAAGTTCTTGATCTGCTGCTCTCCCAGGTCCGCAAATTCCAGGCCGACTTTGCCTTTGACGTGATCGAAAACGGTGCCGGAAACGCAGACTCCGCACGGATCGGCGAGGGCTTCCAATCGCGCGGCCACGTTGACGCCGTCGCCGTAGATGTCCGAGCCCTCGACGATGATATCCCCTAGGTTGACCCCGATACGGAGCCTGATACGCCGGTCGTCGGGAAAGTCGGCCTCACGTTCAACCATGGATTGTTGAATTTCGACAGCACACTGGACGGCCTCAACGACGCTGGGAAATTCAGCCAAGAGCCCGTCGCCCATGAGTTTCACGATGCGTCCCTTGCGCTCCGTGATACTCGGTTGCACCAACTCTTTACGGA